>AP021858.1:624292-936438 GCA_017347465.1 Candidatus Nitrosymbiomonas proteolyticus | reverse complement strand
CTTCGTCGAGCCCTTCCCGAAGCCGTTCGAGGGAGACGTGGCATCCCGAGGGCTCCAGCCCCAGCCTTTCGAGAAATGAGCGGACGTGCAGAGGGGAGTGGTCGTGAAGCCCAGCGAATTCGACGTACCTTAGCCCCATCGCCCGGATGGCTTCGAGCGTCCCTTCCAGGTCATCCGCGCAGCTCGAGCGTAGGGTGAAAAGCTGGACCGAGAGCTTCATGAGCCCATTGTGCGCTACCGTTCGGAGAGTTGGCAACGAGACTCAGTCGCCGGGCTGTTCGCCGCCCCGGTCGGCGGGCCGAGTCTCTGAATCGGTGGGAGAGAGCGCAGGCGCGTTCGGCGTCCACTCCCTACTCAGCACGGCGTCGGCGAACGCGCCGGGCACCTTGGAGTAATTCGCCTGCCAATCCGTTTGAGCCGTCAAAGCGACCGATTCCCGCGTGACGTCGGCGATGAAGACCACCTGCGAATGCCGGATTGCCCGCAGGACGACGGACTGACATTCAGGCATCTGTTCGAGAACGGAACTGGCAATGCTGGCTCCAAGAACTCGCGGGTCGTCTTCATCCCCGGCGGAATAGGTCACGAACGCAAACTGGCCCCTAGGGAAGTAGTCGATGTCCAGCACGGCGCTGCCACTCGGGTTCCGCTGGGCGACGGCTTCGATGAGCGCGCGGTCCGTGTCCGTATTCGCGAGCGGCGCAGCGGCCCTCGTTGAAGGCTGCGCCTGGGGCGGAGCTTCTGGCTCAGTCGAGGAACGGCGCGTCGCGCCCAGCTCCAACGGCTGTTCGACGACGTTGATCGACTCGGGAACGGGCCAGTTGCGGCCCAAATAGAACGCCGCCGCGCCGGTTCCCAACAGAAACGCGAGCACGCCAAAAACGTACAAGCCGATCTTGGGCCGGGTTGTAGGGAGGCCGAGTTGTTTGGCCGTGTTGGCGGTATCGCGTTCGGCCATCCGCTCCTTGACCACGGTGAGCTTCTGCCGGATCGGCACCGAGTCAGGGGTCAAATCGAGGGCGAGGTCATACCACTCCGCAGCCTGTTCGAGGTCGCCCCTCTCCTGGCTGATGTCCCCTAAGAGCGCGTTTGCTGTGGCGTTGTTGGGATACCGCCGCAAAATCGCCAGACAAATCTCCTCCGCTTGGCGATAGTCGCCGCGCATTCGAAAGAGGTTCGCGCGGGCGAGCTGGGGGTAGATCGTGCCGTCGCTACCTTCCGCCGATGCCGCGTCGGGTACAGGCGCGCCGCATTCGACACAGAACTCGGCGTCCGGCGCCAATGAGGCAAAACAGCGATCGCAGACCCTGGGGGTCGGGTTATCTTCCGGTGCTCCCAAAGCCGCCTTCTCCTCGATCGGTTTCGCTCAATTCGGCCACGATCCTCACTTCTGCCCGAGCCACCGGGCAAACCACCAATTGGGCGATGCGCTCGCCGTGTTCGAGTTTGACGACTTCCGATCCCAAATTGATCAGAATGATCGCGATTTCGCCACGGTAATCCGAGTCGATCGTGCCGGGCGAGTTCACCATCGAGAGCCCAAGCCGGAGGGCGAGCCCCGATCGGGGTCGGACCTGGGCTTCGAATCCCGGAGGAACGGCGATGCGGACCCCCGTTCGGACGAGCTTCCTCTGGAGGGGTTCGAGCACAACGCCCTCGTTCGAGTGAAGGTCCATCCCGGCAGCGCCCGAAGTCTGATAAGCCGGAGGCACCGCTCCAGGCTCCAAGGTGACGGGCAACTCCAGCGTCCGGGAGCCTTCGTTGGGTCGTTGCAGGAGGTCGTTTGCCGCTTCCATAGCTATCCTGTCTTCTTCCACCAAAGAGTCGAGTCGTTGGCGTGTTGCCTCATTTCCTTCTCGAAGGCGAGGCGCTCGTCCTTCTCCATCGGCTGGAAGTTCTGCACGATGCGAAGGTTCTCGTCGACTTCAGACTCGCGACGCAAGCCGATGGTTAGGGTGGAAAGCCGCAGGGAGAGCGCATAGCGGAGGAAGCGCCCGGGTTCGAACCGCCCACCGGTGGCTCGCTCGATCCCTTTCAGGGCCTTCATCCCCACTAGGGCGATCCCCAGTTTCTCGGCTTGAGGGATCACCCCTTCCGCAAAGTCCCCAAGGTGTACGTCGAGCGGGCTCACGGGGATGAGGATGGAATCGAAGGGGTACCGGTTCAGAGCGCTCGCAATCACCTCAGGCCGCGTGTGCCCCGTAATCCCGACGAACCGAATCTTGCCTTCCCGCCGCGCTCGTTCGAGGCCCTCGACCGCCCCGCCCTTCCGCAAGACCTGATCGAGCGTCCCCGAATCGTTGACCGCGTGAACCTGCAAAAGGTCGATCCGGTCGGTCTGCAGACGTTCGAGGCTCGCCAGGACCTCTCGGTAAGCGCCCTCGGCGTCGCGGGCGAGGGTTTTCGTCGCGAGGAACACCTTCTCTCTTCGGTTTCGGATGACCGCGCCGATCACCTTTTCACTACGCGCGCTCTGATAGCTGGGTGCGGTGTCCAGGTAGTTGACGCCTGCGTCGACGAGTCGGCTGATCGCCCGACTCGCCTCGGCGTCCGGGGGAATCTCGGCCGAGCCCAGCGCGTAAATGGTGGCGTTCCAACCGGTCTTGCCGAGTTTCCTCTTGGCGATCTCGGGTTGCGCCGTGCCGTTGGGCAAAATCCGCCCCCTCATCAAGCCCGCAGTCGCCGCGCCGGCAGCGACGCAAAACGACCTTCGCGAAAGGTCCATGTTTCATCCTGACACAATCGGCAGGGCCTCGGGGCTCACGGGTAGCCTTTCCCCTGGAACAAATGAGGACCGAGCGCATTGGGGAACGGTTGATCGTAATCGAAGACTGCGGCGAACAAGCCGTACGACTTCGGGACGCGATTGAGGCCGGTGCGATCCCCGGAGTCGAAGAAGTTGTGCCCTGCTATGAGTCGGTGGGGCTGATTGTCGATCCCGAACGGTTTGAGGAGCCTTCTCTGGAAGCCCTCCTTCGCGCACCCCTTCCGGTGAGCCGCTCCGAGCCGAAGCGCGTCGAGGTGCCCGTGTGCTATGAACTTGGCGAGGACCTGGCAGAAGTCTGCGGCATCCTCGGCCTATCCAGCGAAGAGTTCATCAGCCGCCACTCGAACGCCGAGTACCGGTGCTTTGCGGTGGGATTCGCGCCAGGATTCCCGTACCTAGGGTACGTCGATCCCTCCCTCGCCGGGGTGCCGCGCCTGAGCTCGCCTCGAGTCCGGGTCCCCAAGGGTTCGGTGGGAATTGCGGGGCGGCAGACCGGCATCTATCCCGACGAGTTACCTGGTGGGTGGAGGCTGATCGGGCGAACGCCTTTCGAAATCGTCAACCTGGAAGAACCCTCCTTTCTGATCGCTCCGGGTGACTCGGTCGTGTTCGTGCCGATTCCTCTCGGCCGCTTCGAGGAGATCGCCGGAGCATGAAGGCCGTCGACCTTAACGTCGATATCGGCGAGGGGATGCCGTACGACGGCGAGCTGCTGATCAATGCTAGCTCGGCGAACGTTTGCTGCGGGGTCCATGCGGGGAGTTGGGAACTGGTAGAGGAAACCGTCGGGCTGTGCCTTAAGAACGGCGTTCGGATCGGGATGCACCCGGGCTACCCCGATCGCGCGAGCATGGGCCGCGCTCCGATGCCGCCTGACCAGTTGGGGGCCTATAAGGAGTCCGTTCTTCGCCAAGCGGAGCGGTTCTACTACTTCGTCCCGCCCGCTTACGTGAAGCCCCACGGCGCTTTCTATAACGAATCCACTCTCGAGGGCCACGCCGCGCACGGGATCCTCCTCGACCTCCTCGCCGAATTCGCCTTGCCGCTTATGGGCCTGAAGGGGACCGCCCACGAGCGCGCAGCCCACGTATTTTTCGCCGAGGGGTTTGCGGACAGGGGGCTCTTGCCCGATGGACGACTGATTCCGCGAGGGAAGCCGGGGGCGTTGCTCGTGGACCCCAAGGAGGTCGCTCGGCAGGCCTTGCTGCTTGCGCCCAACGTGGATTCTCTGTGCTTTCATGGAGACCATCCGCTCTGTGTCGAGAACATCCGGGCCGCGACGGAAGCGCTTCTTTCAGCCGGATACAGGATCGGCGCATGAGCTTGGAAGTCCTCGCCATCGGTGGGGCGTCGACGCTGCAGGATAGGGGGCGGTACGGCTGGCGACATTACGGCGTTCCGAGAGGAGGCGCCTCCGACCGCCATTCGATGGGCTTGGCCAACGCGCTTTGCGGCAACGATCCCTCGGCCACTGCGCTCGAAATGCTCGGCTTGGGGGGTCGGTTCCGGGCTCAATCAAGGGTCCGCGTCGCATGGGCGGGTTGCATCGCCAGGGTCAGCGCCGCCGGCCGCGATTTCGAGAACGGGGGATCAGCCACGCTGGAGCCCGGCGATCTGTTCGAGGTCGGCCCGTTTCGGCACGGGAACGCCCTTTATCTCGCGACCCCCGGCGGGTGGATCGGGAGAAGAGTCCTCGGCAGCGTAAGCGGGTTGCAGGTCGCCCGGGGCCAAACGCTGGGCCCCAAAGTCGAGACCCCCGAATCTAGGGCTCGCACGATCTCCCTCGATGGGCCGAGCGAAAGCCTTGCGCCCGGTCCCATCCGATGTCTTCCCACTCCCGAGGCCCTGCCCCTTCAGATTGAAGCCCTCCGCCAGGGTAGCTTTTCCGTACGGTCGGACTCGGACCGGCGCGGCATCCGACTTCGCGGGCCGGCAGTGCCGGGGTTCGCTGAGCGATCGAGCACCCCTGTGTGCGAGGGGTGCGTCCAACTGACGGCCTCCGGCGAGCTTCTGGTGATCGGTCCCGACGGCCCTACCCTCGGCGGATACCCCCGAGTCGCCGTCGTTTGTGGGGCGGACCTCGATCGGATCGGGCAGTCGGCCCCAGGTTCCGAGGTCGAGTTCGAGTTCATCGACCTCGACGCTGCCATTTCGCTTCGGGAGGAGTTGGAGGCGGCAAGGTCGGCGCGGTTGCGCCTCGCTGGACTGGCTTCTTCAATCTGACGTTTTTGGGCGCGCAAGTTCGCGGCAACTCGCGCAACGCCCTCGCTACGCCTATGTTTCGTTCCCTCAAATGCCGATATATGACTTGAAGTCTTGGCGGACAGGGCTTTTGAGGCTGCGCGTCAGGTCGCACATCTATGGCACATCGCGTCGATTGGGTTCGGGGATCGGTCCTCTTGATCTTGCTGATCTTGGGCGCGGCGTCCGCTGCCCTCACCCAACATTGGCTCCCCCCAGCAGCGCTGGCGGTCCTCGCGTGCGCTTTCATGATGCTGCGACACCTGAGGAGCAAGGCCCCGCGATCACTTGAACTCATAGATTGCGACGAGATCATCGGGCATCCACAGACCACGTCGGAGCGTGTGGCCGAACTCGAACGACGATCTGAAATCTACTGGCAAGCCGCCAGGCGCTTCGAGGAGCTTTTCAGCGGCCTCCCGATCGCCTGCTTCACCACGGACGCCAAAGGCACGATCTACGAATGGAATCGCGAGTCCGAAAAGCTCTGGGGATACCCCGCGAGCGAAGTGTTCGAGCAATCCATGTTCGATCTCCTTTGGCCGGAAGGGGTCTCCAAGTCGGTCCGCGCACGCCTTGCAAGAGTGTTTGCGGGCCGCAAGTCCGATCCTTTCGAGGTCGAGCTCAAGTCGAGTCGGCAGAACCGGTCGTGGGTGCTGAGCAGCATCTTCCCGCTGCGAGACCCCAACGGCAATGTGGTCGCCGCTCTCTGCGCCAACGTAGACATCACCGACCGAAAGAAATGGGAAGAGAGGCTCCGAAACAGCGAGTCCAAGTTCCGGTGCCTGATCGAGCACGGGCGCGACGTGATTCTGACCCTCGAACTGGACGGCAAAATCACCTACGCCAGCCCCTCCGTGAAGAGCGTGCTCGATTGGGAGCCCTCCGACCTGGAAGGAAAGAACGTCCACGAGTACCTTCGAAAGTCGGCTGACGCGGACATCGAAACGCTCTTTCAGAACGCTCGGATCGACGCGACCAACCTTCCGCCGACCCGGCTCGCTTTCCTCCACCAGGACGGTCTTTACAGGTACCTCGAATGTATGCCCTCGCTGCATCGCAACGAACTGGGCGAGATGGTGCTCATTCTGAACGCCCGAGACGTCTCGGACCGGCTCCGAATGGAGCGGGCCCTCAGGGCCAGCGAAGAGCGGACGCGGAACATCATCGACAGCGCGCTCGACGCCGTCATCACCCTCGACGAGAACGGCCAGATCATCGGCTGGAACTCGGCGGCGCACGAGATCTTCGGTTACACGCGAGAGGAGACGCTGGGCAGGAAGTTGCTGCACCTGGTCGTTCCTGCCGAAGAGCGCTCGGGGCATCCATTGGACGTAGAGGCGCTGTTCGAGTCCCAACCCGATTTTGAGCGCGTCCGCACGGAGATCGAAGTCTTGCGGAAGGACGGCGAACGGTTCTTGATCGAACTCTCGCTTTCGCAAAGCGTTTACGGCGATGCGAGATTCTGCTCGGCGTTCATCCGGGACGTGACGGAGCGAAGGAACGCTAGGGTCGCGATCGAGCAGCTCGCGCGATTCCCGAACGAAAACCCCAGCCCGACCCTCAGATTCTCCACCGACGGCAAGGTGCTTTATGCCAACTCGGCGAGTTCTCCCCTCCTCGACACATGGCAGGTGAGTCTCGGAGATCCGTTGCCGGAGTCCTTCCGGTCCGAAATCCAGTCCTGCTTTGTCGAGCATAAGATGTCGCAAATGGAGTTCGAGGCTCAAGGGAGGGTTTATCTGCTCGATATCGTTCCCGTCGAGGGGGCCGGGTACGCGAACGTGTACGGCAGCGAGATCACTGAGCGAAAGCGCGCGGAAACGGAACTGAGGATCGCAGCATCGGAGATTCGGCAGACGAAGGAGAATCTACAGCGCACCCTGGAGAGCATTACGGACGGATTCTTCGCCGTCGACAAGAAGTGGAGGATCACCTACATCAACCGCGAGGCCCGGCGCTTGCTCGACATTGCGGAGGACGTCCAGGCAGGAGACAGCATTCAGGAGTCGGTCGCCTACCTTCGGGACACTCCCCTCATGCGCCAACTCAAGCTAGCCTTCAACAGCGGCGAGACCGTTCGATTCGAAACTTACTTTGAGGAATCCGACAGTTGGCTCGACGTCAAGGCATATCCTTCCGGCGAGGGGCTTTCCGTTTACTTCCACGATGTCTCCGACCGAAAGCACTCGGAGCAGATGCAAGCGGCGCAGCTTCAGCAGATTCGAGAGTACAGCGATCAGCTAGAAAAGCAGCGGCATGAGCTTCGTCAAGCGAACGCCAAGCTCGAAGAGGCCAACTCACGACTGGAGGCATTGGCGACGCGAGACGGCCTGACCGGGATTTTCAACCACCGCGCGTTCCAAGACCATCTCGAACGGGCCGCTACTTCGTGCGCTCGCTCCAACCGGCCGCTGTCGCTCTTGATGATCGACGTCGACGAGTTCAAGAAGTACAACGACGCTTTCGGACATCCTATGGGCGACGAGGTTCTCATCGGCGTGGCGAAGATTCTCACCGAACACGCCCGCGAGGTGGATATCGTAGCGCGATACGGTGGTGAGGAGTTCGCGGTGCTCCTGCCGGACGCCGATGAAACAGCGGCTCTAACCGTGGCCGAGAGGATTCGAAGCGCGATCGAAGATAGAGAGTGGCCGCTTCGCCCCGTCACGATCAGTTTGGGCGCGGCGACAACCTGCGGGACGTGCGCGAACGCCAAAGACCTCATCAGTGAGGCTGACAAAGCGCTTTATGCCTCGAAGGCCAACGGGCGCAACCGCACCTCGCACTTCCGGACGATTCAAGAGGAAGCCGCCTGATGTCCCGGCTCAGTTGAACTTCAACTGGATGCCGCGGCGCTGAATCTGCTCGACGAACCTCTCGCCCGACATTGCGGTTTCGTACCGCAACGTTCCTGGCGGCATATCCCCGGCGGCGATGGCTTCTGCATAAATGGCCGCTGAAAACCCAGTAAGCCGCTCCATCGAAGTGAACCCAGTCGCTTCGTCCTCACGGTCGAAAATGTCGATTTGGATTCGCTTGGGCTGGCCGTCTTTCGTTCCCAAGCCGACGGCACGGACGGCGCACATATCGAGGTCCTCATATTGAGCGAGCTTGTCGCCAAAGACCTTGTAGAACACCTCGACCGGCTTCACTTCGCAGTCGCCAATCTCAAGCCTCTCGTGACTCCAGAACCCGAAGTCCTTGAAGATGCGCATCCGTTCGCAATGCCCTGGGAACCGGATCGTCTTGTACTCGTAGTTCTTGACCTTCCCTTCGAAGGTGTACGGAGCGGTGCTCGTGCCTCCCGAGGTCGTGAACGCCTCCATGTTGCCGAGTTCTTCGATGTGAAGCGATTCCAGTTCATCGAGGGTATCGACCTTGTGGATCTTGCCGTCGCGCAGCACGACCGCTTCGTAGTCGTATTCCGTCACGAGACCCTCGACGTTGAACGTGAGCTTGTAGTTGAAGGGAGGTTCGGGATGCTGGGGAAGCACGCCGCAATAGAGCTTGACCGACTCCACCTCGTCCAATTGCTCGATGCAGTAACAGCCCAGGTTGTTCACGAGGCCCGGAGCGAGGCCGCAGTCGGGAACGAGCGTGACGCCCGCTTTCTTGGCCTCCTCGTCCATCTCAAGAGTCTGAAGCGTGACTTCGGTGTTGCCGCCGAGGTCAACCATGCTGGTTTGGGCAGCGATCGCGGCACGGGCGATGCGAGGGTGCATCCAATACGGCACGCAACTGGCCAACACATCGACCCCGCGAAGGAACTCGACGAGGCTCGCTTCGTCGAGGGCGTCGACTTGAGCCGCCTCGCACTTCGAGCCTCCCAGAAGGCCGTTGACTCTTGATGCGGACGCTTGCGCCTGGGCGCCGCTCACGTCGGCGAGAATGACTTTGGCTGGATCGGCGTACTTTGCCAGGTCGTAAGCGAGGGCCGTGCCCTGCATTCCAGCACCGAGAACCGCAAAAACCTTGCTCATGTTAGGAAACCCAAAAAAAGCGCCCTTGGTCGGGCGCGGAGTGAGGAGAGAGTACCCGATGCGCCCCTTCGATGTGTAAGCCGACATCCCTTACATCAAGGTATCCTTTGACCGCTCGCGCTGTGGGGGCGTCGGGCGCAAAAGAGATGTCCTCAGTGAGCCTGTCAGGGGGGAATTCGACCCCCAACCCGGTCGACCCCGGACCCAAACGCTTCGCCCGGCTGGCGTGGGCTAGCGTTCTTTACACCATCGCCGTGATCGTGTTCGGCGCGTTCGTTCGGGCCACCCACTCCGGGGATGGTTGCGGCGCCCACTGGCCGAAGTGCGACGGGGTCTTTGTTCCACTCAACCCCTCGGCCGAGATGCTGATCGAGTTCACACACCGCGTCACGAGTGGGATCGCGGGGCTGCTCTCGATCGGTTTGGTCTTCCTTGCCTTTCGATGGCTTCCTCGAAGGCACCCTTCCCGTCTGGGAGCGATCCTCACGTTCGTCTTCATGATGATCGAGGCGGGAATCGGGGCGATCCTCGTCAAGCAAGGGTTGGTGGGCGACAACGACTCCGTTCACCGGGCCGTCTATATGGCGGTTCACCTCTGCAACACGTTCTTGCTGCTGGCGGCAATGGTGGCGACCGCTTTTTGGGCGAAGACGGGCGCGACGCCGAAGTTCCGGGGGCAGGGCGCGGCCGGGTTCGGAGTCCTTCTGGGGGCCGCAGCCATCCTCTTGCTTGGAGTCAGTGGGGCGGTAACTGCTTTGGGGGACACCCTTTTCCCCGCTCAAACGCTCACCGAGGGACTCACGGCCGATTTCTCTTCCACCGCCCATTTCCTTGTGAGGCTGAGGCTGCTCCACCCGCTGATCGCGGTTTCGGTGGGGGTACTGGTGGTCTTGGTCTCGGTCGCGTTGAGCCATTCGCGCCCGAGGTACGGAGCCCCCAGGTACGCGAGCGCGCTGGTGGGCCTTTTCGTCACCCAACTCTTCGTCGGTATGATGAACGTTATCCTGCTGGCGCCGGTTTGGATGCAGTTGGTCCACCTGGCGATCGCCGACGCACTGTGGGTGGCCTTCGTACTGTTGGGACTGACCTCATTGACCTCAGAACCTGCTGACCTCGATAGCGGCGAGCGTGAACGCCCTGGAGCAAAGAACCTCGGGGAGTTGGCGCGCGCCTACGTGGCACTTACGAAGCCGCGCGTCATCAGCCTTCTTCTCTTCACGACATTGATGGCTGCGCTGATGGCGAACGGCGGCTGGCCCGGCTGGCCCTTGTTCCTCTCGGTCGCCATCGGAGGCTACTTGGCCGCCGGCGCGGCGAACGCGATCAATATGTTCGTCGACCGCGACATCGACCGCGAGATGGCACGCACAGCGACCCGGCCCACCGTGACCGAAGTGATCCCGCCGATCAACGCCCTATACTTCGGTTTCTTTGCGGCAGTCGCCTCTTTCTTGATTCTTTGGTCGGGCGCAAACTTGCTGGCGGCCAGCCTTGCCATGGCCGGACTCTTGTTTTACGTGTTCATCTACACGCTCATGCTCAAGCGGCGCACGTGGCACAACATCGTGGTCGGGGGCGCAGCCGGTTCGTTTCCGCCGCTCGTGGGTTGGGCCGCCGTGACGGGTGACCTCAACTTTTTTGCTTGGGTGCTGTTCGCGTTGATCTTCGTTTGGACGCCGGTTCATTTTTGGGCGCTGGCGATTCTGATCAAGGACGACTACGCGGCGGCGGGCGTGCCGATGCTGCCGGTCGTTCGGGGGGATCGCGCCACGATCCTTCAGATTGCCTTGTACGCCGTTCTTACGACCCTTGTGAGCGCGTTGCCGCTCCTCGACCCAAGGGTCGGCCCCAGCTACCTTCCTGCAGCGCTGATCCTGAACGCCGGGCTCCTTTGGCTCTGCGCCAGGCTCTATCGCCGGCCCGTCCGGAGAGAGGCATTGTTTCTTTTTAAGTATTCAATGGTGTACCTGGCGCTGCTGTTCGCAACGTTAGCGATCGATCGAACATGGGTTGGCTGAACATACTGGACAGTTGCGTATACGCTGAACCCTGTGCCATAGTTCTTTGCCGTGAACTCCGCTGAATTCGCGGGCGTCGTTTCGGACGCCCCGGAGCGGAGTCGGGAGATCCGGGTCGATGCCGCAGGTTTTTAGTTCGGGTGCCAACACCCTTGCCAAGCTGAGCCTTATAACCGCTGCCATCTTGCCCTTCGGGGTGCTTTACGCGGGCAGCACGTTCACGAGGTCGTCCGCTAACACGAATGTCGGGGTCGCCGTCGATCAGCCGGTCTTTTTCAGCCACAAACACCACGCCTTCGAACTCGGGATCGACTGCCGATACTGTCACACGTCCGTCGAGAAAAGCCCCGTGGCGGGGGTGCCCCCCACAGAGACATGTATGTCCTGTCACTCACAGATTTGGCTGAACAGCCCGCTGCTCGAGCCGCTGCGCCAAAGCTACGAGACCGGGGAGTCGCTCGTCTGGAACAAGGTCAATAAGGTCCCCGAGTTCGTCTACTTCAACCACAGCATCCACATCGCCCGAGGGGTGAGCTGCAACGAGTGCCACGGGGCCGTTACGAAGATGCAGATGACCGCGAAGGGCCGTGACCTATCGATGTCGTGGTGCTTGGAGTGCCATCGCAACCCCGAGAAGTATCTCTATGTTGAAGGAGAAGAGGGGCGGGGCGCTTCTCCCGCGGAGCGCGTGTTCGATCTTTACGACAAGCAGCGAAGGGGCGAGCAACTCTCCACGAGGGAGTTCAACCTACTCAACGACAAAACCACGGTTCCGACCGCCGAGCAAGTCCGAAACGGAGAGCAGCAGGTGGAGCGCCTGGGCGTGAAGAAACAGCAACTCATGGATTGTTGGATTTGCCACAGGTAACGAGGACACCAGGGATGGAGAACGGCGAGAGCAAGAGAATGTGGTTGCAGAAGGCTCGAAAGCTGCTGAAAAGCGGCCAGGTCGATGGCTTTTGGCGGAGCTTCGAGCAGGTGGCCAACTCGCCCGAATACGAGAAGTGGCTCGAAGACGAGTTTCCCGAGCGCTCCAGCCTTTTCGAACTCGACCGTCGCAACTTCATGAAGTTCATGGGCGCGGCGACGCTCATGGCCAGCCTCGCGGGCTGCCGAAGGCTTCCCAAGGAACAGATCGTCCCGTTCGTCAAGCAGCCCGAGGACTCCGTGCCCGGCGTCCGCAAGCGATACGCGACCTCCTTCGTCTCCCAGGGGGCGGCGATGGGTCTCGTCGTCGAGAGCCGCGAGGGGAGGCCCATGAAGGTCGAGGGGAACCCGGAGCATTCCGGCAGCCTGGGCTCGTCCGACGTTTTCTGCCAGGCTTCGCTGTATGACCTTTATGACCCGGATCGGCTCAAGGCGGTTCAACGGGGCCGGTCGACCGCCTCGTGGGACCAGTTTTGGAAGGAGGCGAGGGCTCAACTTCAGGTCGCCAAGGAGAAAAACGGGCAAGGCGTGGTCTTGCTGACCGAGTCGGTCGTTTCGCCATCGTATCACGCCCAGATTCAGAAGTTCTTGCAGGCGTTCCCCGAAGCCAAATGGGTCGCTTATGACCCGCTGGCCCCGATGAACGTGCTGTACGGGAACGACTTGCTGTTCGATCGCAAGCTTAACGCGGTCTACGATTTCCGCGGCGCGGACGTAATTCTCTCGGTCGATTCGGACTTCCTTTATCTTGGTCCGGGCGCCGTACGCTATGCCCGCGAGTTCAGTTCGAGGCGCGCGCCCCAGGGGACGGACGCCTCCAAGCTAAACCGCATGTTCGCAATCCAATGCGCGCCGAGCGTCACGAGCGCCGCAGCAGACGAAGTGCTGGCTTTGAAGCCCACCCTCGTGGAACCGTTCTTGCGCACGCTGGCGGTTCGGCTGGGGATTCCTGTAGCGCCGGGCGACACTCCCCCGAAGTCGGGTGAATGGATCGAGAAACTCGCCGCTCAGCTTCAGGCTGCGCGCGGCCGGTGTGTCGTAGTGCCTGGGCTGCATCACCGCCCGATGGTCCATGCGCTCGCGCAGGCGATCAATGTTCATTTGGGCAACGTCGGGACCACGGTACGGTACACCCAACCCCTCGATTTCGCGGAAGACGCGAGCGCCGATGGGGTGTCGGGCTTGCAGCGCGCGGCGAGGCAGAACCCGATTGACGCGGTTTTCATTCTGGGAGGCAACCCCGCATACACGCTACCGGGAGGATCGAGCCTCGGGCGATTGCTCGAAGCGGCTCCTTTTACGGCACACCTCACCTCTCACGCTAACGAAACCTCGGAGCTTTGCCGGTGGGAGTTACCCCTTTCGCACTACCTCGAGTCCTGGGGAGATGGGCTCGGATACGACGGCAGCAAGGTGTTGCAGCAGCCCTTGATTGCGCCGCTCTATCATTCATTTTCCGAAATCGAGTTCATCGAGGGGCTCCTCGGCAGCCATCGCACCGCGCGGGAGGTCGTCAAAGAGGTCCACGGTTTTGCGGGGGTTCAGGGCGAGGACCGGTTCCAAGCGATGCTGGAAAAGGGCGTGCTCCCTGGGAGCGAGTTCGGGTCCGAGCAGGTCGAACCGAACTTCGAAGCCCTCGAACTTCCGCCTGCGCTGCCGTCCGGCTTCGAGTTGATCGTTTTGCCCGATCCCACCGTCCTGGACGGCAGGTTCGCGAACAACCCTTGGCTGCAAGAGCTCCCCAAGCCGATGTCGTCGCTGACGTGGGATAACGCGGTATACGTCGGTCCCGCGATGGCCGAACGGATCGGCGCTGGCACGGAGGACAAGGTCTCCATCAGTGTTCAAAATCGCAAGGAGGAGGCCGCGCTCTTCGTGATGCCGGGAATCCCGGACGAAACGGTCGTCGTCCACATGGGTTACGGTCGGAAGGCGGGCGGCATGTGGGTGACTTCAGACGGCCCGCGCGGATTCAACGCTTTCCTGCTGATGAACCCTGCTTCGCCGGGGGTAGGGACGCGGGTCGCCGTCGTCAAACTGGAGGGCAAGGTGCCGCTCGCGTCGGTTCAAGTCCACCACTCGATGGAGGGGAAGGACATCATCCGCTCCGGCACCGTCGCCGAGTTTCAGGCGAAACCCTCGCTCGCGCCGGAGTACGTTCACGAGGGTCATTTCGACTCGCTGTATCCGGAGGGCGAGTTCGAGTACGACGGCCACAAGTGGGCGATGTCGATCGACCTCTCGCTTTGCATCGGCTGCAACGCCTGCACGATCGCCTGCCAAGCCGAGAACAACATCCCCAGCGTCGGGAAGACGCAGGTGCAGAGAGGACGCGAGATGCATTGGATTCGCGTGGATCGGTACTACAAGGGCTCACCCGACGCTCCGGAACAGACGCTCTTTCAGCCCCTGCCTTGTATGCACTGCGAAAACGCCCCTTGCGAGCCAGTTTGCCCAGTCGCCGCCACGACGCACAGCAAGGAGGGCCTCAACCAGATGGTCTACAACAGGTGCGTCGGGACAAGGTACTGCTCCAACAACTGCCCCTACAAAGTCAGAAGGTTCAACTACTTGAACTTCGCCGACAAGACCACCGACAAGCTTGGGCGAGACGCTCCGACCTTGCGGCTTCTCAACAACCCCGATGTGACGGTTCGAGGCCGAGGCGTCATGGAGAAGTGTACGTTTTGCGTCCAGCGAATCAACTCGGCGCGGATCGAATCGAAGCGCACCGGTGCCCCCCTCAAGGACGGCGACATCGTCACCGCGTGCCAGCAGGCTTGCCCCACCCAAGCGATCGTCTTTGGCGACCTTTCCGACCCAGCGAGCCGCGTCACGAAGCTCAGGAGCGATCCAAGAAGTTACGGTTTGCTTGCCGACCTGAACACGCGGCCGCGGACCACGTATCTCGCCAAAGTCACGAACCCCTCGAACACCCTGTCGGAGCGTGGAGCTAGCTGATGGCCCTTAAAACGCCGCCTGAAACGGACTTCGAACAGCAGACGACGCAGTTGATCGTCGGCGAGCAGACCTACCAGTCGATCGAAGACTCGATCGGGAACGTGGTGCTGGATCAGACCCGGCACGGGAAGGAGTGGCTGATCGTCGCCGGGATCGCGTTCTTGATGGTCAACATGCTGATGCTGACCGTCGCCTGGCTCCTCTACATGGGCATCGGGATTTGGGGCAACAACCAACCCGTTTCGTGGGCGTTTCCGATCATCAATTTCGTGTGGTGGATCGGCATCGGCCATGCCGGAACGCTCATCTCCGCGATCCTGCTCCTCATGCGGCAGCAATGGAGGAACTCGATCAACCGGTTCGCCGAGGCGATGACGCTGTTCGCGGTCATGTGCGCGGGGATGTTCCCGTTGCTGCATACGGGACGCCCTTGGGTCGCGGCCTATTGGCTCTTCCCTTACCCGAACTGGCTGGCTCTCTGGCCGCAGTTCCGCAGCCCGCTCATCTGGGACGTGTTTGCGGTCTCGACCTACTTTACGGTCTCGTTGCTCTTCTGGTTCGTGGGTCTGATTCCCGACTTCGCGACGCTTCGGGACAAGGCGATGAAACCGATTGCGCAAAAGACCTTCGGGATGGTCGCGCTGGGATGGCGAGGCTCTTCGCGGCACTGGCAGAGATATGAGACCGCGTACCTGATCTTGGCAGGGCTCTCGACTCCGCTCGTGCTGTCCGTTCACTCCATCGTGTCCCTCGACTTTGCGATTTCGATCGTCCCCGGATGGAACGTCACGCTGTTCCCGCCGTACTTCGTCGCGGGCGCGGTGTTCGCCGGATTCGCGATGGTCATGATCCTGGCGATCCCCATCCGGAAGCAGTACAAGCTCGACCATATCGTCACGCTGAAGCACTTCGACTGGATGGCGAAGATCATGCTGGCGACCGGCATGATCGTGTGCTACGGCTACCTGTGCGAGGTGTTTTACGCCTATTACAGCGGCAGCCCCGCAGAATTGCAGTTGATGGAAACCCGCTTGCGAGGCCCATACGCACCGCTCTACTTCGCCCTTTGGGCCTGCAACTTCGTTGCGATCCAACCGCTTTGGCATCCCAGAGTCCGCAAGAGTCTCGGCGCGCTGATGGTGATCTCGATCATCGTCAGCATAGGAATGTGGCTCGAACGGTTCGTCATCATCCCAATGAGCCTCCACCGCGACTACTTGCCTTCGTCGTGGGGCCACTATACGCCGACGGTGTTCGACTTCACGATGTTCTTCGGGACGGTCGGGTTCTTCTTCTTCATGATGTGGCTGTTCGTTCGGTTCTTGCCCGCGATCAACATTTTTGAGATGAAGGACCTCCTGCACAGGCAGAAGCTCGAGGCTCACGCCCAAAAAGAAGGCACAGCGGCGGCAGCAGGAGGGCACCATGAGTAGCCCAAAGACTCGAAGGAGGGCAAGACGATGAGCCATCACGCCGAAGCCACAACTCCCAAGGCCTACGGACTCCTTGCCGAGTTCGAGACCCCCGAGCAGATCCTCGATGCGGCAAAGAAAACGCGGGGCGAAGGCTACCGTGACTTCGAAGCCTACTCGCCGTTTCCCGTCCACGGGCTGGCCGACGCGGTCGACCGCGAGGATCACCGCGTGAAGTGGATCATCTTTCTCGCGGGCGTTGTGGGGGCGCTTTCGGGTTACGGCCTACAGTATTGGGTGTCGGTGATCGCCTACCCGCACAACGTCGGCGGCAAGCCCCTGCACTCCTGGCCCGCGTTCATCCCGGTAACCTTTGAATGCATGGTGCTTTTCGCTTCGTTTGGCGCCGTGATCGGCATGCTGGGCCTCAACGGATTGCCGAGGCCTCATCATCCGATCTTCAACGGCAAGCACTTCGATCGCGCGAGCCGGGATCGGTTCTTCCTCTGCATCGAGTCGACTGACTCGAAGTACGACCCCAAGGCGACCCGCGCTTTTCTGGAGGGCCTGGGCGCGGCGGAGGTTTCTGAGGTGAGCGAATGAACCCAAGAAGGCTTGGTCTCGGCTGTCTCGTCCTGACCGCCGCCGCATGGCTCGCTTCGGGTTGCCATACCGATATGTGGCGCCAGCCCAAGGCTTTGCCCCAGCAAGGAAGCGCGTTCTTTGCGGACGGTAGGAGCGACCGGCCACCCGTCGAGGGCACGGTCGCCGTCGGGGAGTATAAGCCCCGAGACCTCCGCAACACGGGGTATGAGGGCGGAAAGCTTGCTACGAGGCTGCCCGAAACCCTCAAGATCGAAGGCGAGGAGCTTTCGACCAGCGACACGCGGAGCATGGCGCGGATTCTGCGACGCGGCCGCGACCGGTTTGAGGTTTTCTGCACTCCGTGCCACGGCCAACTAGGAGACGGCAAGGGCATGATCGCGCAGCGTGGGCTCGAACTCCGGAGAAGCCCTGGGAATTACCACACGGATCGGCTTCGCGAAATGCCGATTGGACATTTCTTCGACGTGATCACGAACGGATACGGCGTCATGTACCCTTACGGCTACCGAATCGAAACCGACGACCGCTGGGCGATCGCCGCGTACATCCGCGCCCTTCAACTCAGCCAGCACGCCCAGGCATCGCAGCTCGGCGATAGGGATCGGCGCGCGCTCGACAGGGCCGATTCAGGAGGGGGAAGTTGAACCTCTCGAACAACACGGCCCGCGCGTTGGGATTCGATAAGCTCGCACCGGTTGCGCTTCTTGGCGTGGTCGGGCTAGGGGTGCTTTGCGGAGTCGCCTTCGCTTCCGATAAGACGACCTTCCTTCAGTCGTACTTGATGGGCTGGCTCTTCTGGATGCTGCTCGCCATCGGCTGCCTTGGGTTCACGCTGCTTCACCACACCATTCGCGCCGCGTGGAGCCTCAGCATTCTGCGGCTGCTCGAAGCTGGGTCCAGCCCCATGATGTTCGCCGCTCTTGCAATCGCGTTCGTCCCCATCGCGGCCAACACCCACACGCTCTACGAATGGACTCACACGGCCTTCATGCAAAGCCACCCTGCGCTCCAATACAAGCTGTGGTTCCTCAACGAGACGGGCTGGTTTGTGCGAACCGCCGTTTACTTCCTGATCTTCTTCGGGATGTCGGCGATCTTGCGGAAGTCGTCCCATGAGCAGGATAAGACCGGCGAGACCCGATTGGCTGAAGGGCGGACGACGCTGAGCGCTCCCGGCCTGGTCGTATTCGTTCTGACCGTGACGCTCGCTACGACGGATTGGGTGATGTCGCTCGACCCGCACTGGTTCTCGCACATCTTCGGGGCCTGGCTGATGGTCGGTGGCGCCTTGACGGCAATCGCGGTGATGAACTGGATCGTATGCCGCAACGCGCTCCGCGCACCCTTCGCCGAGATCGTCAACAAGGGGCTCACCAAGGACCTCGGCAACATGATGTTCGTGTTCACGCTGCTTTGGGCCTACACCTCGCTGTCGCAGTTCCTCATCATCTGGTCTGGGAACCTGCCCGAGTTCATCACGTACTACGTCAGCCGCACGAAGATGGGCTGGGACACGATGGGACTGGTCCTCATCGCGGGCCAGTTCTTGGCGCCGTTCCTCTTGCTGATGGCCCCACGGACCAAGGCGGTGCCGCGATTGCTGATGCTGATAGCGAGCTGGATTCTCTTGATGAGAGTTGTCGACGTGTTCTGGATCGTCGCGCCGTTCTTCCGCAAGAACGGGGTGGAAGTGGTCTGGACCGACTTTGCAGCGTTCGGCTTCATGGGATGCCTCTGGCTGTTCGTGTTCGCTCGCAGCGCTCTCCAAGGCTCCCTGATCCCCACGCACGACCCCCGCGTGAAGGAGGCTTATCACCATGCATGAGATGGACAACGAAGCCATCAATGCCGGCACGCAGGCCGTGGACGGCTACGAAAAGCGCGACATCGAAATCGTGCCGCTGATCAAGTGGACCGCTGGCTTCTTTCTTGGGACCACGCTCACGATCCTCGCGGTCGTTTACATCTTCAAGGGAGTCGAGGTGTTCTCAGGTAGCGTTGCGGAAAGCCGATCGGTGGAAGTGGAACGTCCTCCCTACCCGAACCCAATTCTGCAATCCAACATCACGGCCAAGAAAGACATCATGCAGATGCTTCGCGAGCAGGACCATGCGCTGAACTCTTACGGTTGGGTGGACCCAGAGCGCGGCGTCGCCCATATCCCGATCCAACGCGCGATGCAGATTCTCGCCACCCAAGGTATGCCCGAAATCGGACGGCCCATGACGCGCGAGGAGGCCCGCTCGGAAGAACAACCCGCCGGCGACCAGCCCCGGCCCGCGCGGCCCGCAGCCGGAGCAAGCTCAGGAACGACTCTATGACGACACGAATCTCGCACTT
Organism: Candidatus Nitrosymbiomonas proteolyticus; assembly: GCA_017347465.1. GTDB lineage: Bacteria > Armatimonadota > Fimbriimonadia > Fimbriimonadales > Fimbriimonadaceae > Nitrosymbiomonas > Nitrosymbiomonas proteolyticus. The sequence goes on along the minus strand of AP021858.1, from coordinate 917,183 downwards.
CGGCTGGAAGCACCTCGCAGGGATCGCCCTCCTTTGCGCGCTCCCAGGGGTGCTGCTGGCCCAGCGCGGTAAGACCCCGATTACGGACAAGATCGGGCTCGACCAGAACCTCGGCGCGCAGGTGCCCCTCTCGGCGGAGTTCCTCGACGAGTCCGGCAAGAAGGTAGCGCTCGGCGACTACTTCAAAGAGAAACCGGTCGTTCTCGTGCCCCTTTTCTATGGCTGCAAGGGCTCCTGCCTCCTGATCCGCGACGGCGTCATCAAGATGCTGAACGCGCAGAAGAAGATCAAGCCGCGCGAGGACTTCGAGGTCGTGATTCTCAGCGTTCACCCCAAGGAGACGCCCCAAATGGCCGCCGATGCGAAGGCTTTTTGGATGGAGGTCTACAAGGAGGAGGGTTTTGAGGATGGATTCCACTTCCTTTCGGGGAGTTGGGACGCGATCCAGTCGGTAACCAAGCCGGTCGGATTCCGATACGTCTACGACTTCGAAACCGACGAGCTTGCGCACCCTGCCGGAATCGTCGTTCTGACGCCGGAAGGGCGCACCAGCCAGTACATTTTCGGCGTGACGTATCCGGCCAAAATCTTCATGGATTCCGTTTCGGCAGCCCAAAGCAACCAGATCGGGGAGCGAAGCGAAGAGCTTCTTTTCGGCTGCTGGAAGTACGACCCTAAGTCGGGCAAATACCGCATCGTCGTCGAGAACGTGCTCAAAGCGCTAGGCGCCGCGACGGTGTTGATCCTCGGAATCTCGATCGGGTTCCTTTCCTACAAGTACCGGACCGCCCCCGCTCAGAAGTCCGACAAGGCCGCCGAAGGAGGAGAAACGGCCGAGTAGCCCTCGGGTCGCTGCCATGTTTAACCTTCCCATCGCCCCGGAACAAGCGTCCGAATTCGCCAAGCAGTATGACCTGCTGTTTTGGGCGACCACGGCGCTCACGGTGTTTTTCACCACGGTCGTCCTCATCATGGTCCTGGGGTTTGCGATTCGCTACCGCAAGGGCGCCAAGGTCAACCGCAAGAACGCGCCGACGTCGCACATGCTGCTCGAAGCCACCTGGACGGTGATTCCGCTCGTGCTGGGCGTGATGATGTTCTTCTGGGCCGCAAAGCTCTTCGTCGACGCGCGCGTTCCGCCGAAGGACGCGATGGACATCTACGTGATCGGAAAGCAGTGGATGTGGCACATCCAGCATCCGAACGGAGTGAGAGAGAACAACACCCTGCACGTGCCGGTCGGCAAGCCCGTGCGGCTCATCATGATCTCGCAAGACGTATTGCACAGTTTCTTCATCCCTCAGTTCCGAACGAAGCAGGACGTGATCCCGGGCAGGTACACGCTCCAGTGGTTCACGGCAACGAAACCCGGCAAGTACAACCTGTTTTGCGCCGAATACTGCGGGACCCAGCACTCCGAAATGGGCGGATATGTGTATGTGATGGAACCCGCCGAGTATGAAGCGTGGCTGGCGAACGAGGGAACGAAGATCGCTGCAGCGAACCGGACTCCCGTCGCCAACGGCAAGAGGCTTTGGGATCAGTTCCGATGCGGCTCGTGCCACGGCCCCCAAGATAGCCTCGAAGCGCCTTCGCTCTTCAATTGGACTGGAGCGGCGCATCCGATCGCTGACGGGTCGACGGCCAACGGGGACCTGACCTACTTCCGCGAGTCGCTCCTGGACCCCTACCGCAGACTCACTCGGGGCTATGGGAAGACGATGCCGGACTACGGCCAGCAGCTTTCAGAGGACCAGGTCTTGGAGCTCTTCGCCTATGTCCAGACGCTCGGAGCCGCTCCCGAAAAGCTCGCAGTCACGGAGTCTGAAGCGGATGCGCAAGGTGGTGAAAGTCGATGAGCACGGTTTCTACGCAACACGGCGCGGCTGAACCCGCCGCCCCCCAGAGCAACTACCTGACCAACGGCAACACGATCGCATCGTGGCTCCTCACGACGGACCACAAGCGAATCGCCCTGCTGTACCTCGTCTCGATCACCGTGTTTTTCACGGTCGGCGCGTGGGCCGCTTCGATGATCCGCCTCGAGCTGATGGTGCCTAAGGGCACGCTGATGGAGAACGACACCTACAACAAGATTTTCACCATGCACGGCGTGGTGATGGTGTTCTTCTTCCTCATCCCGATGATCCCGGCCACGCTGGGGAACTTCTTGATCCCCATGATGATTGGCGCGCGCGATCTCGCGTTTCCCCGACTCAATCTGCTGAGTTGGTACGTGTACGTCGCAGCGGGCGTCCTTGCGGTCATCGCCATGCTCACCGGAGGCGTCGACACGGGCTGGACGTTCTACACGCCCTACAGCAGCATCTACAGCAACTCGCAAGTCGGCTTGACGATCGGCGCGGCGTTCCTTGCCGGGTTCTCCTCGATCTTCACGGCGATCAACTTCATCGTGACCATCCACAAGATGCGCGCGCCGGGACTCACTTGGTTTCGGCTTCCGCTCTTCGTCTGGGGGCACTACGCAACCAGCGTCGTCATCATCCTCGGGACCCCGGTCATCGCAATCACGCTCCTCATGCTCGCGGGAGAGAGAGTTCTCAAACTCGGGTTCTTCAGCCCCGAACTGGGCGGCGACCCCGTGCTGTTTCAGCACCTGTTTTGGTTCTATTCGCACCCCGCCGTTTACATCATGATCCTGCCCGCGTTCAGCGTGATGAGCGAGCTCATCACGTGCTTTTCTCGGCGCAAGATCTTCGGCTACAGCTTCATCGCGTTCTCCTCGCTCGCCATTGGGGGGCTGGGGTTCCTGGTGTGGGGCCACCACCTCTTCGTCAGCGGCCAGTCGATGTACCAAGGGATGGTCTTCTCGATCATCTCGTTCCTCGTCGCAGTGCCTTCAGCGATCAAGATTTTCAACTGGGCTACGACCATCTACAAGGGCAGCGTCAGATTCAACACGCCGATGTTCTACGCCATCGGGTTCATGGGGCTCTTCTTGATCGGAGGCCTGACCGGGCTCTACCTCTCGTCGATGGCCACCGACATCCACCTCCATGACACGTACTTCGTGGTGGCGCACTTCCACTACGTTATGGTGGGCGGCGCGGTGATGGCGATGCTGGGCGGGGTCCACTTCTGGTGGCCGAAGATGACCGGACGGATGTACGCCGACAGTTGGGGCAAACTGTCCGCCACGATCATCTTTGTCGGGTTCAACCTCACCTTCTTGCCCCAATTCGTCCTGGGCTACTTGGGGATGCCCCGACGGTATCACTACTACCACTTCGCGCCCGAATTTCAGGTGTGGCACGTGATGTCGAGCGCGGGCTCTTCGATCTTGGCGGTCGGGTATGCCATGCCGCTGTTCTATCTGCTTTGGTCGCTCAAGCGCGGCCCCAAAGTCGGCCCCAATCCCTGGGCGGCGAAGGGACTCGAATGGCAGACCGCGTCGCCACCCCCAACCTTCAACTTCGAAACCACGCCGGTCGTTACCGAAGAAGCTTACGAATACGACCCCGAGGCCGACGAAGAAGTGACCACGGAAGTCGAGCGGATCGCTGCTGGCGACCTTCCTCATGGGAGATAACGGACCTATGGCAGTCGAAGCAATCGCTGAACACACCGAGCAAGGACACGCCGACGGCGTCTTCCACCAGTTCGAATCGATCGAACAGCAGAACGAATCCTACATCGTCGGGATGTGGTCGTTCCTCGTCACGGAAGTGATGTTCTTCGGCCCGTTGTTCTTCGCCTATTTGCTCTACCGCTGGCAATTCCAGCCCCAGTTCTACTTGGTTCACAAGGAACTCAACGTGGCGCTCGGTGGGCTCAACACGGTCATCCTGCTGTTCAGTTCGTTTGCCGTAGCGATGGCCGTCCACTTCGCCCAAAAGAAGGCTCGGCAGAAACAGCTCCTCTGGCTGGGGCTGACTCTGGCCTGCGCCTTCGGCTTCTTGATCGTCAAGTACTTCGAGTGGGCGCACAAGTTCCATGTGGGACATGTCCCCGGTCCCGGTTTTCGGTGGGAGGCCGCTGGCGAAGCTGGAGTCGTGCCCGCGGGGATCGCCGAACTGTTCTTCTCGCTGTACTTCGGAATGACCGGCCTGCATGGCCTCCACGTCGTGATCGGCATCATCTGCATCGGGACGCTGATGCTCCTTACGGCAAGGAAAAGCAAGCTCGTCGAGTCGTATATCCCGACGGAAATGGTCGGCCTGTATTGGCACTTCGTCGACCTCGTGTGGATCTTCCTCTTCCCGCTCTTTTACTTGATGCCGCAGTAAGACCATGAGTGAACAACACCATCACATCACCCCAGTCCGTACCCTCGCGCTCAATCTCGGGGCGCTGATGGTCTTGATGGTCCTGACCGTCGTCGCGGCCTTGGTGCCGCCCTTCCTGCCCAACGACGCTTGGCAAAGCGTGTTCAACAACACCGTCGCGTTGACGATCGCTTGCCTCAAGGCCACTCTAGTGATCCTGATCTTCATGGGCGTCAAGTACAGTACGCGCCTGACGCAGGTGTATGCGGTCATGGGGTTCCTGTGGGTTACCCTTCTGGGGATCACGTTCTGCGATTACCTGACGAGAGATTGGGAGCCCATTCCCGGATGGGAGTCTCCTCCGACAGGGAAGTTCACCCATGGCGAGGCGCCGGGCGACCCTAGACGCGAGGTTCCTCGGCAATACTACGGCGCTCCGTAGCCTCAGTCGGACTCCGGGTGGGCCAGCGAGCGTAGCTGTCCCTCGACCCAAGCGATATACTCGCCAGCTTGGGTGATCTGCCCGCACTCTAAGGGTTCACCCCAGTTCACCTCGACGCCACCGAACGCTGGCCTCGGGATCAGCTTGCCATAGGGCAGAATCCGCTCCGAACCCACGATCCCCGCGCAAATCGAACGCACCCCCGCCATTCTCGCAATCAGCGCGACGCCGGGCTTGATCTCCTGCAAGTCTCCGTCCTCCGTGAGTTGGCCCTCGGGAAACACGCAAACGCACCGCCCATCCTTCAGAAGCTCGACGGCGATTCGGATGGCCGCGCGGTCGGGTTCTCCTCTGCGAACCGCGAAAGCCCCGAAGGACCTCATCACTCGCCCTAAACCTCGCATCTCGAACAGCTCGCTCTTCCCCATGAAATGAATTGGCCGCCGACACGCCCACTGCACGAGTACCGGGTCGATGTCGGACCTGTGGTTGCAGAGAACCAAAAGCCCGCCCTCGCGGGGCACACGATAGCCCCCCCGAACGCGAATGGGACCGAGAATCCACAGCAGTGGAGTGGCGAAAATGCGCGCAATCCACAGTTGCAGACCCGATACCTGACGCGGGAGATCGTTATTCTTCGCCATCGTTCAATAACTTCTGCAACGCCTGCTTATAGGCCAAGTGCTCCAACTTCAAGACTCGCAGCGACAAGCTCTCCGGCGTGTCTCCAGAGAGAATGGGGCACCGAAGTTGATGAACGATCTCGCCCTCGTCATATCGCTCATCGACGAAGTGAACCGTACACCCCGACTCGAAATCGCCCGATTCGAGCACGGCCTCATGCACCTTCATTCCATACATGCCCTTGCCTCCGTGCCTCGGCAGGAGCGCCGGGTGGATGTTGAGGACCCTTTGCGGAAACCCTCGGAGCACGTCAGCGGGAAGCAGCCGCAGGTAACCGGCCAAGCAAATCCAGCCAACCTGAGCCTCCCGCAGCGCCCCCAGTAATCGCTCTGCATATCCCTCGCTGCCCGGGTCCAGGATCGTTACCGTAATGCCGTGATCCCGCGCCCACTCCACGGCGGGCGTCCCGTCGCGGGGTGACACCACCACAGCCACTTCGGCAGTCAGTTCGCCTGCAAAACACGCAAGGGCAAGGGCTCGCATATTGCTGCCCCTGCCCCTGGGTCCGACGAGTATCGCAAGCCGCGCCTGCTTCACCTCCCTGTTATAGCGGATCGGAGGGCTTTGAGGCTCGGAGAAACGCGCTCAGGACCGCTACGCCGGCGTCCGAAGGCGAGTCGCCCGTTTCCACGAGGTCCTCGCAACAGGTCGCGCCATCGGGAAGAACCAGTCTTCGCGTGACCTCGATGCTGATGCCGGTGAAGCCCGCTCCTGCGAGCAGGTCGGCGTATTCCTGAGGGGAAACCGCGCCGGCAATGCATCCGGCCAGGAGCTTCACGTCATTCTTGACCTCATCCGACAGTTCGCCCTCGACAAGCATGTCCGACACCGCGAAGCGGCCGCCCGGCCTAAGAACCCGAAACGCTTCAGCTAGGGCCTTCGGCTTGTCGCCCGAGAGGTTGATCACGCAGTTCGAAATGACGACATCGACGCTGGCGTCGGGCAACGGAATGTCCTCGAGGTGACCTTTGAGGAACTCGACGTTCGTCAGCCCCGATTCCGCCTTGTGCCTTTCCGCGAGCGCCAGCATCTCCTCGGTCATATCGAGCCCGTAAACGAACCCGTTGGGGCCGACACGCCTAGCTGAGAGCAAGACGTCGATGCCGCCCCCGCTCCCGAGGTCGAGGACCACTTCGCCCTCGGAAAGCTGGGCGAGCGCGGTCGGGTTGCCGCACCCCAGCGAGGCTTCGAGCGCGCCCTTGGGAACGATTGCGGCGTCGGAATCCGTGTAGAGCTCCGAACTGATGGGGTCGGCAGATTCGCAGCATCCGGTCGAGTTGCAGCAGGACGACGAACTGGCCCTTCCTTCGAGGAGTTTGCTCGCGGTCTTGGCGTACTCGGCCTTGACCAGTTCGCGGATCTGAGGGGGAGAATCGTGGGTCGTTGGTTCTTTCATGAATTGCCTCCAGGGCAACAAGATTCCATGGCCTGAACATGAGTATGGAAGTACTCCGCCAGCCTCTTGGCCGCGTCGGCCTCGACCGAGCAGATGTGCCTTCGGCCCGCTTTCTCCATGCGAATCAGCCCAGCGTTTCTGAGTTCCTTGAGGTGGAAGCTGAGCGTCGATGGGATGCGGTCGGAGCCGAGCACGAAACAGCACACCTCGCCGACCGTCGGCTGAACGGGCCGTCCGCTCGCAGCCTGAGGAAGCTCGCACGTGGCGGAGCCGTCCTCGAGGATGCCGACGGGGCAAGCGCACCGGCACAAGAACTCGAAAATCCTCAGCCTTGTGGGCTCGCCCAGAGCCTTGAGTTGGAGAACGATGGAATCCGTCGCCATGATCCCATTATGCGCGATATTTCTATGATTATAGAAGTGATAGGTCGTTTGGCCGCTCTTCGGTGATGAGGCTTGGCTCCGCCAGAGGACCGCTCCATCCCCAGTTCCCGACGCTTTGAAGGGAGACTCGCTCCGATACCCCTGCCTCCCGCCGGCTCCCCTGCAGGGCCAAGGTGACTGGTCCCCCAGAAAACTGACCAGCCTTGGGTTTGGCTCCTTCGTCTCAGGACTTGACAAGAGAATCGCCAATTGGTACACTCACCTTATGAAAACTGCAACTTTGGCAGCTTTCCGCACACAGTGCCTCGTCGCCGTTCTGCCGGTCCTGCTGGGTGCCTCCGTCGCTTTGTCAACTGAGCGCTCCTCCCAGACGCCCGATGCCCTGCGAGCTTTGACACTCTCTCGCAGCCTTGGTGCCTCTCCCCCTGGCCAGCCCCCATTGTTGAAGACATCTTAAGAGTAGACCTCCGCTGATGATATCCCAGCAGGGTTGGGGGGCAGGCAGGGCGTAGCCCGACTGAACTCCAGACTCTGCGCGGCCACCGCCGGGGGGCGATAGCCAAGCGACGAATGCGGCCGAACCTCGTTGTAGTAGCGACGGTAGATCGCCGTCTTCATCTGAGCGTCGGCCAGATTGACAAAGACCTCGACGTCGAGGTGATCCCGGCGCAGGGTCGAGTGGAACGACTCCACGAACCCGTTCTGCCAGGGTTTGCCCGGATCGATGAAGCGGCTGTTCGAACCGGATTCAGAGAGAAACACCGCGAGCAGCCGGGCAACGAACTCGCCGCCGTTGTCGCTCCGAACGAACCGGGGAGCCCCGCGATCGGCAAAGAGCGGAGCCAATACGTCGCGCACCTTGCGAGCATTGATCCGCGTCGCCACCTCCAGAGCCAGGCACTCCCGAGTGAACTCATCCTCCACCGAAAGCACCTTCAGCTTCGTTCCGCTCAGGCAGGAATCATGGATAAAGTCCACCGTCCACACGTGGTTGGGATGCTCCGCCGACAGGGGAACCGGGTTCCCGGTCCGCTTCTTGCGATATCGCTTCTTGCGGCCGAGCCGCTCGTCCTTCCAGATTCGATGCACCCGCTTGAGGTTCAAGGGAGCGAACTCCTCCTTCACCAGGGCGTGCGCCATCCGGTAGCCCATGTTGGGCCGCCAGACCCTCCTGAGTGCTTCCCTGAGCGCAGCGTCCCGGTCCGGCCCTGGCTCCTCATAAACAGCGCGAGTCGAGATCCCGGTCATCCAGCAAGCCCTGCGAACCGTCATGTTCCGCTCCATCAGGAATCGCGCCCCCGCGACGGGTTCGGGAGCGCGAGTCCGTTTTTTCGGAACAGCGCCCGTACCGCGTCGATCTCAAGGTCTCTTTCGGCAAGAAGACGCTTGAGCTGAGCGTTCTCCCGCTCGAGCTCGCGCAGATGCCGCACATCGTCTGTCTGCATCCCCGCGTACTTGCGCTTCCACACGTAGAACGTGTTCGCGCTGACTCCGTGGTCGCGGCAAAGCTGGGCCTGCGTCTTCTGGCCCGATGCGGCCTCCTGCAGAATCCTCACGATCTGCTCCTCGGTGAACTTCGATCTCTTCATGATTGCCTCCAGTTTGAACCAGAGGACTACTTTTTTGACGTCTTCAATTTTGGGGGGCAGACCAGAACTCCAAGCCCATCTGGACGACCATCTGGAGTACTCCAACCATCGCCGGCCGCACCGAAGCCTCGACGGGCTCACCCCCGCAAGCTTCAAGAGCCGGGTTTCAGACACAATGCAGGAGGCGGAAAAACTAAAACTCTGACCTGGTCGAGAAATGGGGACCAGGCAAATGGACAACAGGTTGCTATGGTGGAGATGATGGGATTCGAACCCACGACCTCTGCAGTGCGATTGCAAACTTTACAGACTTAGCTGTCCGATTTTAGGTTCCTGAACCAGGTCATATCAGGTCTCTCGGGGCCTACTCGTTTAGGAACCTGTTTAGGAACCAAGTAGCGGAGTCTGGAGAAAGAAATGCTGCGGTCAGGCTGGGTTGGAGCAACTCCCTCCATTTTGCTCCATCTTTGTCGCGGAGTGCTCGAAGCATGCAGCACGGGAAGCAGGGCGTTCGGGTCGGCGTGAACGGTAGAATAACTCGCTGAGGCCGATCTGGTCGCTTGGAAAGGATGGAACAGTTGATCCACAGCCGTTGAAGCCTGGCCACCTGACTAGAGTTTCTGGCCCAGTTTCCGAGGGAACCCTTGGCCAAGTTGAATGTACTGAAAGAAATCCTCCAGTGGTCCGAAGACCGTCCCAACTGGCAGCGCGACGCCCTGCGTCGCCTGGTGCTTGCAGGAGTGCTCTCCGATGCTGATATCGTCAATCTTGCCACCCAATGCAAGGCGAACCATGGCCTTGTCGAGGCAGCAGAGTCTGTTCCCCTAGCCGTTGATCATCTCCCAGAGGAAAGGCTTGCGGAGTCGCCGGTCGAGATGAAATCCCTCACTCACAACGGTGGGGTGAATGCTCTCGCTCAGAATCAAACAGTAGCGTTCGGCCCAGGCTTGACAGTGGTTTACGGTGCGAACGCAGCTGGTAAGTCGGGATATACCCGCATTCTCAAGAGGGCCTGCCGCGCTAGGGGTGCAGAGGACATTCTTGGCAATGTGCTCAACGGAGGGGTCCCTGGCAGACCGTCTGCCACCATAAGGTATAGCCTCGACAAAACAGATCACGACTACATTTGGGATGATGATAATCCGCCTCACCGTGATCTCTCGCGCGTGAGTGTCTTTGACCACCATTGCGCGAGCGTGTACGTAACCGAACAGACCGATGTTGCATATAGGCCCCTCGGCTTGGACCTCTTTGACAAACTCTCAAACGCATGCGAAGCGGTACGTCGAGTGCTTGAAGGGGAACGAAGGCAAATGGAATCTGTGGTGGCCCACCTTCCTGAGGTTCCCGAGGGCACAAGGGCACATGACCTGCTATCCAGACTGACATCTCTAACAAAACCAGAGGACGTGCGGACACTGGGGACGCTATCCGATGAAGAGCTAGCCAGGATGCTGGAGCTGCAGAAGTCGCTCAAGGATCTCCACACTGATGATCCACAAAGGACAGCTCGGGCGCTCGAAATCCGTGCTGGCAGAGTTAAAAGCATCGAGAAGAAGATTCGTGTGTGCGGCGAGGTCTTGTCCGATTCTTCGATCCAAGAGGCGTTTGTGGCCCAGAAGCAGATGACGGAAGCCCAAATGATTGCCGAATCTCTGCGCCACGAGGCATTTGAGGCCCAACCGCTTCCAAATACCGGATCTGAAGCTTGGCGCGCTCTTTGGAAGGCAGCAGAAAGGTATTCGAGGGAGGATGCTTATCCAGATGAGGCATTCCCTGTCACCGAAGTCAACTCTCGATGCGTACTTTGCCAACAGCTGCTAAGAGATGATGCAATTGATCGGTTTAGACGTTTCCACGACTTTCTAAGCTCTGAGTCTCAGCGCGAACGAGACCGAACCTCCACCGAATTCCTACAGCGTCAAAACGCCGTGCGCGATCTAATTATCACCGATGACGCTTCCGCAGAAGTTCTAGATGAACTTCACCTTGAGGAGCCCGAGTTAGCGGAGGCGGCCAGGGCCTACCTCGATTCGGCGCAACATAGACGGGTCGCGGTAATGAATGCACTTGCCGATGCGTCCACGCCGCCTGGAGTGATGCCAGCTCTACCCCTAGCACCAGCGAACCTGATCGAACACGTGAACAGTTTGCTCAACCGGGCCGCCGAGCTACGCGGCGATGATCATTCCGAGAAGATAAGGCTCATCGACTTAGAGTTACGGGAGCTTGTAGCCCGCAGGGCACTTGGGCAGCACGCGGATTCGGTTGTATCTGAAATCGAACGGAAGAAGCGCTTGGCTGCCTATCGGGAGTGCCTCGACGAAACGAACACAAATGCGATTACTCGCAAAAGCACCGAAGTGACTAAGGGTGCGGTAACAGAGCAGTTGACAGGGAGCTTCGCCGCTGAGCTCCAGGCATTGAACTTCAGACATGTCGAAGTGGAAATGGTAGCGGCAGGTGGTTCGCGGGGTGCCCTATACCACCGACTTCAACTCCGGAGAGCTCCAGGTGTCTCGGTTCCAAAAGTAGTGAGCGAGGGTGAGGCCCGTTGCCTTTCAATCGCGTCCTTTTTCGCTGAACTCAGCACTGCCGATGATCGATCAGCGATCCTCTTTGACGACCCAGTATCTTCACTCGATCATCATTGGAGGGAGAACGTCGCGGGCAGGCTTGTGGCCGAATCCCAGAGTAGACAGGTGATCATATTTACTCATGACATCGTCTTCTTGCTGTCGCTGTCGGACCACGCTGAGCGTATGGGAGTTGCAGTTAAACATCAATACCTAAGGAGAACATCAAATGGCTCGGGATTATCTGAGGAGCGCTTGCCCTGGGCTGCGATGAAAGTAAGTGCTCGGGTAGGCATGCTGAAGCAAATGCACCAGGAAGCTACGGCGCTATCACGGCAAGGCGATCAAGCAGGTTACGAGCAGAGAGCCTCTTACATTTATGGATTATTGCGAGAAGCTTGGGAGCGAGGTGTTGAAGAGGTGCTGCTCAACGGCGTTATCGAGCGATACCGAAACAGCGTTGAGACACATAGGGCAAAGCACCTTGGAGACATAAGTGACGATGACTGCAAGGCACTCAACGACGGTATGTCTAAGTGCTCACGCTGGCTTCCTGGCCACGACCAAGCGGGTGCAGAAAATACTCCGTTCCCTGAGCCAGCCGATCTTGAGCAAGACATCCTAGCCTTGGAGGGCTGGCTGGCGGCAATCCGCAAGAGAAGAAGCTAGCTATCCGGCACGACTAGTCCGAAAGTAGTTTGACCAGTGCCTCAGCACGTCGCTGAATGTCCGAATAAGTCAAGACTTCAACGCCATGAAGGGTCGCTCGTAAATTTCGGAAGGCCTTTCGCTGTTGTGGCGACCAGTCGGAATCTGAGCCGATGATCACGAATGCACGTGGCTTCACAAATGCCAGTTCAATCCCTAAGAGTTCGGAGAGTTTCTCTTTGAGCTTCAATCGATTGTCCTCTGCTTCATGAATGTAATTTGAGGCTTGACCAATCGCCTTAGAAGCATCCGAACTCCAGAAGTATGAACCTGCATGGCTGGCGTCTTGTTTGATGACCTCGTGATTGGGAAGCTTCAGCTCAAGAATGTCAGCAAATCCGTCGAGAGTCGGCAAGATGAAGTCCGGAATCTGTTCAAAACCAACTTTTGACTTTTCGATCGGCTCTAGGTAATTCGGACCCAGAACCCAGCTGTGCCCTCGGAACCATCCTTGCCAATGACCTCGCCCGGAGGTTTCCTTGTAACTCTTGGTCAAGCGCAGCTTGAACTCCTCCAAGTCTTGTTCGTACAGACTCAGTTTCGAGGCATCTAGCAGAGCCCGCAGATCAGCAACTTGCTTCTTGAGTTCCAGGCTATCTTGCTTAGCCTGTTTAAGAGCATCGGCTGTTGCTTTGGCAATCTTTCCAACGCCCTTAGAATTCTTCGCAGTGCGATCAATGACCGCATTCACATTGGCGGTTGCCTTCTTCGCCTCCTTTTCGCTTAGTGATGTGCTCTTCGCCGGGAAGGAGGCAGGAAGCGAACTTGCGAGGTAGCCTTCTGCGACTGTCAATCCTGTCTCTCGATATAAGCCAAGAAACGTAGTCTGACCGTATTTTGAGTACTCATCGACGTTCAGGTGTAGGTCATCACCGTCGAGCTTCGTTGCCTTTGATGTGAGAATGAGCCGCTTGCACTTTCCGATCCCAAGCGTCTTTTCATATAAGTGTTTGAACCCTCGAATCGCGGTCGCATTCTCCAGTCTTTGTAGCCTCGTTTGCCCGTCCTTCCCCTTCTTTTCAAACTCAGTCTTGAGGTCTGCCTCAAGATAAACGACAGGGTTAGCAAATGAGCTAAAGTTCTTACCGGCGATCTTGACCTCGTGGAAGATCTCAGCTGGTTTGGCTTTTGCCTTGGCCATTCTTACACCTCACCCGCCGTCACCACGACCTTGAAGTCCTGGCCTAGAGCCTCGAAGTGCCGCTTGCCACAACGCACCTTGTCCGCTTCCGTTGATCGCAGCTTCAGGAAGTCGCGGGTTCCCTTTGTTTCCCGCACCAAATAGATCGTCGATGTGTCGTGCTTCACGATGGCCCAGTCCGGGTTGTATTCGCCCACAGGCGTGTCCACCTTGAACCAACCCGGAAGCTTGACGAAAAGCTTGATGTCGTCGCGCTGATCAAGCTGTTCGGCAAACTCCCGTTCAATTTCCGAGTCATACACCACGTAGTCGTAAACCGACTTCTTCACTTCCAGCGCCTTGAGATAGTTGACCAACTCCTCGTTCTTGAAGAGCATCTGGTCCCAAGCAGCGTCGGAGCCCGTGCCTTCGATGCGTTCGTATTTGATGCCGTCAACTAAGATTCGATGCAGCTCGAATTTTAGGATGCGAGCAACCTGGTCCATGAACCGCTGAGGGTTGTTGAAAAACTCGGTTAAGCGGTCGGACTTCGTGAGGATCTCCACCAGTGTTGAACGGGTCAGCTCGGTTTCGTTCTGGAGGTAGCCAAGGATGTCCGGTAGCGGTCGTGCGCCGTATTCGCGCGTCTCTTCGGCCACGCTCATTCCCTTTGCGGTGACGCCCGATTTCTCCACACCAAGCACTCCGGCCGTCACGCGCAGGATAGGCTTTTCGATCTTGGGCATGCGTTTGATTTCGGCAACGGCTCGGGCGACCAAGTCGGCGGTCTCGAACTCAACGCGATACATCGTCTTCGGCTTGATCCTCGTCCAAAGCTCTTCAAACTCGGGCGTGAGCAATACCTGCTTCTTCAGCTTGTTGACCCGCTCGTCTTTCTCACGCTGGATGTGGTGCTCGATCTGGTAGCTCGACAGCAGGTCCACGACTGCCGAAGTCAGTTCGGCCTTATCCTCGGGTAGTTCCAACTTGAAGCCAGGACTTCGAGGATCGAATGCCTTCTGGATACGGCCCTGAACGTCAATCATCTTCTGCTCGACCAAAAGGTCTCGAATCGCCTCCGCCTCGGCTCGACCGATGGGTTTCTCCTCATGGTCGATGACGCGAGTGAGCTTGGCGAGGGCCGTGATCGGCACCTTGCCGAACGTGACTCCGCAGTCCTCTTCGTATTCGGTTTGCAGCGCCTTGGCGAACGCTTCGTAGCTCTCGTTGGCCATCACGTACAGCTTGTTGATCGAGTCATCAAAGACTCTCGCACCGGTCTGGTCAACAGGCAATCGAAGGCCCCGCCCGATTTCCTGGCGCTTCTTCATGGTGCTCTGGGTCTCGTTAAGAGTGCAGATTTGGAAGACGTTGGGGTTGTCCCATCCTTCACGCAAGGCAGAGTGGCTGAAGATAAATCGGAGTGGCTCGTTCATGTCGAGCAGACGCTCCTTCTCCTTCATGATCAGGTTGTAAGTATCGTCGTCGAGCGCCGTTGAGCCCTTCGTATCCTTCCAGATCGTTTCCTCGGTTCCGTCCTTTCGCTTCTTACGGTCGCCTGAGAAGTAGCCGTTGTGGAGCTGGCCAACTGGCAACTTCAACCACTCCAGCGATGCGAATCGCGGGTCGTTGGCGAAAGCTGCCAACTCCTCCTCGATGACCTGGGCGAACTTGCCCTGGATCGGCTTGCCGTCGTCGTCATAGTCTCGGTAGTTGGCGACCTTGTCGATAAAGAAGAGCGAAAGCACTTTGAGGCCGCGCTCGCGAACCTTGACCTCCTTCTTCAGATGCTCTTCCACCGTCTTCTTGATCTGCACTCGCCATACGTCAGACCGGGCTCCGCCCATTTCCTCGCCCAGCCCGAGTCGGCGTCCGTTGCTGAATCGAATGTGCTCGTCACCTGGCTCGGCGGAAAGATCGGCAATGCGGAAACCGTCTTGGTAGTGGTGCAACTCGCCGGACTTGTAGAACAGGTCGTCGCCGGGCTTGACGGAAACAGACTTCTCCTTCGGCCCGTCGGCGGTCTTGACCAACATCCGGAGCTTTGCTTTGTATTCCTTCTTGTACTCAATGGATTCGACTCGGACGAACGGCTCGTTGGCCGCGTCCTCCGATTCGACGTTGGCGACAACGATCTGCTTGACCAAGCGCAACTCGAATGCTCGAACGGGATTGAGCTGGTATACCAAGTTGTACGGATTGCGATGGGTCGCGGAGTAGCGAAGCGTCATCAGCGGGTTCAGCGCCTTGATCGCCTCCTGAGCCTTGTCCGTGTTGTCCACGCTCTGGGGCTCGTCGATGATCACGATGGGTCGCGCGGCTTGGACGAACTCGATCGGCATGTGATCGCCAAGTCGGTCTTGCCGCTTGTACATCACGTTCGACTTTTTGTCATCATCCGTGTCGGAGAAGTTTTTGCGGAACGCGTCGATGTTGATGACCTGAATCTGGAGCGTGTTGCTCGTAGCGAAGTGTCGAAGGCGGTTCACCTTCTTCGCGTCGTAGACAAACCACTCGAAGGGTAGGTTGTTGTAGAGCGCCCGGAAGTGGTCTGCCGTGATCTCCAGGTTCTTCAGAACTCCTTCTCGAATCGCGACGCTGGGAACCACGATCACAAACTTCTGGAATCCATAGCGGTGGGAAAGCTCAAAGATCGTGCGCAGGTACACGTAGGTCTTGCCGGTCCCGGTTTCCATCTCGATCGAGAAGTGCGGGCACGGTCGTTTGACGTTGGCCGGGGTATCGAATAACTCCCATGCAGCCAAAGTCGAGTTTGGATCTACCTCGATGTCGAACCGCTCTTGGACGGATCGTAGGTTGGCCAAAAGTCGGTCGTCCGGTAGCAGGAGTTGGTTGCCGACTCCGGTCTCCGTCATCACCATGCCGCTCAGAAGCTCGCCCGCATAGTTGGTCTTGATGACCGAGAACTCCGGCGCTCCGCGCTCTTGGCCATCAAAGAGGTCCGCGACGGCGGCCACGGCATCACGCTGGAACGGCTGGTTTGGGTCGAATTGAAGCCTCACTCTTCCCCCTCGTCGTCCCTCATCGGGAGGCTTGGCGGTCGGTCAATCGACCGCAGGCTGATGGAGCCGAGAGATTTGAGTTGTGAGACTGCTGCTTCGCGCAGTCGTCGCAATCGTTCGGGTTGCTTCAAGCCGTCTCGCACCCACTGAGCATTCAGCGACTCCAGGTTCACCATGACGAGAAGCTGAGCCGTCGTCGCGTAATCCCGCATGTTTCCTTCGAGCTCAGGGTTTGCGTCGCGCCACTGCTTGGCCGTTTTGCCAAAGAGAGCCACGTTCAGCAGATCAGCCTCGTCCGCATAGACGAAGCTTTCCTGCCGCTTGGTCAAGTTCGGCGGAATCAGGTGCTCCCTGACTGCGTCGGTATGGATTCGGTAGTTCAGCTTTGAAAGCGAGCGGTTGAGGTTCCATTCCAGGCTCTGCCGTTCGGCTTCCGCCTCTTTGAGCCGCTGAAACTCCTTGATTAGGTAAAGCTTGAATTCTGGGCTCAGCCAAGTTCCGAACTCAAAGGCGATGTCGCGGTGTGCGAAAGTCCCGCCTCCATAGCGACCCGATTGGGAGTAGATCCCGATGGCTCCGGTTGCCTCGACCCATTTCTTGGGTGACATGTAGAAGCTATTTCGGCCAGCCTCATTCCTAAACCCCCCGAATTCGTGGGGTTTAAAATTGGGGTTGTGCAAGCTCTCCCAGGCTCCCAGGAACAGAATCGTGTCCTTGGCCCGCATCCACTGCTCGATCAGGGCGGGGCCGCCGTCGAACCCGCGGGTCATGTCGGTCAGCGAGATGTAGTCGCCCCGGGCGTCGCTGACCACCGAGATATCGGTCCCGGCCACGCTGATTTTGGCTTGCTTGGACTTCCTCATCACACCACCTTGAAGCTGGTCACGCCTTGAGACTTGAAAGTCTGGACGGCGTTGGTCTTCAGCTGGTCGTTGCCGGCGAAGGCGGATTCGCGCATGACGACGCGATCCGGCTTTCGAGCGGCGAGGGCGCGAATGAACTCAAGAGTGACCTTCTCCTCAAGGCAGATAAGGAATGCGCCTTCAGCAATGGAGAAAACGCGAACGCCCTCGATAGCCTCCTCACCAACTTGCAGGCTGAGCGCGGGTTCGCCCCAAGACTTGAGGAGGACTTCAAAGAGTAGGTCTTGTGGGGTGCGATCACCTCGGGTGTGGTCAATGCCTAGCTTCAGCTGCTTGGCCAACTGTTCGGCGTCGTTGGATGCGGTTCCGTCCCATGGGATAAAGTTTGATGGCGCGAGCCTGAATGCTCGGAACCCTAGGTCCACCGCGGACGTGTCATCCAATAGACTTTGCTCGATCTTCGACGCGAAGAGCTTAGCTGCGCGCCTGACCCTCTCGATTGTGACGCTAGCAATTGAAGAAATCCGTGTGTCCTCAACCGGCTCTGGGAGTTGAACGAGCACAAATCGCCGGTTGCCGCCATCTCGTGCATTGGACTCAAACACTGCGTGCCCCGTGGTCCCTGACCCCGCAAAAAAATCTAGAACTATTGCATTCTCTGTCGGATTAGTTGCATAGCTGATCAGATCTGAGAGAAAGGGTACTGGCTTTGGATTTGAAAACTCAATGTCGCCCATCAGTTCGCGAAACGCCTTTGTTGCGCCATCTGTTGAGTATGCCGTGCCACTCATAACCGACTTTGGCTTTATGCGTTTCAATTCGCCATCCGTTTCAAGGTAGTCCTTTTCGAAAACATCGAATTTACTTGAGCCTCCTACCTTTCGACCGTAAAGCTGGTCTAGCCGATTACGTGTGGTCTCAAGACCCCATCGCCAACAACCGTCTGAGTCGTCAGACTTTCTTGGCAAGACCTCAACCGAGAAGTGTGAATCTTGAATCAACGAAACCTCACCCGTAAGAGGGCTGACATATATTGGGTAGAACATCTTTGGGCGAAGCTCTCGGGTGTCAGCTCCACCTCGTTTTCGCAAACCAAGTAGTCGGTATCGTCCAACAGCGTCTTGTTCGGAATATTCACCGATCTGTTTTTCAGACATCTCCAGACCAGCTTCCTCAAACTCATCTGATCTTACATACATGAAAAGTCGCTCGTTTGCTCGAGCGATGTAACGCTTGTCATTGCGCCCTTTCAAGTTGTTGACGACGGTCAGATCAGCGACAAAATTCTCCGCGCCAAAAATCTCATCGCAAACAGCCTTCACATTTACACTTTCGGTATCGTCGATACTGATAAAACAGACTCCGTCGGGCCTTAGGAGCTGCCGGGCCAAGTAGAGGCGGGGGTACATCATGTTCAGCCACTTCGAATGAAAGCGGCCGTCGGACTCCACATTTGTGGTGAATCGTCGTCCTTCGGCGTCAAGCTGCCCCGTGTACTCAAGATAGGTCTGGAGCGACTCAGAGTAGTTATCCGGGTAGATAAAGTCGTTGCCGGTGTTGTACGGAGGATCAATGTAGATCATCTTGATCTTGCCGAGGTAGCTCTTCTGAAGCAGCTTGAGCACCTCCAGGTTGTCGCCCTCGATGATCACATTCTCGGTCGTGTCCCAATCCACGCTCTCGTCGGGCATCGGGAGTAGCGTGCCCATGCTCGGAGCCTGGATCGTTCGCATGCACTCAGCCTTTCCCGGCCAGTTCATACCATACCGCTCACGGCCTGCATCCACCATCTCGCCCAGCGCCGCCTTCAAGCGCTCGAAATCGATCTTCCCGCCTTCGGTTCTGACTTCAGGGAAGAGTTCAACCAGCTTCTGGCGCTTCAGCTCAGCAACATCCAGCGAACTCAGGTCGAGCTTCTCAACTTCGGTGTTGGCGTTGGGTTCGTTCATGTGGATTTGAGTTCCTTTCAGCCTGATTGAACCGGATTCTACTGGTTCGCGCAAGGGTTTTTCTTTGTTCAGTAGAGCCAAGCCTGGTTTGGGCTTGGCTCCGGTCATGCCGCCACTCAGTCGCGTCGGTCGTCTACTTCCTTGGCTACGCCCTTGAAGGGTTCGCCATCTTGCTTCTGGTCCATGAAGCGACCGGTCTCCGTGTCCCGCTTGGTCCAGTTCCCATTCTTAGGATTCTGAACCTGCGTGCGATTGTCGACCGAGCCACGCCTGAACCCGTTTCCTGTGTTTTTTGCCATACGTTTCAGTCGACGCGCGTGCCGGTCAAAAATTCCTGACTTGCATCGCCGTCGTCTCCAGATTCAGAATACCCGACCGATTTACGTAAATGGTGGGTACACTGCGAAACATTCTCTTTACCGAGAACGTAAAGAGAGTGCGGGAATGGTGACTTGGACATCAGTTTTGCCACGGACCGGCTCGAAAGGGACATGAATGACCACGCTAGCATGGTCAGGGCCTACGGCGCGGAACGAGCCAAGGCGCTTCAAAAGCGCTTGGCCGATCTCGACGCTGTGCAAGTGCTGGAGGAAATGCGCCTCTTGGCAGGGCGGTGCGAAGAGTTGGTCGGAGACCGGAAGGGTCAGCTTTCGGTTCGGCTCAACGCAAACTACCGGTTGATCTTTCAGCCCGCGGATGAACCACCCGCGTTGAAGGACGACGGGGGAATCGATTGGAACCAAGTTCGCTCGATCCAAATCCTTGAAGTCATCGACTACCACTGAGACACGACACACAAACATTGGAGAATCATGAATAAGACCGCCTTTGCACCGAACTGGGCCTCACCGCCAGGAGACACCTTAAGTGATCTCCTGGATGAGCGCGGCATTACGCAGAAGGAGCTGAGCATCAAGTTGGGACGGTCTGACAAAAACTTGAGTCAGATCGTGAACGGGAAGGCCCCAATCACGCCTGATCTCGCATTGGACCTTGAGCGGGTCCTTGGAACCCCTGCTCACTTCTGGAACAGTCGCGAAGCTCGCTATCGCGAGTGGCTCACGCGACAAAGCATTGCTGAGCCCGCCGAGGATGACCTCGCGTGGGCTCGATCCTTTCCCTATGCGAGGATGGCTCAACACGGTTGGATTCCTGCGACAACCAACGCGCGTGAGAAGTTCTTTAACCTGCTCAAGTTCTTTGGTGTAGTGGATCGCTCTGCGTTCATTGCCTGGCAAGCAACCCTGAGTCCAATGTATCGAAGGTCTGCGGCGTCGAACTTAGCCAAGGACAACTTGATAGCCGCTTGGCTTCGTCAGGGCGAAATTGAAGCCGCCGATGTGGAGACAGGCCAATACTCTGAAAAGGACTTCGAAGCGGCTGTTTTGGAGGCTAGGAAGTTGACCTGCCAGACTCCTGACGAGTTCGACTCGATACTGCGCAAGCTCTTTGCTGATGCGGGAGTCGCGCTTTTGTTCATCCCCGAACTTCCCTCAATGGGGGTCTCTGGGGCAACACGATGGCTTGGCTCAAAGGCCGTCATCCAGATCACCCTGCTTTACAAAACAAACGACCACTTTTGGTTCACAATCTTCCATGAATCGTGCCATATCCTCAAGCATCAAAAGCGCGCGGTTTTCTTGGAGACGCCCGGCAATAACAGTGTTGAGGAAGCGGAGGCGAATGAGTTCGCGGCAAATCTTTTGATTCCACCGACTGCGTTCAGGGAATTTATTGCCGAACGCTCGTTTGATGGACCGAGCGTGAGAAACTTTGCAGAGTCGCTTGGAATTTCTCCCGGGATCGTCGTAGGTCGGCTTCAGAAAGAAAGGCTGATTGATTGGAGCGCGCTCAACAACCTCAAGATCAGGTTCCAGTGGGTCGCGACTAGGGATGACTAGGTCACGTGCCAGCGGATCGTGAAGAGACGGTCCTCTTGGATGTGCTGCTCAAGCCGCTTGCTGATCTCGTCTAGCAACGAATCCTTCTGCTGATCGACTTCTCGACTCGCCTGGTCGTAGGCTCTCCACGCTTCTTCGCGCTTTGTTTCGAGGTTCCGAACTTGCCGCTGCTTCTCCAGCTTTTCCGGCAGGCTTCCGGCCAATCGAGCAGCTTTCTTGGATTCCCTGATGTTCGCGTCAAGCTCGGCAAGTTCCGACTTAAGACTTGCACGACGATCTTCGGCCCAGTGGTCGAGCTTTTCCATTTCCGTGTCGAACCAAGATCCATTGCGAACGGAGGCTTCGTCCAAAATGATCTTCTTCTTGATCTGGACCGAGCCTTCGAGATGGTTCTTGATCGTCTCCGGCACCGCCGTACGTCCGCCGACTGAGGCCGGAAGGTCAAACATGCGACGGGCTTGGTGCTCATCGAGAACTTCACCATCGTCGGTGACGCCAATCATCACGAGGCGATCCTCAGTTTCCAAAGCGGTCATCGTCAGCTTGACACAGGCGAGATACCCCGACTTCCCGGTGAAGTCGTTCAGGATCGCAATGTTCTTCCTTGAGCCGGTGTAGTCGAACGTGACCTCAGCTTCGGGTAGCTCTTTCGACGTGGCCGACGTAATCACTTTTTGAGCGAGCGGATGACCCACGCGGTAGGTGTTGGCATTCTCCACGTTCTTGCCAACGCGATATGGCCCCGCGTGGATAGTTTCGGGCGGAAATGGGTTCTGGACCAGCTGGAATGAGAAAGTCGCGTCCTCGAACGATGCGTGGTCTTTGAGGACGTGTCTCGTCAAGAGCCACAGTTGGTGCTGGAATCGGTCAAGTGCGTCCTTGCTCTCGACACGAACCTTCTCGACCACTTCCTGATCGAAGTTGTCGAGGAGCTTCTCGCGAGCGTCTCGCTGGGTCGCCTCGATGTCGCCTTCGAGGTCCCTTTGCAGTTCATCGAACTCAAACGCGATCTGCTGAGGCGTCCGGCACTTTTGATAGATCGAGGCGATTCGCTTCTCGAAATCCACGCCTGATTCAACCGCGCCAAGCACATCGTCACTAGCTCCGAAGACGCCGTTGAAGAGCTTGAACTTCTCGTCAAGCAATTCGTACACTCGCACGTCAGCGGCGTTGCTCTTGTTCAGAAAGTTGACTACAACCACGTCGAACTTCTGACCGTATCGGTGGCATCGCCCGATCCTCTGCTCGATTCGTTGAGGGTTCCAGGGCAAATCGTAGTTGACCACGAGATTGCAGAATTGCAGGTTGATTCCCTCGGCGGCCGCCTCGGTTGCAATCAGGATCGAAGCGTTGTCGCGGAAGTGTTCGACTAACGCTTGGCGCATATCGGCGGACTTCGATCCGCTGATCTTGTCGGTGCCCGCATGCTTCGTCAGCCACTCCTGATAGATGTCTTTGGAAAGTTGGTCGTTGTTGGTGCCGTTGAAGAGCATGACCTTGCCAGCAAACTCGGTCTCGCCAAGGATGCGGAACAGATACTCCTGAGTTCGCCTGGATTCGGTGAAGATGACGGCCTTCTGCTGAAGCGTGGCGCCTCCTCTTTCCTGCTGAGCTTTTGCGGCCGCGTCGAAACCTCGGCGTAATGCCGTGAGCAAAACCTCGCCTTTGGAGTTCTTGACGATGGACTTTGCCAGGGCACAGAATTCTTGGAGCTTAGCCTTCTCCATCTTCAATTCAGCCAGCTGCTCGGGAGTCAGCGGCTCACCCTTCTTTGGCCCTTCTTCGTCCTCTTCGCTCCATTCATCGGCCAGCTCGTCGTAGTCTTCCCATTCGCTCGGCAAGTCCTCTGGAGCGGCTTCAACTCGTTCAGCGTCGGCCTCGGCTTCTGACAGGCGATCAATCAAGCTTTGAAGGGTTCCTGAAATGGCGTAGGTTGACGAGGCGAGAAGCTTTCGAAGAATGAGAGTCACCAACGCTCGCTGACTGGCCGGGAGAGCGTAAAGTTTGTCCGCCTGCAGGTATTCGGAAACGAGATCGTAGAGTTGTTGTTCTTCTTCGGTTGGCACGAACTCCTGCACCAAAGCGTGGCGGTTCGTGTATCTGACATATTCCAGAACCTGCCGTCTCAGCGTTCGCTTGCAAATCGGAGCAAGCCGCTCTTTGAGTTCGGCGAAGTCCTCGTTCTCACCGAGCCTCGTGAACCGTTGGCGATAGCTCTTCTGATCGCCAAAAGCGTAGTCATCGATGATGCTGACCAGGCCGTACAGTTCCAACAGGCTGTTCTGGAGCGGTGTAGCGGTCAGCAGAACCTTCGGAAACGGCGCAACAGAGTTCTTGATCGAAAGGGCAATCTTGCTCGTGCCCTTGTACACGTTCCGAAGCCTGTGGGCCTCATCGATCACAACGAGATTCCAATCGGTTTGCTTGACGTAGGGCTCTTTTGCCTTGGCGAACTGGTACGAGCAAAGGATGATGGCGTCTTGCTTGAACGGGTTGAGATTGCCTTTCGCGATGGCTTCATTAAAGCTCCTCGCTTCCAGGATCACGGAAGGTAGGTAGAACTTGTCGGCCAGTTCCTGACTCCACTGCTTCCGCAGGTTGGCGGGGACGATGACAAGCAACCTTCGTTTGCGTTCGGCCCAGTTTTGAGCAAGTAGGAGACCTGCCTCGATGGTTTTTCCCAGTCCGACTTCGTCTGCGAGAATCGCTCCCTTTGAGAACGGGTTTCGAAACGCGAAGAGTGCCGCCTCGACCTGGTGGGGGTTGAGGTCTACCTGAGCGTCCGCCAGTACGTGCGCGAGCTTTTCAACGCTGTCTGAAGCGCTGCGTTTGGTGAGTTCGTGCGCGAAGAACGCGGCGTGGTAGTCCGTGAGTTGCATGTTTTCCCTTGGATATTGCCTGGATTATGGAGCGAATGCCAGACAGTTCAGCTTGAACGTTCCGTTCGTTCGGCTCAAGCAGCGGATTTTGCTTGCTGATTGACGGGCTTGATACGCCTGGATTGCGACCGCCAAGGCTGGTCGCACCTAGGAGGTATCAGACATGTCTCGAACCGCCGTCGGAGCGGGAGCTTCGACGCTTCCAGGCCGATCGGCCACGAAATCGTCCCTTTCGATTGAGGTCCCCACTCGATCAGCGCCCTTTGATCAGGAACCAGGCTTCTATGAGCCTGCTGGTCTGTGGCTCTACGGCAACGTCAGGTTGCTGAGTGTCAACATGGCCATGATCTCGCAGGCCTGTGGTCCCCCGGATCACGCCCCCGACGAACTCGTTGAGATCGAGCGAATGGCAGAGCAATCCATTCTTGAGGGCAAGGTCCTCGTCACGGGCATTCATAGCCCGGCTCACATGCGGGCGGCAGTCGTTCCTTTGAGGTGGGGCGCTCCTCGGATATTGGTGGTTTCTGGAGGCTTCAAGTATCACCTGGGAGGTGACCTGAAGCAGGAACCCTTCCGCGCTGCCAGGCTCTGGCGGTACCAGTGGGATGAGCGAACGGACCTGGTGGTGTCGCGTCGTGCACCAGAGAAGCTGCCCACGTTCGCTCGGCACAACCCAACTGTGGATCGCCTCGTCCGCAAGATCGTCAACCAAGAACTTGGAGGCTGCCTGTTCGGCAATCCCGAGTTCTAAGACCCGCCCCTCGTTTGAGGGGCTTTGTTCGTTTGAAGCCTCACTGTTTTCCCCGTCAAGAAAGGCGGAGCACGGTCGTTGCATGCGCATTGAAGCGGCCGGTAAACAGTTCGTCTTTCCCCGTGAGTGTGCCTGTTGTGGCGGCTTTCCTGAAACAACGATCACGCTTAGTGGCACCGAGCGGAATCGGAACTCTCGCACTCGTGGTTGGGCATGGGACGTGCCGTATTGCCAAGAATGCCGTCGCCACGTCGCTCGCACTGATCGAGCTTTCATCGTAGGATTGTCCATTGCCGCACTGCTCGGTTTTTGTTCGCTCCTGTACGCAATTCTTATCGATGCACGGCTCGGCTTCGGATTCTTCGCCGGGTCTATTCTGCTAACCATGCTTGTGACCGCTCTGCTGATCCCTCGGATTCGATCCGGAGCAACTTGCTGCACGGTGTCTCGCGCCCTGATCTACCTTGGGTCAGCTGGCAACATTCACTCGTTCGACTTCAAGTCACCGCACTATGCTCGTGCCTTTGTTCGCGCGAACCGACTAAAACTTGTCAACGCCTCAACGGTAGTGTCCCAGATGGTGAGGGATCTTCCCGTTAGCGAAAACCAGGTTGCGCGTCGGCTGGCGAAGCGTTTACGATAGTTCGGTAAATGTTCGGTCTAATGTTCACTAAATGCGGCCACCTTGCCTGCCTTGGCACGCTCTGAGCATGAAGAACAAATCAAGCACGTCCGGTCCGGTCCGTTGTCACAATCGCATCGCGGCGATCATGGCTCATACGAGTCGATATAGTTTTCGGGGAACGTCGAGACTGGCTAAAGATGCAGGGGTCGCGAAGTCAACGATTTGCCATTTGACGCATGGCCAGTCGAGCCCCATGTACGTCACGCTCAAGCGGATCGTTTCTCAGCTGGAGTTTCAGATCGCGCGTCGGTTGGGGACTCGTGAGATTGTTTCGGAGGACGGAACCTACAAGACTCCATTCGTGTGCCAGCTCGTCGGCTGCGCTGGCTGTATGCCCGAACGAGCGTTCCACGCCGATGGCACGTTGAAGGACGAATGGTCGCATGTCCAACCGGGGAAGTGGACCGGTGACGTCGCAGAGTTCGAGGGTTTGAACTGATGGTCGGCGTTCTTGATCGTGGCATCAGCGGCGGCAACAGCAGCAGCGGATTCTATGTCGCACCTCGCATTGCGGCGCTTGACTTCAAGAGATTTCAGAGATGCGTCTGGCTGTGGCTCGGGGCGTCCGGCTATAAGCATATGCGATCGGGCGGGCGTCGGACTGAGCGTGGTCGTGGTGCTTCCGGTCCGGATTTCATTGTCCGAGTGGGTGAGGATGGAATGGATGTGGCGGTGCAAGTGCGGCATTGGAACTCTCCTGTTTCGAAGCGGGCAGTGGATGAGTTTCGAGGGTTGCTCCTCCGCGAGAACATTCCGGCCGGCATGATCGTAGCGAAGTCGCATTGCTCTCGGGCTGCTCGTCTCGCCGCCGCTGGATTTCCTGGGCGACCGATTCGTATCATTGGGATCGACCGGTTTGTCGAGTCAATGATGCAACTCGAATTCGATCTAAGTGCCCGCTTCCTGAAGATGCTCGGAAAGGTTCGTTTAGGCTATGAAGCGGACCCGTCCGATCCGAAAGTTCGCCGCTCGGCGCGGACGATGGCCGACGTTGATTTCGGTGATCAGCGCCCCAACCGGTGGCTCCTCGTCCTCGCGCTCGTGCTACTCGGATTCGTTATTGCCGGAGCCGTGCGATGAGCCGTCTTGAACCCATCGGTGAGTTGATCCCAAAGCAACAGAGTCATAAGCGGCGATTGAGTCCAGATGAAGCCATTCTCACGGACGCCGAAGAGCTGACACTTGACCTCGTGCGCGTCGGCATTGGCCTTCGAAAGGCTCAAAACTTGGTGGAGCGATATCCGCACGATCGGATCGCTCAGCAGTTAGAATGGCTGCCGCTTCGAGCCGCTCGTCGGCCCGCATCACTGCTCATTGCGGCGATTGAGAACAACTATGATCCTCCCGTCTATGCCAAGGGTTGAGTGGGTGGTTCGGGGTTCAACGCCGTTCCCCAATGCCTTGATTGATCAGGCAATGCCTCTCCTCAGCGATACGGCATGGCGCGTCCTGTGCATCGTTGTCCGCCAAACATTCGGTTGGCACGACGGCCCCGGTCGAAGGCGGTCAGCGGACTGGCTTTCTCACTCGCAACTGAAGCGCAGATCTGGCCGTCAGGGTGCGGCTGTGAGTCGCGCCGTCGATGCCCTGTGCAAACTTCGCCTGATCGCGGTGAGGGACGGGTCAGGACGCCTGCTCGAATCTGCTGCCGAACGCCGAAGGTCTCGTAGCTCCCTCTTCTACAGCTTGAGGTCGGAACGACGAATCGACCAGCGGAACGAACATAACCGAAGTTCCAAAACCGAAGACAACAAAACAAATCTAGACAAAAGAAAACAAACACGAGGTGCCAACGAATGACGCGCACCACCGGGCCATCGGACAGGCCAGCACTTGAGCCGCAACTGGAGTTTCAAGGATGCATCATTCCCGACACTAGTGACAAATCTAAAATTCCTGCGACACTGACGAGAGAGCAGACTCGGCAATTAGCCGAGATTATATTCACCGCCTTCACGCAATGGTACAAGCGATAGCTTATATTCGCGTCTCGACCGACCGTCAAGCAACAGACGGGACTTCGCTCGTTACCCAGCGCCGTCGAGTTGTCGAGTACACGGCACTCAAGGGGTATCGCCTCGTCAAACAGTTTGTCGAGGAAGGCGAATCGGCAAAAACTGACAATCGCCCTGTCCTCAAGCAGATGTTGCGTTATTGCGAAACGGAGCGTGGAAAGATCGATCTTCTTGTAGTTCCGAAAATCGACCGCTTCGCACGATATTCCGAAGACTATCACCACTTGAAGCGACAGCTTCGTAACCTTGGCATCAGAGTTGAGTCTATCGACGAGCGATTCGATGATTCACCCGCCGGAAAGTTCCTGGAAAGCATGTTGGCGGCAACCGCCCAGTTCGACAATGACGTGCGCTCGGAACGAACCTATAACGGAATGCGGGAGGCGGTCTCTCAAGGTCGTTGGGTCTGGAAGGCACCGACCGGCTACCGGAATGTACGGATCGATGGCAGGGCAAACATTGAGCCCGATCCCCGAACTGCGCCGCTTGTCATCGAAGCCTTTGAGAAACTTGCTCGCCGCGTCCGAGTAACGGATGTCAGAGAATGGCTGAACGAGCAAGGAATCCCAATTCGCCGCAATGGCTTCTACAAAATGGTGCGGAACCGTGTCTATATCGGAATCATCGAAGCATTCGGTGTGACCAGCCGAGGCGTGTTGCCTTTCACTCCACTTATTCCTTTCGAGCTGTTTGAAAGTGCTCAGACTGCGATTGCTCCGTCGAACCATCCGGGCGTTAACCAGCTAGATCACGAAGATTTTCCACTAAGAGGAACGGTGCGATGCGCGTGCGGCGCGTATTTGACCGCATGCTGGTCTAAGGGGAACAAACGCCGCTACGCCTATTATCGGTGTCGGACCTGTCCACGCGTCAATATCGGGCGTGAGTTCGTTGAGAGCCAGTTTCTAATGCAGCTTCAACGTTTGAGCGCTGCGATGACACCGGACGATCAAATGGCGGCTGATCTTCGGTCATTCTGGGATGGAACGCAGCGTCAGCTTAGGGTGCGATTCGAAGAACTGGAGCGAGATCGAGAACGAATCGAGAGTCAGCAAGCAAACTTGGTCCGCAAGGTGGCAGATGGCGTCGTGCCAGATCATTTGGCTAAGCAAATGCTCCAGGAGAACGAATCGAAGTTGCGCCAGATAAACGCCAAGCTCTCCAAGTCTCGCTCTCTTGACCGCGAACCACACTTTGATGTCCTCATTGAATTCGGGACACGGTTCCTCCGACAGGTTAGCGAGATGTGGCAGGACGCCGAAATCTGCCTAAAGAAGCAGATCCAGTCGTTCCTTTTTCCTAGTGGGTCCATCGTGGTTAGCAATACTCATCCGCGAACCGCTGCAAAAGCACCTTTAACAGATGGGAAAGTGCTTCCTACTGGGTCACTTGTTCACGTTGGTGGCCCACAGCGTCAAAAGTGCGAACACGATGCGGCCCTAAGTAAAGTTGAATTCCTCCGTGATCTTTACGACACATTTGGCAATGCGTAACGCTCAGGATCGACAAGATTTGGTTACTGATACTCAGCTTCTATGGGGAAACCATGCTTTGAAAGAATCGCGGTGATGGCCGCTTGGAGCTCCTCGGCTTCTGAAGCCTTGGCCATTGTCTCTTCGAACATCTCTGTGGCCTTCTCGATTCCACCGGAAACGAATGCATCGGTCATTAGAAGAGCGGTCGCTGTCGCTTCAGTTTGAGTGTGCCACTGCTGCCCGCTGAGCCTGGCAATCTCGCCAAGTGCCTTCGAAAGTTCGTCTGCGCGAGACTCCGATACGGTCAAGTCTGGTTCAGCCGAGTTGAGCCCAATAAAGGTTCCAATCATGAGGCAGGCAAAGATGACAACTGATGTGCCAATCAATTTTGCAACTGGGCGTAGCCAACTTGGCTCGGTGGCCTGCTTTTTTTGGTCTTCATAGGCTTAAAGCTACGCCTACCGTTCTGGTCGTGCAAGGAGGGGGGCCGCCTCGGTGGGTCCCTTCAAGGGGTCCTGGGTTCTAGGAGACTCGCTCATCTAACGGTTGGTTCGTCCGTCACGCGCGAAACGGTGATTCCCCGCTCTTCAAGCGCGTGAAAGAGCTCGCTCATCTCAATCTCGAAACCACGAGCGATTCGTGCCACGACATGGATGGACGGCATTTTGGACCCAAGCTCGATATGGGTCATGTAGGTTCGGTGAATACCGCAACGATAGGCGAACCCTTCTTGGCTGTAGCCGCGCTGTGTCCGCCACTCACGAACGAGCCGCCCAAATTCCTCGGATAAAGACAGCTCAGGCATCAAATCACGATGAAGAGCGTTGCATTCGATTGTCTACATGCGATAAGATGGTGACCTACAGTCACTCTAGGTCGAAGCACCAGTGTGGCAGGGTGAACGGTATGCAAGGTTCTCAAAAGGCGGGTTCATCGGTCGCCCGTGATCTGGTCGGAGGCATAGTGGGGGCCTTGATTGGCTTTGGCCTGATGCGCCTCGGCCAATCCCGGATCGCTGATCTTGCGGCGGAACAGGCGCCTGGCTTCGGTTCCACCAGACGTGTTGACGAAACACCGATGATGCAGATTCTCATCTGGCTTGGTGTTGCGCTAATCGTGATAGGCATCGCCTACGTTCTAAAGGGGCTTATTCGCGCTTCAAAGAGGACAGACTGACCATGAGAACGGTTGTCCTCTTGTTAGCTCTTACCGTCGCCAGCGGATGCGGTAGGAACGGGGATGATCTTGCGGAAGGGGTGCCTCCCGGAGAGCGGCCCATGGATGTGCGTGGCGTCGTTCCACCTGCTCGACCTAGTGATAACAACCTACCTGCTTCCAGTTCGGGTGTCGCAGAGACCGAATCCGAATCGGCAATTGGCTCAGCCGAGCTCCAAATGCTCAAAACGCTCTCTGAGCATCTTGGCAAGGGATTTGGTGAAGTAAACGCTGCTCTTGGCCCCCCGGACAAAACAGAGGGCAGCAACAAATTGCATGCATACCGAACCTACTGGATGTGGTTGCCGTCGTCGTCGCTTACGGTTAAACAGGGCATTAAGCAGGGAGGCCAACATAAAAGGGATGGCTCCATCTTTGTCGTTGCGGAATTTAATCAGAAAAAGGAGCTCAGCGCGTTCGGAGCGACGTGGCCACTCTTTGACGCCGAAAATCTGGTCAAGAAAGATGGCTGGATGGTTCCCGCCGTTAGGCAGTCATATCCTTCTGTGCAGCAGACCATGGATCACCTTGGCATTGGAGAAGTGCGCGAGCCCGTGATTTTGGAGGGTGATGTTCAGCAGAGTGCCGTTGAGGGCCAGAAGCCCACGGAACTCTGGATATCGAGGAACGGCCTTCGATTTGCTCCGCTGCGCGCTCTCTTTGTCATCCAAAAAGGAGATACCGAGTTTCACGTTCGGTGCTATGTGAACGAAGGGGCCGTCATCTCGCGAGTCGAGAGACTGAATGAATCAAGTGGCCAGCTCGAAACGGTAGAAACGGCCTCGATGAGCCGCTCTGCACTTCTTGCCTCCCCCATTTGCTCCGTCATGATTGCGAAGAAGGGCCATCGGATCGAGTATCCGCTGTTGCCACCGGGAATTAGGCTTGCGCCAGCGCCACTGGATCAAATCCCACCCACAAGAGCAGGAAACCTCCGGTCGGTTCGGGTGAAGCTGTCTCAGGATTAGACCAACAAGATTGCCCCGCCGATTAAGGCGGGGCAGAATGTTCGGACGTGACATGACGAGCGAGTATGAAGTCAGCCGCCCGTCTGGCTTGAGAGGATGCTAACACGATCGCTTTAGGATCTCGCTTCAAGGCATCGAGCCATCCAGAGATATAACTTGCGGAGTCCGCTATCAGGCTGTTATCCAGCCCGATCTCGGCGCACACGAACGCTGAGGCAAGCTCGGCAACGAGTTCTTCGCGACTGTAATCCTCAGAGCCGAAATGAGTGGTCTGAGCTACTCCCGCCCGATTTAGTCGGCTAGGGTGCCCCGTCGCGTGGCCAAGTTCATGAAAGAGCGTCGCATAGTAGCTGTCCGCCGACTGGAAGCTTTCGATCCGGGGCATTGCCACAAGATCATCAGCTGGTCGGTAGTAGGCGCTCGTTGCGTGAACCGCCAATCGCGGCGGCGATGGCATGGAATCAACCACAGCTTCTGCTGTCTCGATTTTGGCTACTGGCTGAGCTTGGGGCAGCGGTTCGACTGATGCACCTTCGATCTGCTCAACGTTGAACACGATGAAGTGTCGCAGCAACGGAATCGTTCTCTTGGATTCCTCATCGTCCGCTGACCCACTGAGGATTTTCCAAAAGACAACCAACGAGCCCCGCTCCCCATTGCGGACGTGCCCTCCGAGTTCGTTCGCTTGACGGACCGTCAGCCAACGATGATCGGAGAACGGCGCGAGCCCAAGGGTGAAGAGATTCACCCCGGCGTAGAGACGCTTTGAAGCGGCGTTGCACGGAAGGAACTCTCGCCCCTTCCACGGTTTTCGCCAGGGGACGACGCCGCGTGAAAGTGCAGATACAATCTGATCTGTTACACGCTCATAAACTGACGATGTGGTCTTGGCGATCGAGTCATCGCGGTTTGACTGCTTGTTTAGGTTCTTGGCCATTCAGTGCTCCTGGAACTAAGTCCAAGGAGCAGGTTCTCAAGCTGTCACGCACCCTTCAAACGAAGAAGGGTTCTCCGAACGTTGCGATGGCAATGTGGCTAAAGACGCGTGATCACAAAGTACACAAGATAGATAAGCGAACAAGCGAGCAAGAGCGTCCAGAATCCAAGTGCTGATCGAATCGTTCCATCCAGAGCAGCATTTGAATATGACTTGAGGAAGGCATGGCTCATCGGAATCCATATTGGCCATGCCCCCAAAGCAACGCCCATGACAGTTTGGCCAACTTGGACGAGAGTTATGGGACCTGAAAGTAGTTGCTTCGAGGGCTCAAACTGCATCGCCGTGAACACTCCACATCCGATGATTGTCAGCCAAGAGGACGCAATGGACATGCCCTCTAATAGCAGGGTTTCTCGCTGCCCGTGATAAGCCGTTGGCTTGTCAGTGGGAAGGCTTTCCTCTGATTCACGGTGTCGTCGCTGCTTCTCAGCGATACGATCTCTCTCGTCAGCCCAACAGCGAAGTATACGGCCATGCTCAGCATGCAGGCTCCGAGCGACCGGCTTGGTCCAATCTGGCACTGCGATTGCGTCGAGAAGGACCTCAGCTTCCCAAACCTGCTTACTCGCTCGGTTGCGCCGATCCTCCAATGATTCTCCAGGACGAAGGGTAAGACTGCGAGGATCGATGCCACCTTTCTTGGACTCAACTTTCTTAAGCTCGGCTATCGTGTACCCCTGGAGATGCACGACACCTAAAACCAAGGCAATCATACGGTCGATCTCCCCTTCGTACGCTGGCACATAGAGCAAATTTCGATTCTCAGCAGACCTCTTCTGGTTGTCTCTTAACTGTTTGGCTCTCGATTCGAGGGAGCGACAAGCTCTTAGGGCGCAAGCCCTTATGAACCGCTTTTCTCCAAACGACACAAGGCCGTGTGTTGGCTCCGCACTAGTCGTATCCCTTCTTCTTTGCTCACGGGCGATTGTCGTGAACCAGGTCTCATGCTTTAGCCCTTTCACATGATATGAGTCATACATTGCTTGCGACGCAGGCGAAAGAGAAGGCAGCAGATCGTCCCTTCTGAGAAATGGGAAAAAACGCTTTCCAAACCTCATGATTCTTTCAAGCGAAGGCTCCACAAACAGGTTATCGCCTCGGTGAGGATCAGATTGGAACATTTCTCGGGCATAGTCTCCGGCCTGTTCCAGAATGACGAGAGCGTCGTCCTCAGTTTTGATTTGATAAATGTTACGAAGTGAATCCAGTTTCTCGCGGTCGATTCCGTGGTCGCCATCTTGGTAGAGCCACGTCAGGACCCAAGGGTCGTCTGGGGCAAACGGGGATTCATTCTCAATCTGGGTTGCTTTTCGATCATCTTCTGGCTGGCACAACTCCTCGCCCAAAGGTGTGCTAGGTTTGACCCCGATCTCAGGCTCATTTTGCCGTTTCGACAAACCTGATATTTCAGTCTGAGATTTTGTCTCATCCTTCAACTCCAGCATCGGCTCCGCCCCATCGCCTTGGTTCCTTTCAGTCGCTTCGCTCCGGGCGCTGATTTCGGCAACCAAGTCCTCGCCCATCGCCTGGAGCTCGTCAACTCGCTCGCGAACCCAGTTGAAACTGGCATTGAATACTGGAGTCTTGGGCCAGCTTTCTATACTTAGGCCGTCGTCAAACTCGGCCAGAGCCCGGCGCAGTTCATCTAGTCCCGCTGTTGAGCGACGGCGCCAGACTTCCTCAAACTCAAGGATGTCGGAAGACCACGAGCCGCCTTCGAGAACAATTCCGACGTTCTCTCGGAATCTGAGCTCAAGGCCCGTTTTGCCTTTGAAATGGTATTGGCCCGACCGTCCTAAGGGCCGGTTGGCCTTGTCGACAAGCGTCCGAATACTTTCGCTGGTGCCAAGCCTTCGGCCCTCGCCGTTATTGATTGCAAGCCCTCCAGAAAGGAGCAGGAGCCGAAGATAGGTGCCAACCGTCTTGTCCGGCAGCTCTACTTCCCGACCGTCTTTGTAAGCCTTTAAGCCTCCAAAGAGCCTAAACCTAACCCCATCATCCCTGGCCATAACCCGCATTCCAATTATGTCGCGATGGGCTCCGGCGGCAGATTTCGCGTTCGAGATTGAACCCGGACACGCTCAAATCGCAGTCCTTCCGCATTCTTCCGCATTGCTTCCGCAAGCTTGCTTTCTCTTCCTCAGGAAGGAACCCGTTTACTGCTCATGCGCCTCCAGCGAAGGGTTTGTATCGCTGGGATTGGGATAGCAAAAAGGAGCACGCTACTGATGCGCACTCCCGTTGATGGCCGACCCTCGGCTCCGGAACTGTAACCACCAGCCCGGGACCGGTACAAGTCGGTCGGAGGGCCAGCGTCGCAACTCTAGCAAAGCTTAGGGCTGAAATCAAGTCTTTGACGCTCCATTGTTCTCCCACGGGCGCAGGAGTACAAGAATGAAACTTGACAACATTGTCCAGCGCATGTGGGCGTCTCTGTTCCCACCAACGGTACCGCCCGCGCGAATCGTTGTGTACAGGACGCAGCCAGCGCCGATCCCACCGGTGTCCCCTGCTGGGAGCTTCCTCATCGGAATAGCTGAGAAGAACCGCGAGTTGGTGTGCGCCTTAAGCTGGCAGCTCGATCGGCACCTGCTAATCGTTGGCGGTACGGGCTGCGGCAAGACCACGCTCATCGCTCGACTGTTCATTGAGGAGATTCTGAAATGGCAGTAATCTCCATCGATCGAATTGGTGATTTGGCCGACCGCTTGATAGCACGATCTGCGGCGGCCAAGATTCGACCCGGACGCGTGGTGATCATCGATCCATGCGATCCCGACTGGGTCGTTCCCTGGAATCCCTTCTTGCAGCCTGGCGATCCGTTTCGCGTTGCGGACGGCTTCGTTGATGCAGTGGAGCGGCAGGCTACGTCATGGGGTGTCCAAATCGATAGCGACATGCGCAATATCTCTCGTGCCCTTGTCATGACGCGCAATAGTCCTCTGGAGATTGAGCGCATGTACACCGACGACGAGTTTCGTGCGAGTGTAGCAGCCAAGATCACCGATGTCTGCCTGCGTAACTTTCTGCAGCTATTTGATCGCCTGACGCCTGAGCAGCGGTTGCAGCGCCAAATGGCGGTCAGCAACAAGCTGCAGAACATCATCTCGAATCCGCGCCTGCGCCGCATTCTCTGCGGCAAGGGCACGATCAATCTCCAGCAGATCGTTGACGATCCCGCTGCCATTCTTCTCGTCGCGCTTCGGAAGGATCAGCTTCATGGTTCTGGTGACTTCCTCGGAGACATGGTCATGCAAGGCGTTTGGAACGCTGTACTAAGTCGCGCCACGATTCCAGAGGACAAACGGGTCAAGAGCACGCTCATCCTCGATGAGGGACAGAACTTTGCCAAGGGCTGCCTTGCCGAGATCATCACGGAAGGGCGCAGATATGGACTCAGGCTTGTGTTTGCACACCAAAGCCAGGCACAGATAGAACCCGGCCTGCGAGCAATCATGCGCAACAACTGCGCGGTGCAGCTTGTGTTCAACGTCGGCCCGATTGACGCTAAAGAAATGTCTCAGATGCTGATGCCCTTGTCTCGCATTGAGGCAACGGATGCCATCTTGCGCCTCAAGGTCGGCGAAACGTTCGTCGTGCGCCAAGGCATGTATCCAATTCGCGTGGTAACGCCGAACGCTGACCCGGTAGACATGTCTTTGGTGCCGGAATTTCGGAAGCAGTCCATGTTTGCTCATGGCCAAGGCTGTGAAGCTGTTGATGCCGAAATCGCCTCTCGCTGGACAAGCCTGGGAGTAACTCGGGATAGCTTGGGTGACGGCCAAGTGGAGGTGCGCCATGTCCGCAAGCCGCAAGCCTAGCAAGTGCGGGCCTCGAAAGAGCGGCGTCCGCCTAACCAGCCGGGATCGAAGGGTCATCGGAGAGATAGCACGTTACGGGGCGATCTCCCGGGGCCAGCTGATGGAGTTAGGGTTCTTCAGTTCGGTCAGCCGCGCTAATCGACGCCTAAGACTCCTCGTTGAGGGTAAGTTCCTCCGTCGAACGTTTGTTGCGACCGGCCCTCAACAGAACTCAACGATCTACGTCCTCGGCCCAGCCGGAGTCGATGTCGCCGTCGAAGACAACTCATTCGATCCAATCGAGATGAAGCGGCATGGTCGGCGCTCTCCTGAGCGGATGTACCTTGAGCATCACCTTGGCGTCGTCTCGATCCGCCTTGTGGCAATCCGGGAATCAAGCGACTTGCGGTTGCTTCGCTACATAGCAGAACCCGACTGCCGACATGAGTATGAGGTTGTTGTTCGCGGGCGAGTTATCAAGCGGCTCATGAAGCCAGATGCGTTGGCGGTCTTCGCGCATGGCGACTCTATGCTTTCTGTCTACATTGAGTTCGACCGAGGCAACACTTCGCTTCCTCAGATGGCGGCGCTTTTTGCGCGCTACGAGGCGTACTGGGCGGAGACCGCTTACCAGTCCGCGTACGAGACGGACATTCCATTCACAGTCGCCCTTGTGACGACGGCCGGGCGACGTCGAATCGACAACCTGTCCCGGCTGACTAGGCGTGCAGCAGTGTCGGTCACGTTCACTACTTTTGCGCAGTTGGAGTCAAAAGGCTTCGGTGCCGCCATCTGGAAGAGTGCGAAGACCGAAGAATTCTCGACTCTCTGGGATCCGTTGCCTGAGGGAGGTGGCCCATGAACAATGCCATCTCCCGAGAATCTCGACTTGACAAGCTGGCTTATCGAATCGGTGACGTAGCCTACGTGCTTAGCATCAGCGAATCGAAGGTCAAACGGCTCCTGCGTTCCCGACAACTCGGTCACATCAAGGATGGCGGGACGACAATGATTACTCGTCGTCAAGTGGAGGCTTATCTCCGCGAAAAGGAACTGGAGCAAGGGTGGAAGGAAAGCTAACGCCCTTTACGCAATGCCGCTTTGACCACTCGCTCCAGTTCCTTCCTCAGAATCCCCTGCGCATCGCTCAAGAACCTCGTGTAGTTCCGCAGGTTGACGGTCAAACCACGGTGTTCAGAGCTATTTCGATTCACACTGTGGCCCATGTGCTCAAGGCGCGTGGACAAGCTCACCTTCGGACAGAACTTTTCAAGCCACGTGTTGTGGCTGAGCCGACAGTCTCTCGGTTCCAATTCCTCCGGTAAGCCCGTTTCCTTGAGGATGCGATGCCAGTTTTCATAGGTCCGTTTCTTCATCCGAGGGCTGTCGACAGACTTCGCCGGGAATAAGTAGCTATCAGTCTTTTCCACCAACGGCCGTAGCAACTCGGCCAAGGTTGGGCACATTGTAACCAGCCTCACCTTGTCGCCCTTTGGCAAGCCGAGGTCCTGCTTTCCAGTTGGTCCAAGCTTCACCGCCCTGTCTATTACAATCACGCCCTTATCGAAGTCGATTTGCTCTGCGGTTATCGCCATGTGTTCGCTCAATCGGAGACCCGCCAGAAAGAAAAGGCCGAGAAATGCTCGATCTTCTTCATTCGAGAGCTTTCGGACAGCCTGCATCGCGTCCTTTGGCGTCACGACAATTGCTTCTCGCACTTCGGGGGTTTCAAGCTTTACCTTGGAGAACGGGTTGCGAAGATTCGGCAGCTTTTCATAGGTGTCGATGGCATCGTTCAAAACTTTCACGAGAACGCCTTGAACGTCCTTCATCGTCGCCTTGGACTTGCCTTCTTCCTTCATCGTTCGAAAGAATGCCCGCGCTCGGTCGATGTCGATGTGCTGGACTGGAAGCTTTCCAACCTCAGAATTACGGACATGGGTGTTGTAGCGGCTGACCTTCGTTGAGATCGTCTTGAGCTTCATCCCGTCCTCCTGCCAGCGGCCAGCGAATCCGTTCGCCGATGTACCCGCAAGTTCATCGAACCAAGTATTGAGCGTCAGGGCACGCTTGGCGTTTGCCACCTCGATTTTCTGTCCCGTGTGAACCCGTACCTTGAGTTCTTTTAGGAACCTCGCTGCTTCAGCCTGAGTCGGGAAGGTGCGATCCACAGTCGTCAGCTCATTAGACATGGGGTCGTCGTACGACCACTGAACCCGCCACTTGCCAGCGAGCTTGCCGCTAAGCCGCCTTCGGATTGAGCCTTCGCCTGAAATAGCCTTGGCCATGGTTCCTATAGTCTACCCTCTGGTTTAGGAACCAATCTTAGGAACCATTTAAGTTCATTTGAACCTGGTGGAGATGATGAGATTCGAACTCACGACCTCTGCAGTGCGATGCTCGCAAATAGCGCAAGTTTGGACAAAACACGCCATTTTTGAACCTAAATGACCTCTGCAGTTGCGGTTTGCAGAGGTCGCGTTCCTCAGCCGCTGAGGGCTCCGTTAGAGGGACTCAATGTCCCACCGCAATTTCGCTATAATATGTTGTGCCTTTGGGCCGCTCTTTAATCCTCATATGGTTGCTCCTGCTTGGACAAGCTCATGCTTGCTCGGGCGCTTGGGTGCTGCCCGACGGTAGGGAGTGCCCCACGTGTCCGCGCGGACCATGCTTAGACGGCAAATCGGAGAATCAGTCAGAGCGAACGATCTCGGTCAGTGGATCACTAGATTGCCATGAATGTTGCACTCTGACTTCTTGCACGGATTCGAAAGAGAAACAAGCGGCAGTCCCGTCTCAGCAGTTCCAACTCGTTTTCGCAATCCTTCCGGAAGCGATTTGCTTGTCGGTCGTTCGGTACATCGTCTGCAAGGTCGTTTTTGCGCACATTGAGCTGGGCTTTCCCAATGCGCCGCCCTCATCCACTTCTTCACGCGCTCCGCCTTTCCAACTGAGCTAGTTGTTCGCTCCGCGTTGCGCGGAGCCATGACCGTAACCTCAGTTGGAGATTTCTTGAGAACCCTACCCATATTCTGTCTCGCTGGCCTCGCCATTTCAGCGCATGCCCAGCAGATCGGGCTTGACGACGTTCTTCGTTCAGCCCGAGCTAATCGTCCCGTGCTTCAAGCGGCCAGTCTGCGACTGAGTCAAGCCAAGTTGACCAGCCGCGCCCTAGGAGCCTTTCCTGTCACGCGTCTCCTCGTCGGATACACGACTGATCCCGAAACAGGGGGGTCTGATGATGACCTCGTCTTGTCTCAACCGATCGATTTGTTTGGCCGAACAAACGCCTACCGTCGATCGGGCCGCGCTCTAGTCGCGGAAGCTGAAGCCAGCTTTCGTCAAGTGTCGCTCGACGTTCAGACGGAGGTGCTAGAGGCGTATCTGTCCGCCGTCGCCGCTGCAGAGTTGGCAAAGAGCGCAAAGGCCGTTCAGGCCGTTTACGAGCAGCTATACGAAGCGACGCGGCTTCGAGTCGAAGGTGGAATTGCGCCTGGATTCCACCTCACGCAAGTCGGCCTCGACCTTGAGCAAGCAAAGCTTCGCGCCGAGCAGCGTCAGTCCGAACAGAATGCAGCGCTTCGCAAGCTTGAGTCTGTTACCGGACTGTCTGAATTGCGCGAGTTTCAAGGTGCCTTTCCAGAGCTAGTGCCCGTTGCAACCGACGCAGAAGCCCTGAAGCGGCAGCGCCCTGAATTGTTGCTACTTGAGGCCCAAACCCAGTTAGCTGAGGCCGAAATTGCCATCTCACGAGCGAGCGGCAGGCCCGAACTGGAGCTTCAAGGCAGGAGAACGCCCTGGCAAGAGCGAGACGATCGGTATGGACTCCGACTTCAGCTGTCAATCCCGCTCTTCGATCACGGCCGAGTCGCTGCTGAAACGAGAGCTGCTGGAATCAAGGCCGAAGCCGCCCGCAAGGCGTTTACTGACGCATCCAAGTTGGCCGAGGGCGAAGTAAAGGCGGCGCAGATTGAAGTTGCGTCCGCGAGAGACCAAGTAGGCAAATACGAGGCACTAGTGGCACGCGCCAAGGAACTGGTGAATCGCCTTCGCCCCGGTCTCACGGAACAAGCGACAACCCTGATCGAAGTCCTGGACGCGACCCGAGTGCTCCGAGATCTTGAGCAAGCCTACGTCGAAGCACGAACTCGCCTTGCCGAAGCACAGGCAAGACTTGTCCGAGCTTCCGGCCAAATTCTGGAGGTGAACCCATGAAACGAATCCACTTGATTTGGATACTTGCCGGTCTCGCTGTTGCATTGGGCGGGTGTGCGAAGGACGGAGGAGCGACGG
The DNA here is from genome assembly GCA_017347465.1 of Candidatus Nitrosymbiomonas proteolyticus. Taxonomy (GTDB): domain Bacteria; phylum Armatimonadota; class Fimbriimonadia; order Fimbriimonadales; family Fimbriimonadaceae; genus Nitrosymbiomonas; species Nitrosymbiomonas proteolyticus. Next base: position 877,242 of record AP021858.1, on the reverse strand, counting down.
CTGCGAAGGATGAGCATGGCCACGAAGAAACTGGACACATCGAGGGCGAATCAGGGGCAACGAAGGAGGAAGCAGGTCACTCCGAAGACATCCAGTTAACTGCTGAGGCTATCAAGATCGCGGGAATTGAGACCCAGCCGGTCGAACAGAGGCTGCTTCAGCAAGAACTCAAGGTTCCGGGAACGGTGACCACTTCCTCACAGGGACGTGCGATCGTTACTCCGCCTGTTGGCGGGCAAGTTGTTCGACTCCATGTCAAAGCGGGTGACCGAGTTCGAGCTGGGCAACCCATCGCGACATTGCGATCAGGAGAACTGGCGCAAGCTTCAGCGCTGATCATCGAAGCCCAGCGAGGAGTCGTTACTGCCCAGGCCGCGGTAAAGGAAGCAGCCGCCGAGATCAATTTGGCAAACGCAAAACTGCGCACTGCCAAGCAGCAATTGGCTCGGCAACAAGCCTTCGCCAAAACCGGTGCATTTAGCCAGCCCGCTCTCCAGGCCGCCCAAAAGGACCTGGCCGACGCGGAAGCGGAGTTGGAGCGAGGTAAGCAGGACCAGACCGTCCACGAAGCGCAGTTGGAACGTGCGGAGCGGCTTTATAAGCAAGAGCTCATCTCCCGTACCGAGCTGGAGCAAGCAAGGCTGGAGGTAGCCACAGACAAGATACGGCAGCGAAACGCGGAGAGACGGATCGAACTCGCTAAAGCGACGTATGAGCGAGAGCGAAAGATCGCCGAGCAAGGTCTATCGAATTCGCGGGAAATCCAAGCCGCAGAAGCAGAGGTGCGTTCCGCAAACCTCGAAGTCCAGCAAGCGCACATTCGCTTGGTGTCCGCCAACTCGGCCGTTGTCGCGGCCATGAAAGGCGTTGAAGCAGCCCGCGCCGGGTACTCAGCCCTCGCGGGATCGGGGAGCGCATCGGGCGGTTCCGTGGTCGTTAAGGCTCCCATAAGTGGCGTAGTCGTCGACCTTGAAGCCACGATGGGGCAAGCCGTTGAAAGGTCGACAGAGCTAGGAGAGATTGAGAACCTGGCAACTGTTTGGGTGGTGGCGCAAGTCTCCGACAAGCAGATCGGAGCGGCCAGAGCCGGCACAGTCGCCCAAGTCAGCGTCAGCGCTTATCCTGGCAGGATCTTCAGTGGGGTTGTCCAGTCGGTAGGCAGCCGCCTCGACCCGAAGACGAGATCCATGCCCGTCCAGATACTCGTTGACAACTCCGGCTCGCAGTTACGCAGCGGAATGTCTGCAACGGTCCGGTTGGGAGTCGGCGCAAGCACACAGGCCGTCGTCGTTCCACGCTCCGCGATCATCGAAGATGGCGACAAGCGAAAGCTGTACATCGCCGAAGATGGTGGGAAGTTCGAGGAGCGGACTGTCACGCTGGGGCGTGTTCAAGGAGAGTTTGTGGAAGTTCTGGAAGGCGTCGCCATCGGCGATCGAGTAGTCAGCAAGGGCGCCTTCGTGCTCAAAAGCGAGAAGGTGAAGGGTGAACTCAAGGGGCATGAAGACTAATGGATCACAAAGCAAAAACTCAATGTGGCTGCGCGTCCCCGTGCGGCCCCGCACAATTCGTGGCCATCAACTACATTAGTGTTCGGAACGACTACGCACTTCGATTTGAAGAGCTTTTCGCGACGCGCGCCCATGCGATCGACCGAGTTCCAGGGTTTGTGGAGATGTTTGTTCTCCGCCCGGATCGAGAGGGCGAAGCCTATCTTATCATCAGCCAATGGGAGGACGAGAGTGGCTTCCGAGCGTGGGTCGGTTCTTCTGAGTTTGCGGAAGGCCATCAGCGAGGTTTCGACGATATAAAGGCGGCTAAAGCTGCCGGGCAAGAACCGCCCATGACGTCCAGCTTCCAGACATACAGGATTGTGGCAAGATGAGACGAGTCATACGTGTACTTCGCTGGCTCATGCTGGCTCCTCTATTGAGCGCTGAGTGCGGATGCAAACCGACCTCGCCCGAAGGGGAAGCGACTCGTGACTTGCCGGAGGTTTCAAGCCATGTTGGATAGACTCCTCCATTTCAGCCTGACTCAGCGACTCCTGGTTTTTGCCGGAACCATCGGACTTGTCCTTTGGGGAATTCTCTCATGGACCAAGCTCAATCTCGACGCGGTCCCTGACATCACCACGAATCAGGTGCAGATCAACACGCAAACCGGGGGCATGGGACCCGAGGAAGTGGAGCGGCTGGTGACGTTTCCCATCGAAACGGCGATGGCCGGCCTTCCCGGCGTGATGAACACCAGGTCGCTCAGCCAATACGGTCTGTCCCAAGTCACGGTGACATTCCACGACAACGTGGACATCTTCTTCGCACGTCAACTTGTCAACGAACGGTTGAGCAGAGTTGGCGCTGAGTTACCGGCGAATATCGATGCGCCACAAATGGGGCCGGTTTCCACCGGGCTCGGCGACATCTACATGTTCTCGGTCGAAAGCGACAAGCGCTCGATCACCGACCTGAGGACGATCATGGATTGGCAGATCGCGCCCCAGCTTCGCTCGGTCGCCGGAGTCGCCGAAGTCAATGTTGCTGACGGTAACGTTAAGCAATATCAAGTGGTCGCCGACATGGCTCGGCTGCAAGCGCGCGGACTCGGCATCCACGACCTGATCGAAGCCCTGCAGAACAATAACCAGAACGCGGGAGGAGGAGTTCTCGACTCTGGAGGGGAGAGAACGCTCATCCGATCGGTGGGCATGGCTTCCACACCAGAGGAAATCGAAACCATTCCCGTCTCAAGCGAAGACGGCACGCCTGTGCTCGTGCGCGACGTGGCCGAAGTCACGACAGGGACACCGGTCGTGACCGGACTGAGCACGAAGGATGGCCACGAAGCCCTTCTCGCCATCGCGATGATGCTCAAGGGGGCCAACGGACGAACGGTCGCCCAGGCAGTGGACGCCAAAATCGAGGAGATCAAGGCGCAGCTTCCCGAGGATGTCAAGCTGACGACGGTCTACAACCGCGCCAACTTGGTCAACAAGACGGTAGGCACGGTTGAGAAGAGCCTGCTGGAAGGCGGCATCCTCGTCATCGTCGTCCTTCTTCTGTTGCTTGGAAACTGGCGCGGCGCAGTAATCGTCGCTTTGGCAATCCCATTGTCGATGCTCTTTGCCATCGGCATGATGAACCAGTGGGGCATCTCTGGGAACCTCATGAGCCTCGGTGCGATCGACTTTGGTTTGATCGTCGACGGCGCGGTCGTCATGATCGAGAATGCCGTCCGCAGGGTTGCGGAAGCCCGCGAGCATGCCGGTAAGACGCTAAACCGTCATGATGTGCGGCACGTGGTCTGGGAGTCCTCGAAGGAAGTGGCCAAGCCAACGGCCTTCGCGGTTTCCATTATCACGGTCGTTTATTTGCCGATCTTGGCGCTGGAAGGAACCGAAGGCAAGATGTTCAAGCCGATGGCCTTTACGGTCGTGTTCGCGCTACTTGGCGCGTTGATCTTAACCCTCACATTGGTTCCGGCTTTGGCCAGCCTGTTCTTGTCAGGCGACACGCGCGAGGGCAAGAACCCGATCATGGGATTCTTCAGCCGTATGTACAAACCCGCATTGACCTTCGCGCTGCGCGCAAAGGCAATCGTTGTCGCGGGGGCTCTCGTTCTGCTGGGGCTAGCGGGCTGGGTCTTCACTACGCTGGGCGCTGAGTTCATTCCAACCTTGGATGAAGGCGACCTCGTTGTGCAGCCGATTCGTATCCGGACCGTCAACGCAGAGGAAACCATCCGGCTGGTAACCGCAGCCGAGAAGAAGGTGCTGGAAGTTCCGGAGGTGATCACGATGTTCTCCCGGAGCGGCACGCCTGAAGTCGCTACCGATCCAATGCCGCTTAGCCTTACCGACAGCTTCATCATGCTCAAAGAGAGGGATCAGTGGCGTGCGGGAATGACTAAGGAAAAGATCCGCGAGGAGATCGAAGAAAAGCTCAACGAAGTCCCAGGCCAAGGCTACAACTTCTCGCAGCCCATCGAAATGCGCTTCTCCGAATTGGTTTCCGGGGTCAAGGCCGACATCGGAATCAAGGTGTTTGGAGAAGACTTGGAGGTGCTCCGTCAGAAGGCTGAGGAGATTCGGGCGGTTGTTGCAGAAATCCCGGGCGCAGCGGACGTCGAAGTCGAGCAGGTTGAGCCCATCCCCGTTCTCCAAATCGACATCGACCGCGAAGCCATAGGGCGGTTCGGAGTTTCGATTAGCGAAGTCCAAGAGTTAATCAGCTCAGCCTTAGGAGGCGAAGAGATTGGGCAGATTCGTGAAGGGGACAAGCGGTATGAGCTGATCGTTCGTTTGCCTGCCGAAGTACGAAACGACGCTGATGCCATCGCGAGTTTGCCCGTGAAGCTGGCCAACGGCGAATCGGTCCCTCTATCGAGTCTGGCGCATATCGACAATCAACCTGCACCCGCCCAAATCAGCCGGGAATCGGGCAAGCGGCGCGTCGTCGTTCAGCTCAACGTCCGTGGAACCGACCTTGCTGGCTTCGTCGCGAATGCCCAGAAGGCCATTGACGAGAAGGTAAAGCTCGACGAAGGCTATTACATTACGTGGGGCGGTCAGTTCGAGAACCTGCAGCATGCAAGCGCACGATTGATGATTGTGGTGCCTCTGGCGCTTGCCTTGATCTTCACCCTACTCTTCATGACTTTCGGCTCGATCAAGCAGGCGTTGCTGATCTTCACCGGCGTTCCACTGGCGGTGACGGGCGGTGTTCTTGCCCTATGGATCAGAGGGTTGCCCTTCAGCATCTCGGCCGGCGTAGGCTTCATAGCCTTGTCCGGAGTTGCGGTCCTGAATGGTGTTGTGATGGTCTCTGCGATCAACCGATTGCGACAAGAAGGCAAGCTCTTGGTTAAGGACGCCGTTAGCGAAGGTGCCCAGCAGCGTCTTCGTCCGGTGCTGATGACCGCTCTCGTCGCCGCCCTGGGGTTCATTCCCATGGCACTGAACACAGGCATAGGAGCAGAAGTCCAAAGGCCCTTGGCAACGGTAGTTATTGGCGGAATCGCTTCTGCCACGTTGCTAACCCTTCTCGTCCTTCCGGTTCTTTACACATGGTTCGAGCGTGACAACGAGCTTCCGGAGGAGCTATGAAGACGGTCTTCCGGATCGGAAAGATGGATTGCCCTACGGAGGAAGGCATCATTCGGAACCGTTTGAACGGGATGAACGGGATCGAGCGGCTGGAATTCGACTTGATGAGCCGCAAGCTGACGGTGATCCACGATCATCCCGACGAAAGCACCATCCAGCAAGCCCTCGAATCGGTAGGAATGGATCCAAAGCTCGTAAGTGAAGACGAGCCCGAATCGGCGGGGCACGGACCGGCTGTTCCGATTCTCGATCGATGGCTCATGGGAGCTTCTGGAGTCCTCGCGGTGGCCGCCGAAGTCATCGCGTGGACTATGGGCACAGAACGGTCATGGCCGGTGATTGCTCTAGCACTTGGTTCGATTGCGCTGGGCGGCAAGGAGACGATTCGAAAGGGGATCGTCTCCCTGCGGACCCTCACGCTCAACATAAATTTCTTGATGACGATTGCGATCATCGGGGCGGCCTTCATCGGGCAGTGGCCCGAAGCCGCTATGGTCACCTTCCTCTTTGGGGTCGCTGAAATGATTGAAGCATTCTCGCTCGATCGAGCGCGTCACGCGATTCGCTCACTCATGGAATTATCCCCCGAGCGTGCACTTGCATTGGTCGGAAACGAATGGGTCGAAATCGAAGCTTCCAGCGTCGCTCTCGGGCAACTCGTGAGAGTTCGGCCAGGAGAACGCATCGCGCTAGATGGCCTCGTAAAGAAAGGTTCCTCCAGTGTAAACCAGGCCCCTATTACCGGAGAAAGCATCCCGGTTGCTAAAGCGGCTGGAGATCAGGTCTTCGCCGGGACGATCAACGAGAAAGGCAGCTTCGATTTTGAAGTTACGGCTAACACGGGGCAAACGACATTGGCACGGATCATTCGAGCCGTGCAGCAAGCGCAGAGTCAGAAGGCGCCCACGCAGCGTTTCGTCGACCAGTTCGCTCGGTACTACACGCCGCTCGTCGTCGTATTGGCAATCCTCATTACGGTCGTGCCACCCTTGCTTTTGGCCCAACCTTACTCGGATTGGCTCTACAAAGCATTGGTGCTCTTGGTGATCGCGTGCCCATGTGCGCTGGTCATCTCGACTCCGGTCACTGTCGTCAGCGCTTTGGCCTCAGCAGCAAGACGAGGAATTTTGATTAAGGGGGGCGTTTACATCGAAGAGGGTCGGAGGCTCTCGCGAATTGCTCTTGACAAAACCGGCACCTTGACCCATGGCTTGCCAAAGGTGACCGATGTTATACCGTTCGATTCCATTGAAGAAGTGGAACTGCTTCGATTGGCGGCTAGCCTCGACGCCCCGTCGGAGCATCCCGTAGCTACCGCCATTGTCGATGCCTACAAAGGCGAAAGAGCTTCTGTCCAAGAGTTCGAGTCCATTACGGGGCGCGGGGTGAGCGGAGTCGTTGATGGGCAGCAATACTTCCTTGGAAACCATCGGCTTGCTCACGAGGAGGACTACTGCCGCGCCGAGGTCGAGGCAGTTCTCGAAGACCTCGAAGAGCAGGGGAAGACCGTCGTCATTCTCGGCAACGCTGATCGGGCGCTCGGGGTCATCGCGGTTGCCGATACCGTCCGCGAAACGAGCATTCAGGCAGTTAAGGAGCTGCACGACCTTGGAGTGAGAACTCTCATGCTCACTGGTGACAATGCTCGAACCGCAAATGCCATTGCTGCCCAAGTAGGCATTGACGACGCTCGCGGAGACCTACTTCCTGAAGACAAGCGAAAGATCATCACCGAGCTAACCGCTGACGAAGAACACGTGGGCATGGTGGGTGACGGCATCAACGACGCCCCCGCATTAGCTCAGGCAGACGTCGGCTTCGCGATGGGCGCAGCCGGAACGGACACGGCGATAGAGACTGCCGACGTCGCGCTGATGCAAGATGACCTGCGCAAAATCCCCGAGTTCATCCGACTGAGCCGCCGAGCTTCCACCGTATTGAAGCAAAACATCGCATTCGCGATTGGTGTAAAGGTGCTTTTCTTCGTGCTCGCCTTCTTGGGGATCGCGACCCTCTGGATGGCGGTCTTTGCCGACATGGGGGCGAGTTTGCTTGTGGTTGTAAATGGCCTGCGGCTCCTACAGTCTCCCATCGGCTCCTCGTTTAGGAACCGATCTTAGGAACCACTTTAGGTTCATTTGAATCTGGTGGAGATGATGAGATTCGAACTCACGACCTCTGCAGTGCGATGTCTCTATCAACACACAAATTCGCCAAAAGCGGTCGTTTTTGAACCTAATCGACCTCTGCAGTTGTACGTTGCAGTGGTCGCAGGCGTGATGCCTCGTTAAAGGGCAACGATTCGACGCTACAGTTTTGTGCTCCGTAGCCTCAGCGCATTGCCAATCACGGACACAGAACTTAAGCTCATTGCCAATGCCGCGATCACCGGACCCAGTAGAAGACCAGTGAACGGATAAAGAGCGCCCGCAGCAATTGGAACTCCCGCGACGTTGTAGACGAAAGCGAAAAAGAGGTTCTGGCGGATGTTGCTCATTGTCGCACGGCTGAGTCTTCTCGCCCGAACCAGTCCCGTTAGATCGCCTTTGAGGAGGGTGATGCCAGCGCTTTCCATTGCCACGTCGGTGCCAGTTCCCATCGCGATTCCAACCTGAGCTTGAGCAAGAGCAGGGGCGTCGTTGATCCCGTCACCGGCCATCGCAACGAACCGCCCCTCCGATTGGAGTCGCTTGATGATCTCAATCTTGCCTTCGGGCAAAACGTCGGCATGGACTTCGTCAATGCCGAGTCCTGTGGCAACCGCCTGCGCCGTGGTCTTGCTGTCGCCCGTGACCATGACGACGCGAATCTTCTCTTCGTGCAAAGCGACCAATGCTTCAGATGCTGTTGTCTTGATCGGGTCCGCAACGCCGATCAGACCCACAACCTTTGTCCCCTTAGCGACGAACATGACGGTCTGGCCTTCGGCTCGCATCGCCTCTGCTTTCGTCGCGGCGTCCCCCGGGGTCACGCCAACAGACTCCATCAAGGCGAAGTTTCCGAGCGCAACGTCGTCGTTGCCGATCTTGCCACGCACGCCTTTGCCGGTGACCGACTCAAAATCCTGCACCTTGCTCGGCTCGATGCTACGTTCCTTGAGGCCAGCGAGAATCGCCGCCGCCAGGGGATGTTCGCTGCCTTGCTCGATCCCTCCCGCCACCTCAAGAACCTCGGTATCCGAGAGTTCTGCCAGAGGAACGACGGCAACCACCCGTGGCTTGCCCTCGGTGAGCGTGCCCGTCTTGTCAACCACCAGAGTGTCAACTTTCTCGAACGCCTCCAACGCCTCCGCACTCTTGATGAGAACACCGGCCTGTGCACCGCGCCCGGTTCCGACCATGATCGACATCGGAGTCGCTAAACCCAGTGCGCAAGGGCAGGCGATGATCAACACCGCGACCGCATTGATGACCGCATACGCCATTGCAGGCGCTGGCCCGAACATGGCCCAAACGACAAAGGAAATGATCGCGACCAACACCACAATCGGCACGAATATGCCAGAAACCGTGTCGGCCAACTTTTGAATGGGAGCCCGCGAGCGCTGTGCCTCGCTCACCATTTTCACGATCTGGGCAAGCAGGGTTTCACTTCCCACGCGCTCAGCCCGCATTAGGAAGCTCCCCGTTCCGTTAACCGTCGCCCCCGTCACTCTGTCGCCTTCGGCCTTCTGAACGGGCATAGGCTCGCCGGTGATCATGGACTCATTTACCGAGCTTCGGCCGTCGATCACGATGCCATCCACAGGAATCTTCTCCCCAGGGCGCACACGTAACGAATCACCCATATGGACATGTTCCAGCGGGATGTCCTCTTCCTTTCCGTCTCGAACCAGCCGAGCCTGCTTGGGTGAAAGGTCGAGTAGAGCCCGAATGGCGCTGCTCGTCGCGCTCCGTGCTCGAAGTTCTAGGACCTGACCCAGCAAGACGAGCGTCGTGATAACGGCTGCTGCCTCGAAATACAGGTCCACACCACCCATCTTGTTGCGGAACGAAGGCGGAAACACGTGGGGGGCGATGACGCCGACCACGCTGTACAGCCAAGCCACTCCGGTCCCCAGCGCGATCAACGTGAACATGTTGGGGCTGCGATGGACAACCGAAGCCCAACCGCGCTGGAAGAATGGCCACCCTCCCCAAAGCACCACCGGCGTAGCGAGCGCAAACTGTGCCCAGCCCAGAACTCCATGCGGTATCCAGTTCGCGATGTCGAATCCGAACAGATGGGGCATCACTGCCAATAGAAGCGGTATCGAGAGGACGGTCGAAACCCAGAACCGGCGGGTCATGTCCACAAGCTCGGGATTCTCGTCGTCGGGGCTCACCTCCATCGGTTCAAGCGCCATCCCGCAGATGGGGCAACTGCCCGGTTTGTCCTGCACGATCTGCGGATGCATCGGACAAGTCCATTGCGTCTTCTTGACCGTCGCGGCCGGATGGAGCGGCTCCAACGCCATGCCGCACTTCGGGCAACTGCCCGGACCCTTCTGCACGATCTCGGGATGCATGGGGCAGGTGTACTCAAGCCGCACATCTTGAGGCTCTGCTGCCTCGATTGGCTCAGGGGCCAGATGTTTCTCGGGGTTCGACTTGAATCGCTCCAGACAACTCTTGCCGCAGAAATAGTAAGTTGTGCCCGCGTGTTCAAACGACCCCGCCGCATCGGCGGGGTCAACCATCATCCCGCAAACGGGGTCAAGTGCCATGCTCTATTCTACGCTGGCAGGAACTTGTGCTATCATATCCTCGTATCCTGGTATGAAGCCATGAACGATGTCGTCCTGTTTGGCAAAGCTCTCGCCGATCCCACTCGTGTGCGAATCCTTGCGGCACTGCTCAAGAACGGGCTTTGCGTCTGTGAGCTTGCCGATGCCCTGGAGATGAGTCAATCAACGCTCTCCAACCATTTGCAAACCCTCCGTCAGGCGGGAGTCCTCTCCACCACACAGAGGCACAAGTGGATCAACTACAGCATCGAGCCGAGCGCAAAGCCCGCACTTGAAGCCGTTTTGAACCACTACGCGGCAGCGCTCAAAGCGGACCAACGCGGCCAGCGCGACGCGGAAAGGATCAGAAGGAGGCTCGCCATCAGAGTAGACGGCTATTGCGTTCTCGGCCCAAACCAACTCGATCAAGGAGAAAAACATGAACTGTAACTGTAATTGCGACTGCTGCGCCTCTGGGCAATGCCCCGGCTCGACCTGCACCTGTGGATGTCCATGCGGAAAATAGCTGTTCTGTTCGCCGCTCTGCCCGTCCTGGCATATTGTCAGACGAGCGTCCCAACGTGAACTGGGTGACCCGGCGAAGGCCAGCTTCTCGGTTCGGGAAGCCTCAACAAGAGATGGGTAATCGCCTATCGATTCGCCGACACGCCTCAACTGCGACCACGGCACCGATTGACGATCGACTACAACGCTACGCCCAACTTCCAGATCGGAACGGAGTACAACTTCGCCGTCCAAGAACTAGGGTTGAGGGCGACGTGGGTCGTTCAGAGCGAGAACGAGAAGAGACCGATGATCTTCTTCAACACAAGTTCGGACCGCATCGGGACGCCCGAGGGCTATCAACTCGCCAGCGCCAACTTCGGCAAGACGATTCCCGGTACCCAGCTATCGCCATATCTCTCGATCACCTACTCGGGCTTCGAGAAAAAGCTCGTCTATCCGTTCGGCGCGAGTTACCGTTTCTCACCCGAGTGGACTGCCATCGCCATGAACGACGGCAGGAAATCGCACCTGCTCGTCACCTATTCGCAATCCAACTATTTCATTCAAGCCGGGTGGATCTGGTTCAAGCATCCAGCGATCACCATCGGCTGGGGATTCTAATCACGTGAAAACAATCGCTACTCTACTCCTGGCCTTTGCATCGCTTGTCTCGATGGGCCAAGACACGCCGACCGACATCGCCAAGAAAGACCTTCCCAAAGAGGCCAAGTGCCTCCTCTGCCCCAACGATGGCCCCGAAAAACCAGCCGGGGGTCTGATGTACAAAGGCAACGCGTACTACTTCTGCAACACGAAGGAAATCGCCGCGTTCAAGAAGGACCCGGATGCATACGTACCGCCTGTATTGCCCCGGCCCGTGCCTGAATTCGCTCTAGTCGACACCACAGGCAAGACCTGGGATGCCGAATCGATGAAAGGCAAGCTCGTGCTCGTGGATTTCTGGGCCACCTGGTGCGCCCCCTGCAAAGCCATGATGCCCATGCTGGACAAGCTCCACGCCCGCTACAAGGAGAAGGGTTTCGAGATTCTCAGCGTCAGCATCGACGAAAAGCAGCCCAACCTTGACAAGTTCCTCAAAGGCCACAAGTTCCCCAACCCCGTCCTCCACGACGATCAGAGAACCTGGCAGAAATGGGGCGTCAAGAACATTCCCGCCATGTTCTTAGTAAGGGACGGCCAGATCATCGCGCAATGGACGGGAAAGCAGACTGAAAAGACCCTCGAAGCTGGCATCTCTGCCAACTTGCCCAAGTAGCTTCCTAACTGCTTGGTACGAATAGCGCGGATGCGAAAGACGACTTCCCTCGAATCTAAGATGGAGATGGGCACAAAAAGTGCCCACCCCGTTGACTAAAAACTAACCGAGTAGCCGATGGCAAAGCGGACTGGGCTTCGCTCTGCCCCCTTCGTCGAGAAGATGTCGGAGGTAATCCCGATGTCGAACACGGCTCGGGGACTAACTTGACGACGCAATCCGAGGCCGACCGACCCTACGAAGCCATCACCTTCATTCTTGCTTTGCTGGATGGCGAAATCGGCTACCAGGGTCTGATCGAAACGGCGCGGGTAGCCCAATGGCTTGGAATAGCCCAGAACTGCGCCTACGGTGTGACGACGCTCGCCCGGGCCCGGGTTGGTGTTCATGTTCAGATCGAGATTGAGGTGAACCTTGTCGTACTGACCCAGCGCTTTCGTCGCGATTCCACGGAACCGAAGATCGAGCCCCTTCGCGCCGCGCCCGGTCGGAAGGCCGACGTCCACTCGGTAAGCAAGTGCGGGCGAGTTGTCGATCTCGCGGCGAAGTCCGTTGAAGTAGCCGATTTCGACGTTTCCGATATCGCCCCTTCGCTCAGAGCTTGAATACGTGGGCTCGAATGCGACGGAAATGTCTTGGTTCTTGGCCAAGCCGTATTTGAACTCGGTCTTGTTTCCGTAGGTGGGTCCGCGCCGCCGAAACGTATCCAGCGACAAGCCAAACTCGAATGCGCGCTCGCGAAAGGCGATGGAGTAAGCGTCGTCGAAGCGGAGCGGGCGTCCTGCTTCAATGTTGTTGTGGTCGCTGGCGAACGCGAGCGAACTGAGAAGGAGCCCTGAGATGAGCAGAAGTCGTCTCATCGACCTCCTCCTTTCGCGGGCGGAGGTCCGGGCTTGTAAGGGTTGGGCTTGTCGATCTTGCGATATGTATCGGGGGTGCCGTGATTGAGTGCAGCCCATTCCGCGAGGTTCAGCGGTTTCGTATCCTTGTACTCCGGGTTTTCCGAAACATACTTCTCAAGCGCGGCAAGCGTAGTGAACGCGCGAGACCAGCCAGAGCATTCGGGATGCTCGCCGTACTTCTCCAAGAACACGATGCCGTCGATGTTCGAGGTCCAATTGCCCTCTTCATCGGAGATGAGCACGAGCAAACGGTTCGGGTCGTTGGTTGCGGCTCGAATGATGGCGCGGCCCGGCGTCTCCCCCGCCATGTCTCGGGCGCACATGAGGCATCGCACCATCATCGTCCATCCTTCGGCGGAAACGGTCGCGCCCCAAGGGTTGCCTTCGGGCATCGGAATCGAGCAGTGGGAACATGCGCTCATGTCCATCCAGCCCATTCCCGACATCCACATGATGTCGTCCTCGCTGCCCTTCATCCAGCCCATTCCTGGCATGCTCGGCGGGTGGCGATGGTCGTGGAGTGAGTTCTCTTTGCCTTCGCTTTCACCCGGCGTTTCGCTGATATGAGTGGTGGCGAGGACGCGGTAGATCGCGATCTTTACCTGCTCCTGCTTCTGAGCTTCGGTGAGTTGCGGCTGGGCAAGGATATCGTTCACGTTGTCGTGAAGCATGTGGAGGTTATCGAAAGCGTTCGCGATCTGGGGAAATCGCTTTGCGAATCGAGGGCTCATTTCGGCCGTCATCGGCATGAAATCGCGGTCCGTCTTGTACAGTTCAGTCTCGTGATATCTCGCGCCAAGCACTTCGTATTGAGGAGCCTGATCCTTGACCGGAACGCGGTAGAGCATGTCGTAGTTCACGGTCTGCAACCAGTGATAGCCCCAGAAGAGGCCGTTCACCTTTGGGTAGTCGGTGCGGAACTTCATCGAATACGAAAAGCTGTCGAGGTAATCCATGTTCATGGGCAACCCCGTGATCGCGTACGGCTGAGCTTCGTAGAACGCCCAGAGCCGCTCGATCTCCTTCTCCTTCTGCTCGTCGGTCCACCCTGGATGGGCGAAAACGTCGATCGTTTGGAAGTGGAGCGTATGCGCCCAGTCGAAAACCTTCTCCAGATAGCCGTACTTGCGCAGGAAAGTTGGCGAGATCGCGCCTTCGTCCACCGGCATAGCTGGCTGGTTCTTCAGTACCCAGTTGATCGTGTCGAAGGTCTTCGTTTCGAGCGTAGAAGCCTCACCTCGCACGAGAGCCTCATAGGCCATGGCGTGACCAACTCCTGTTGCGTACATGTCCTTCGCGAACTTGGGAATTCGATTGATCGCCCAGTTGTAGGGCGCTGCTTTGTAGAAGAGGTGGTCTGCGCCGGGTGCAGCAAGCCATGCGGGCATGTCTCTCGGCATGGCTGGAAGCTCAGTCTGCTTTTTCATTCCGGCCATTTGATGACCGGAATGATCTTGCGCCAAGCCGAGCGAGGCTATGGCTGTGATGCCAAGTAGGGTGATGGCTTTCATAGTTTTCACTTGGCTGGCTTGGTTACCGCTTCTGCGAACTCGGCAAACGTAAGCGCCTTTGCGCCTTCGACTTTATGCTTCGCAACATAGGCATCAAAGGCGGCCTTGCTCGAAAACGCTCGGGACAACGCGGCGCAATCGGCGTGCTTCTTGAAGGTGTTGAGGAAGACCGCGCCTTCGGGAGCGGCCCACTTGCCGCCCGTGCGCTTGAGGACGACCGGCTCGCCTACCTTCTCGCTCGGAGCGTAAACGACGAGATCGCCCTTGTATCGGCCCTGGTCCTTGATGACGCAGTACATGCACCGATACTCGATGCGCTTGTTGCCCGTTTTCAGAACGACTTCGTTGTCCTGTTCTTTGGTGTTTTGGACCAGCTTCATCTTGCAGTAAGGGCAGTCGCCTTCGTGCGCCGAAGCGATCGGAGCGAGGCCGAGTGTGCCGATGACGGCGAACAGGGCGAGGGACTTCGAGATTGTGTTGATGATGTTCATAGTTCTGTTTCCTTGAGGATTCACTTGACGACGACCTTGCCGTCGTACATGTCCATGCCGCAGGTGAACGGGATCTCACCGGCCTTGTCGGGCGTAAAGGTGAAAGTCACGGACTTGCCGGATTCGACCTCCTTCGATTGGTTGAGGGATTTGAAGACAACCGTGCCTCCGCAGCCAAGCTCTTGGCCGCCCTTGAATGTCAGTGCCACGGGCTTGCCACGCTGGACCGTGATGAGGTTCGGTGTGTACTTGCCTCCATCGATCGTGATGGTTGCGCGTTGGACGCCTTCGGTTGTTGATGCCGCAACTGGTTCGGACTTGCAACCGGCCGCGACAGCGGTGGCGAAGGCTGCAAGCAGAAAGGCTTGAGGGGCTCTCATGATTGCACCTTGCCTTTGCAAGCTTTCCCGGAGCCGCAACCACAGTCTGGCTTGCTGTCCGGATGGCCTACGCCTAGGCGGCGAAGAACCAACCAGGCGTAAACGCCGACGCCGGCCGTGATGAGTGCGTTTGATCCTAGGGTCTGCATCACTTCACCTCGATGGCGAAGCCGAGCGTCCGAACCGCGCCGCGCCAATCGAACTGGGCGTAAACTTTGTAGAGTCCAGGCTTGGGGAACCGGCCCGTGAAGTGGACCATGCCTTGCTTCACCTGAGCTTCACTCTCCTCGTCTTCGGCAGGGTGGCTGTGCACGACCGTCTGACCGTCTTGGTGGAAGATCATCATGTGACCTGCCGCTCCGAGCCACTTGACGGTATCCCCAGCAGCCTGGCCGGTCTTCTCGTCAGTGAGCTTGACCATCAAGGTGGTCTTTCGACCGACCTGGATGTCGCGAGTCACAAGCTCCCCCTTAAGACCGCCGTCGGCTGCAGTGGTCGTGAGATTCAACTTGGTATCCCACGTCGGCTTGTCGCCGTGGACGCTGACCTTCGCGATGAGGACCCGTGATCCTTTGCCGCTAGGAGCAACGTCGCCGTACACCCAGTAATCCCCTCCAGCGGGAAACGTGATCGGAATTGACCACGTGCCATCTCTTGCCATTTCGGGGTGTTCGTGAAGGAACCAGTTGAGGTCCTTGCTGGCAAGCAAGAGATGGAACTGCTTCTCATGAGCGACATCGAATGCGCTCTGAACCTTTCCGGTCTTCGTGTCGACGACTCGCAACTTCAGGTTGCTCGGTTGGCCAGCCATTGCATGAACGGGCCAATCGACAACCTTGAGTTGAAAGGGCTGTGGCTTGGCGACGTTGGCTGGGCGCTCGTCTTTCACGTCCACTAGAAACGCGATGTCATGTTTGCCTTGGCCCGGAATGTTCAGCGTCAGGGCAATCTTGTAATCTCCGCCGTGGGGAAAGAACAGAACGACGCCGTAGTCGCCGGGTACGCCTTCACGGTGCACTTCGGGCTTGGCTTCGGGCATCCCCGCCATGCTCGGCATCGTCATGACGGCGGTCGCTTCGATTGCCCCCACCCCCTTGAAGCCGTCTTCCACCGGGTCCTTAGCCGTCGTGTCGACGACGCGGAACTCCACATCGATCTCTTCCTGAGCGTACAGACCTTCCTCTGGAACGCGAAGGACGGCTTCGTATTTGCCGAACTGCACCTTGGTGACGACCTTGACGTCAGAGGTCACAGGGTGATGCGAAGCGTCGTGCTTGATCGCTTTGGCGACTTGAATGTTCTTCTCGATTCCCGCGAAGAGATACTTCTTGGGGTCCTTCTCGAAGGGCCCGCCGCATCCGGCGCAACACATGTACCAGCGCACCCCGTCGTGGTCAACGTAGTCGCTTGCCTTGGAATAGGAAGGGACGGCCTCCTTGCCAACCGGGCAATAGAGAGCCTCCTTCGCGGGCACGGCAGCGAACTTCTTGGGGTTTGCCAAGAATGCCGCCTTGTTCTCTTCCGACTGGAAGGGATAGCGGACCGAATCAAAGTCGGCCGTTGCCTTGGCTTTGTCCGCATCCAGCCGCAATCGGCTGACCGGATCGAACAGAAAGACTCCAACCGTGTTCTTTGCAGATCGCTGAGTCTTCAGAAACGCTTCCGGAGACTTGGCGAAGTTGGCGTCACAGCCTGCGCAGCAGAACTGAAATCGCGAGCCGTTGTATTCCACGACCGGCGACGATGGGGCGACGGCGCTGCCCATGACCGGGCATTTGAGTGCCGGAGTTTGGCCAAGCGCCATCGCCGTGAAGACGATGAGAGTTTGAATCATTGATTTTCCTGTGCTTTGGTAAGGGACTTGCGTCTACGACGAATCCCACGCGACGGAGTGTCGAGCGGGGGTTACGCAAGATGCACAGGAGGCGCGCGCCCAAGGGAGACGTAGTTGGGCCCGAAGGTCGGCGGACCGGAATCCGTTCCGAAGATTCCAGGCTCTGATTCAGGCTCTAAGAATGCGAGAATGCCCTTCCTTTCAACAGGAAGGTCGGCAACGACCTTAGAGATTTGAAAACTAGAGGCAACCGTTGCTGCGATGTCCGGCTGCGGCGTGCCCGGAACTGAACTGATGCTGCATTTGCAGTCGTCTGATTGGGACTCTTTAATCGACTGAGCTGGCTTAGACTTGTGCCCTTTCTCCGTCTCGCAACCTTTGACGCAGACCGGATCGGCCGCCTCGTGCGTCGACTTCCCGACGCAGCAATCCATTTTGCAACTGGTGTTGAACAGCGAAGCGATCACGCTCGTGGGAACGAATCCCGCCAAGAGCACGAGCATGGCGACCATATGGATCACGCTGCGCGTTCGCCGCATCACGTCAATTATAACGCCCCGGCGCTCGCCCATGTTCCTTTAAAGGCTGATGATGCGCTGCTCGGAGTCGCGCAGAACCCATTTTGTTTAGGAACCAATCTTAGGAACCAATTCAGGTTCCTTTGAGTCTGGTGGAGATGATGAGATTCGAACTCACGACCTCTGCAGTGCGATTGCAGCGCTCTCCCAGCTGAGCTACATCCCCACGCCGTTGACGGGCCGCTTGGGCGACGCGACCGCGAAGTGGGATTATACCGGCCCAGGCCCTGAGAACTCGCACGGTACCCACATGAAGCCTGCCTTTGCGAAGTGGGCCCGGGCGCAGACCCGGAGTTGCACGCTCACTCGCGCGAGGCATCGAGGCGGGCGCTGCGAGTTGAACCCTCCCGCCCCGCGGGCACGAAGGTTCGGCGTCGCCCACTCCCCCCAGACAAAGAAGCGCCTGCCCTCACGAGCGAAGGCTCACCCCAGACAACGGCGCTTCAAGGACGGCGCGAAGGGTCCCGCCCGATCACCCGCCCGCGCCCTCTTCTGAGTTCCAGTCGGGCGTCTCTGCGTCGAGCAGGTGACGGACGAAGTAATCCCACCGCCTTCGGTCTCCATAGCTTCCGCCGCTCGTGTGACCCGCGCCGGGGATCATCAGGAAGTCGAAGTCCTTCCCCGCCTTGATCAGCGCATCCACCAGGCGATACGTCGACTCCGGGGGCACGTTCTGATCGAGTTCACCGACGATGAGCAGCAGTTTGCCCTTCAGCTTGCCCGCATGGGTGATGTTGGACTGCTCTTCGTAGTGCGGCCCCACCGGAAAACCCATCCACTGCTCGTTCCACCACACTTTGTCCATTCGGTTGTCGTGGCATCCGCAGGCGGAGACGGCGACCCTATAGAAATCGGGATGGAAGAGGAGGGCCGCGGTGGAGCTTTGCCCTCCGGCCGAAGTGCCGAAGACGCCGATTCTCGCAAGGTCGGCGCTTGGGTACTTCTCGGCCATCGCCCGAATCCAGAGAATGCGATCTGGGAACCCGTGATCCCCCAGATTCTTCCAGCAAACGTCGTGAAACGCCTTCGAGCGGTTCCTCGTGCCCATGCCGTCCATTTTCACGACGATGAACCCAAGTTCGGCGAGGGCTTGCATCGAAAAGTACGGCGCGAAGCTCTTGGGAACGAACGAGTCTTGCGGGCCCGCATAGATGTCTTCGATGATCGGATAGGACTTTTCGGGGTCGAAGTGGGAGGGACGGAAGATCAAGCCCCAGATGTCGGTCTCGCCGTCCCTGCCTTTGGCGACGAACACTTCGGGAGGACGCCAGCCGGTGGCTTCGAGCGCAGTGAGGTCAGTCCGTTCGAGCACCGCGACTAGCGATCCGTCGGCGGTCCTCCGGAGTTCGTGGACCGGCGCAGAATCGACCGCTGAATGCGAATCGACGAAGTACTCCCTAGTGGGGGAGAACTGCGTTTGGTGGTTGCCGGGACTCGGCGTGAGTTCCCTGAGCCCCTTGCCGTCCCACCCAATTTCGAAGTAGTGAAGGAAATAGGGGTCCTCCTCTGGGTGAACTCCGCTGGCCGCAAAGGCGATCTTGCGGCGCTCCTCGTCAACGTGAAGCACAGTTCGGACGACCCATTTCCCCGACGTAATCGCTTGCGTTTTGAGGGTCGCGGGGTCGGTGAGATAAAGGTGTGCCCACCCCGTCTTCTCCGACCGCCAGATGATCTCGTCCGTCCGCGAAGAGTAGTACGAATACTTGCTCGTGATATCGAAGAAGGTCGTTGGCCGGTCGTCGACGAGCGTTCGGGAGTCTCCGGTCGATGGGTCGATCTCGAGGATCCGCCAGCGGCCATATCCTCGGTCGAGCCTCTCGTAGGTGAAGCGATCCCCTGCACGATTCCACCGGACAGAGGGCATTTGCCAGTAGTCGATGACTTCGGCCTGAGTAGCTCGGACCTCCGCCGTAGCCGGGTCGCAGACGAGCACCTCATAGGTATCGACCTTATCGCCGGGAAGGTCATAGCTTCGGGTGATCAGCTTGGCCCTGCCGCCCGACGACGGCGACGATTCGACAAGGTAGACCGGGAGCCTGTCGCCTGCGGTTACCTTGAAAAACACGAGAAACCGAGAGTCCGGCGACCATGTGGGACGCGCGTAATAGGCTTTTTCGTCGCCGTCCTTGGTGAGCGGGACCGGGTCGCCGCCTTCCGCTTGGAGCGCGAGGTTCCGGTCGACGATCCGGGCGGTCCACTTCCGGTCGGGCGAACGCGCAGAGTCGCCGGAGCCCCCGCGGTTGGCCGGAGGCCGGTTGATCGGAGGGGCTTCGGTGGCGGCAATTTCATAGGTATCGAGGTTGCAGGAATACGACCTGCCGGCGGAACTGAAGCTCAGCGACCTCCCCGTTTCCGCGAGGCGGACCCCCGTGATCGGGAGCTGGTTCGCTTCGGCGGGTCTGCCGGTAACTTTCGCGAGCGCCTCGGCAAACCGCTTGTGATCGAAGAGCGGTCTCCGCTCTCCCGAATCGCAATTCACCGACACGAACTCGGTCCGCTCGGGGGCAGTGTCTCGGCGGTACCAGAGCCTCTTGCCCGAGTCGTACCAATTCGCTTGCAGGTTCAGGTTGAGGGCCTTATTCGAGTAGAGGCTTCGCAAGGACTGCGCCTTGCGGTAGTTCTCCCGAACTTCGGTTGGCGAGGGCCGGTAGGGACGGACCGAATCTGCGTGGCCCGTCGCGGGCCCAAGGACGAGGGCTAGAACAAGCCACATGGCCAATCGTGGAGGCAAAGATCGCATGATCCATGTTAGCCGATGCTTTCGGGGCACGCAAGAGGGCCCTGGGGGCGAGTTTGCCCGCTCGGTGCGCGCCTCGCCGTGGACGTAGCGCAAATCCCGAAAAGCCTGCCACGATGGACTTCGAAACTTCGCATGACCTCTTCTTCGCCCGCCTCGGTCTCTGATCTCCTTCGCGCCCCCGAAAGCGTGGAGGCGGTTGGGTCCTCGGCGAGGGCGCAGGAAGAGCCGCTCCTTCGTCTTCTTTTGGAACGAATCGACGCTGAGGCGCCCGCCGCGATCTTTCGCGTTCCGGGACGGATCGAGCTTTTCGGCAAGCATACGGACTATGCGGGCGGGAGGTCGATCACCTGCGCCTCCGATCGGGCTTTGGTCTTTCTCGCGCAACCGTCCAACGAGCCGGGATTCCGAGTTTTCGACAGGGTGCGGGGGGAAGAAGTCGTGATCGACCTCGGGCAAGGGGAGGCATCGGGGCCGGACTGGAAGCTCTATCCCGAAGTGGGGCTCCGGCGGCTTGCTGCGGATTTCGGCGGTTTTCGAGGCGGCGCGCTGATTTCTTTCGCCAGCGACGTTCCCTCCGAATCGGGGATGAGCAGTTCCTCGGCGGTGCTGATTGGGACGTGCCTGTGCGCTCTGGCGGCGGCCCAACTTCGCGACTCTGAGGCGTTCTTCCGCGCGTTTCAAGACCTCCCGCGACTCGCGGAGTATCTTGCGTGCGTCGAAGCTGGGCGCGCGTTTGAGGGCCTGGACTCGGCGGAGGGGGTCGGCACCCGCGGGGGAAGTGAGGACCACGTTGCGATTCTTTGCTCGGAGGCCGAGCGATTTTCGACGTACTCTTACCTGCCGGCGCACCGAGAATCGGCCTGCCGACTGGCATCAGAGCGGGTGGTCGCGGTGGCCTTCAGCGGGCTCCATGCGCACAAAGCGGGTGCGGCCAAGGAAGAGTACAACTTGGCTTCCCGGCTCGCCTCGGAGCTTCACGATCTTTGCGAGTCTGCCGCGGGGCGGAAGTTTCGCCATCTGGCGGAGGCGCTCGCCGTTTGGGGCTACTCGAACGCGCTCCGGTCGATCCCGCCTGACCGGACCGATCTCAAGAGGCGACTGGAGCACTTTCAGTCCGAAAGCAACGAGTGGGTTCCCTTGGCGAGCCGCGCGTTGACTCAAGAGGACTTCGAGTCTCTCGGCGACTTGGCGAGAGAATCGCAGCGCGCGGCAGAGACGCTCCTGCGAAACCAGACTCCGGAAACCTCGTTCCTTGCGGCGTGGGCCTACGAAGCCGGGGCCGACGCCGCTTCCTCGTTCGGCGCGGGATTCGGGGGCAGCCTTTGGGCGATCGTCCGGGCAGGCCGCGCGTCCGAGTTTCTCCGAGAGTGGCGTCGGACGTACGAGGACCAGTTCCCTGAGGCCGCGAGCCAGGCGGCGTTCTGGAGCTTTCGGCCCGGCCGCGCATGTGAGCGTCTGGCGTAAGGCGTTGCCGCCGCCCTCTTGCTGGGAACGGTTAGAATGGAAGGGTCTCGAAGAGGTGCTTAGATGAGAGTTCAGGTCCTGGCTTTTCTGCTCCCCGTTTTGGCGCTGGCAGGCTGCGGTTCTCCGGTTGCGCCCTCGAATGGGCCGGCATCGCCCGAGGGCAAGCTGCGCGTTGCCGTGATTCCAAAAGGCACGACGCACGAGTTTTGGAAGTCGGTCAACGCTGGCGCTCAGGAAGCGGGCAACGAGTTCGGCGTCGAGGTGATTTGGAAGGGGCCGCTGAAGGAGGACGACCGAGAAGAGCAGATCAAGGTCGTTGAGAACTTCATCACCCAGAAAGTCGATGGAATCGTTCTCGCCCCGCTCGACGATACGGCGCTACGGTTGCCTGTGGATACGGCCCAGAAGTCGGGGATTCCTGTGCTCATTTTCGACTCCGCGCTGAAGGACGTCGAGACCGTGAGCTTCGTTGCGACCGACAGTTTCCGCGGCGGCCAGATCGCCGGGGAACGTATGGCCGAACTATTGGGGGGTTCGGGCAGGGTGATCGTGCTTCGCTATCAAGAGGGTAGCGCCAGCACCACCCAGCGCGAGGAGGGGTTTCTCAAGGCGGCCCAAGAAGCGGGTTTGAAGGTGGTATCGTCGAATCAGTACGCGGGTGCGACGGTCGAAACCGCTCAGCGGGCCAGTGAGAACCTGCTGTCTCGTTTTCGAAAGGCGGACGGGCTCGACCTCGAAGGCATTTTCTGCCCCAATGAGAGCTCGACGTTCGGGATGCTGCGAGCCCTGCAAGGAGCAAGCCTTGCGGGCAAGGTCCGTTTCGTAGGGTTCGACGCTTCGCCCAAGCTTGTCGCCGCGTTGGAGGCCGGAGAGATCGATGGCCTGGTTCTTCAGGACCCGCACAAGATGGGCTATCTCGCCGTCAAGACTTTGGTAAGCCATCTGCGGGGCGAACAGGTGGAGAAGAGAATCGACACGGGGGCGGTGTTGGCCACCAAAGAAAACCGCTCCGAACCCGACATCGCCAAGCTGCTCGCGCCGCCGCAATCGTAAATCGGGCTGGTCCTTGTGAAGCGATACGCGAACTTTCTGGGGCTTCTCACGGCATGGCTGGCGGTCTTTGGTGTTTTCGCGCTACTTGCGCCTGACAACTTCTCCAGCCGCGAGAACTTCGAGACGATCCTCAGGCAGTCGACGATCGTGGGGTTCGCCGCCGTCGGGATGACTTACGTGATCGTCAGCGGAGGGATCGACCTCTCGGTCGGTTCGATGATCGCCTTCGTGACCGTTCTTATCGCATTCAGCCTGGAACGTGGGCTTTCGCCTGCGTTCGCTGCCGGGATCGGAGTCGCCGGCGCGGCGTTTTGCGGGCTATTGAACGGAGTGCTCATCACCCGCCTTCGGGTGGGCGCTTTCATCGTGACGCTGGGGAGCTTCCTCGTGATCCGTGGGGTTGCGAAGGGGATCGCCCACGACCAGAAGATCGACGCGCCCCTCACTTGGCTCAGCGACCTCATCTCTCAACTAGGGGCCGATCGGAAATGGATGATCGTCCCTTGGGGCGTCTGGGCGCTGATTCTGCTCTCAGCCGTTGCCGCCTACTCCCTGCGAAACTCGGTCTTCGGCCGGCACGTCGTGGCGGTCGGGTCCAACGAGCAGGCGGCAAGGGTGAGCGGGGTGCCCGTGGAGCGGACTCGTGTGTGGGTGTACGTTTTGGGAGGAGCGACGGCGGGCCTCGCGGGGTTGATTCAGTTTTCTCGGCTCACGGTGGGCGATCCCACGGTGGCGGTGGGGCTCGAACTCGAGGTCATCGCGGCCACGGTTATCGGCGGCGCGAGCCTATCGGGCGGCACGGGATCGGTCTGGGGGAGTCTGCTGGGCGCGTTGATCATGTCGACGATCAAGTCAGGCTGCTCCCACGTCCTCTTGCCGAACTGGGTGCAAGAGGTGGTCACGGGATGCATCATCGTCGCGGCGGTCGCCATCGATCGCTGGCGCTCCGCAGCAACCTCCTGAGTCGGGTCTTACTTCGGCGGGACGAGGAGCGGGACCCGGCCGTGATACAGGAAATACTGGTTCGCGTCCTGCTTGGTGGGGATCACTCTCCCGGCCAGATAGGTCTTGTCCAGTTCGCCCGCGGTTCGGTTGGCGTCTGCCGCTTCCTTCCCGATCGCCGAGGCCGTTTGGAGATAACCGTCCATCTCTTGGCGTTGCGAACTCGTCAGAACTCCGCCGGTTGCGCCCGTGCGGATCGCTTCCGCAGCCGCCCTGAGTTCGGACTCGCGGATCGAGGCGACCATGGCGAGGACATAATGGCCTGCCGGGTAGCCGGGGCTGGCGGCAACGGCTGCCTTCGCAAAGCGATACCCTTCGGCTGTTTTCTTGTCGTAAACGTTTACGATTGCGAGGGCCGTCAGCGCGTCGGGAGCGTTCGGACGGGCCGTCAGCGCGGCTTCGTAAAACGCCTTGGCGACCTTGACTTGGAACTCGTTTTCTCCCGCATCGAGCCGTCCCGCCGCTACCAGGGCGAGAGCTTCGTTGCCCCGTTGAACGTACATGTCGCTGTTGGCGGGTTCGGACAACACGGCGGCCTCAAAGGCTTGTCGTGAGGGCTCGAACTCGGTCAGGGCGTACGAAGCGATGCTGATGTAGTACTGCACTTCCGTGCGTTGGCTTTCGTCCCGCGCGAGGCTTGCGATGAGTTGGCGCAGAACCCCGAACTGGCGTCGCTTAAGCGCCAGATAAGCTTGGCCCGTCTGCACACCGAGGTCCTCGGCGTCGCTCAGGACCGCCTCGCGGACAGCTTCATCGCTCGCGTTGTTGTTGCCTTGGTGAGCCTCGAGGATCGCGACGAGCATCCAACCGAAAGCGTCGGGAACCGTCCTTCGCCGGTGCTCGCGGAGGGTCGCGGCTGCATCGCTCAGCCTCATGGCCCTTAGTTGGGCGTAGGCGAGGCGATTGGCGATGGCGCTGTCTTCTGGGGTTGAGCGGAACGCAGGGGTCAGCGC
Organism: Candidatus Nitrosymbiomonas proteolyticus; assembly: GCA_017347465.1. GTDB lineage: Bacteria > Armatimonadota > Fimbriimonadia > Fimbriimonadales > Fimbriimonadaceae > Nitrosymbiomonas > Nitrosymbiomonas proteolyticus. The sequence goes on along the minus strand of AP021858.1, from coordinate 852,742 downwards.
GAGAATCGCCGCGGAATATCGGCCCGCCCGGATTGCGGCGTCTGCATAAGCCATTCGATTGGAGTCGTTAGGCGTTCCCATCGAATCGACGACCTCGTCGAGCACCTGCTTTCGAACTTCGATCGCATCCTTCATGGCCGTTTGGATCGCCACAAGCGTTTCTTGCCGGTTTTCGCCGCGATTGAAGGTCACAAACGCCCGGCGCAAGTTGATCGCCGCAAGCAGTTCCTTCGCCTCGCGGAAGTTGGCGTTCGAAGCGATCGCGTCTTCGGCATAGCGCTGCGCCTGGTCGAGCACCCCTTTACCCAAGTAGGCTCGGGCCATCACCAAACGGGCGGGGTTCGAGTTGGAATCGATGAGGAGCGCGGTGCGGCCCGCCTGAATCGCCTCGTCCCACTTGCTAACGGCAAGAAGCTCATTCCCTCGGTTCACGTGAAAGTCCGCGCCCTTGGAAAGCTGGTTGTCGATCCGGACGTTAAGAGCCTTCTTCGCGCTTTCCCCTTCGGTCGTATAGGCGGCAAAGCTCACCTGGAGCGCGCCGTCCTTTTCGGTAAGGGTGTCGAGCATGAACTCGTAAGGCGTGCTCGTGTCGGTTTCTCTCAGGTCCGATCCTACGTAAAACTCCACTTGGGAGACCGGATGGTCCGAAGTCACCGTAAGACGGAAGACGTGAACTCCGGAGAGCGACTGGCCTTCCTCGGTGTTGACGTTGATCTCGACCTTGGGCGATCCAAGGAGAAGTGCCGTGGCGAGTACAAAAGCGGTAGACATCATAGCTGTTCGTGGACCCTTCTCGGGCCGTCCCTATATGGACGCATCGCGTCCTCACATAATTCGTTACACTGCGGCCGATCCGCGTTCTTTCGTACGAATGCGAATCGCGTCGGTGATCCTCTCGACGAAGATTTTACCGTCGCCGTGCTCGCCCGTCCGCGCGTTTTCGAGAATCGTCGCCACTACATCGTCTTTCCTCGACTCTGGAATCACCACTTCGATCTTCGAGCGGATCGGCAGCGGAACGAGAAAGCCCTCGGTGCCAAACCACGCCGCAGATTCGGGGGAATTGCCGCAACCCCGCACGTCGGAAACGGTCATGCCCGAAACGCCCGTGGCGGCGATCGCGGTCTTGACTTCTTCGAGCTTGTGGGATCGAAGATAGCAGACGATGCGGAGCAGCCCCTTGCTCACTTGAGCCAAATCCTATGCCTCCGCCAATGGTGGGCCACTCGCATCAGGTAGCCGAAGAGGTTGAGAACGTCCCGGTACAGGTCCGCGACGGCCCCGATCTCTTCCCCCAACCGCCTCCGAGAAAGCAGCGACGCCAGATCATAAACGTAGAAGATCAGGTACAAGGCGTTCAGGCTCAGGGCGACGGAAAGCGTCAGGCCCGGCGTTCGTAGCCAAATCCCCCCTGCGACGATCAGACCACTCGACGCGAGAATGGAGAGCACGAGCATCCCCACATAGCTGAGGTCCCTGCCGCAGGCCGTAACATAAACGACGGCGCAGGCGACCCCCACAAGGAGGGACTCCAACGGCCAGCCGTCTTCGATCCACACTCTCACCGCCGACCCCAGGGCGACCAAGAACGCAACAAGGATCACGCCGGACACAACGACTTCGACCCTTCTGCCGCGAGCGAGAGTCCTTGCCAAGCTCAGGGCCACGAGGAGTCCCAGGGTGGCCCAGCCCGCAACCGAAGGGTCTACCCAAGGGGAGGGTAACGCGGCCACGCCCGCGACGAACAGGACCGACAAGAAGTGAAGCAGCGAAACTCGCCTTACGAACCCCACCATGACCGGGTATCGCTCGGTCGTGACGTTCCTTCGAATCTCAACGGGTTGGGGGATGAAGGGAGGTACGGTCATGGTTCCGGCGAAGGGGCAAGCCCTAGGTGTCAGCCATAGAACTCCCGGACTTGCTGCGCCGCGAATAGCGCTTGCTCGTCCGAGAGGTGAGGATGAATCGGCAAGCTCAGAACTTCCTCACAGAGCTTCTCCGTTTCAGGCAGGCTACCTGGGCCGGAGGCCAAATGGCGGTACGGCTCATGGAAGTGCAACGGCACCGGGTAGTAGATCATCGAGTCCACCTCACGCTCTTTGAGGAACGCCTGCAACTCATCTCGCTTCGGGGCGCGGAGGGTGAATTGGTGCCACGTCGTGTTGTTGCCGGGGAGAACCCGCTGAATCGTAACGGGGCTGTCTTCGAGAACCCCTTGATAAAGGGCAGCGATCTCGTTGCGTCGTGCGTTCCAGGCCTCTTGACGGGTCAACTTGACGCTGAGGATAGCGGCCTGCAACTCGGCGAGCCTGCTTGTATAGCCCACGTGGTCGTAGTAATATCGCTGCCGACCCATACCATGAACCCGGATCGACCGGCAGCGTGCTGCGATTCCGTCGTCGTTGGTCAAGATCATCCCGCCGTCGCCCGCCGCGCCGAGGTTCTTGGTGACGTAGAAGCTGAACCCTGCGCCCAGTCCAAAATTGCCCGCATACACGCCCTCGTGGTGAGAACCGAGCGCTTGGGCGGCGTCTTCCAAGACCACGATTCCGTTTCGCTCCGCGATCTGCCGCAACCGATTCACTTCGGCAAGCTGTCCGAAAAGGTGAATCGGCATGATCGCCTTCGTCCGAGGGGAGATGCTGGCCTCGACCCTCTCAGGGACGATCTGGTAGTGGTCCGGGTCGATGTCCACCAGGACCGGCGTCGCGCCAACTTGAACGATCACTTCGACCGTCGCCACGAACGTAAACGCCGTTGTGATGACCTCGTCGCCTGGTCCGACACCAGCAGCGTCGAGGAGAATTCGCAGGGCGTCGGTTCCACTGTTGACGGCGATCCCGTGCTTGCATCCGTGCCACTCCGCGATCGACGCCTCGAGCCCGTTGTGGTACTTGCCCATCACATACGCGCCGGTCGATAGCACCTCGCTGGTGGCTGCGTCCAATTGCGCCTTCAACTCATCGTACTGGGCGCGGATGTCATAGAAGGGAACTCTCAAGCGCAAAACCTCTTTTGGGGCAGAGCAACGGAGCGACTTGTCCCGAGGAAAGATTGTATCTGATTGCACAAGGCGGGGTCGTGGCTCGGTATCTTAGCGCGAGTGCGAAACCGGCCCGATCGAGTGATTCTTGCGAGTTCGTCTCCTAGGCGGCAATCGATGCTGCGCGAGATCTTTCCCGAATTCGAAGTGGCCCCTGCCGAGATCGACGAAACCCCGCCTCCCGGTCTGCCGCCGGAAGAGGTTGCGCTCGAACTGGCGCGAGCGAAGGCCCTCGCGACCTTTGGGAGTCGGCCTCAGGCCCTCGTCCTTGCGGGCGACACACTCGTGGTGCTGACCTCCGGCTCCACGAAGGTGATATTGGGCAAGCCGGAGTCGCCCGAGGAGGCGGTCGCGATGCTCCAGAAGCTGTCCGGGAGGGCCCATGAGGTGTTTACGGCGATGTACTTGCTCTGGCCGGACGGCGAATACGGGTTTGTCGAACGGTCCCTCGTGCGCTTTCGGGAGCTCACCTTGAGTGAAATCGCGGCTTATGTAGCGTCGGGCGAGCCAATGGACAAGGCCGGGTCCTACGGCATTCAGGGCGCGGCAGGGGGCTTCATCGCGGAGGTCGAGGGTTCGATCAAGAACGTCGCGGGACTGCCCGTAGAACGCCTGCGAGAGGAACTCGCGAGGCTCTTCGCGTCTGACCCAACGAGCGCTTAGGCTGCAGCCAACTCTTCGACCGCTACCGAGAGGTTGGCGAGCGCCTTTTCGTGGTTCGGGTCGAACCTTAGGGCCTGCTCATAGGCAAGCTTCGCGCCCTGCCACACCCCGATCTGACCCATGGCGTTGCCGAGCATGAACCAGCCTTCAGGGTTGGTCGGATCGAGTCGGAGTCCAGACTCATAAAACTGCGTTGCCTGCGAGAAGGAATCCATGCGGTACAGCGCGTCGCCGGCGTTGAAATGGGCGTTGGGGTCGCCGGGCGATTGCTGGATCGCCTGCACGAAGCAGCGTAGCGCAGCCTCGAACTCACCTGCCTCCTGAAGAGCCCGGCCCCAATTGATGAGGATCGCCGTGTTCGGCTCGCGGAGTTTCGCATACGCCTCGTAGGCCCTAAGAAGTCCGTCGATGTTGCGGTCTCGTTCGAGCGAAGAAACCCATTCGGACCAGCTATCGAGGTCATCGGGGTCGGTATACCAAGCTCTTTCGCTCAGCGAGCGAGCGTCGGCCTCCCTTCCCAGCGAGCGGCAAACCCTGGCGGCCGCTTTCAGCGCAGGTTGGGCGATGCCCGGCGATTCGAAGCAGCTTTCGTATAGGTCGAGGGCCGATTCAGTCCGCCCCATCTTCTCGAGCACGATGCCTTTCGAAAAGCGCGCGATGGCGAACTCGGGATCGAGGGAGAGCGAGTGGTCGAGGAGGCTTAGAGCCTCGTTCAACCGGCCCAACTCGCAGAGAATCTGCCCGCGCAGCGTGTGGCGCTTGTAGGTGAGGATGCTGAAGTCGCCGGTCAGACCTTCGGGCCAAGTCATTCCCATGCACTCGTCGCTTGCTTCGAGCGCTTCTTCGAACCTCCGAAGTCGGAACAGCGCGTGCGTGAGTTCAAAGCTGTTCAGAACCGTAAAATGCCCCCGTTCGCGGGCCTCTTCGCATACGGAGAGCGCCTCCGCAGGCCGTCCTGAGAGCGTCAACGCGCAACTGAGAATCTGATACGCAAGCGAGGCGTAGGCGTTCCGAGGGTCGAGAAGCGCGATGCACTTCCGGGCCGCCTGAATCGCATCCTCGTGACGCTGGACGACGCTGTAGGCGTTCGCCAGGTTGAACCACTGAAAGGCGTCTCCGGGTGATTCGCGCACCTCCCGTTCGAGCATCCGAATGGCCCGCTCCGCCTTCCGTTTCTCGGCCATGTCGCTCGGCCGATAGCCGAAGTGGTGAATCTTCGCGCCCTTGAGCGAGGCGCAGGGCAGCCCCATGCGGTCGAGGCTCGGAATGATCTGTTCGTGGATCCTGCCTTCGAAAGTCGTTTCGGGAAGGAGCCGGAAAAGGCGCACCGGGGCATGGATGTAGCATGCGTTCTCGCCGCTCTCATCCATGTAGTTGACGATGTCGAGGTAATAGCCCCCGAACTGGGGCCGCATGAGCCCTTCTTGAATCGCGTTCCAGCTTCCGGGGTCTACGGTCTCGTCGGCGTCGATCCAGAGCGCCCAGTCCCCGGTCGCGAGCCTCAGGCTCTCGTTTCGCGCAGCCGCGAAGTCGTCGCACCACTCGAAGAACCCGACGACCGCTCCGAACTCGCGCGCGATTTCGACGGTGTCGTCTGTCGATCCAGTGTCCACGACGACGATCTCATCCACCTTCCCTGCGATCGATTTGAGGCAGCGGACGAGGTGTTTCGACTCGTTCTTGACGATCAGGCACGCAGAAAGCCGGATGCCCGTTTGGGGCGTAGGCGTGCCGGGAAACTCAGCGTCGAGCCTTCCTTGGAGTTCGCGTCCGAGGGCGTCGTCGAAGCCGAGCTTCGTTGCCATCAAGGCGCGGCAGAAAAAGTAGTTTCGCAGAACCTGAGCGAGTTGGCCGGCCTCCGGGGCGGTGGGGGCGGCCAAGAGGCATTCGAGCGCCTCGTCTTCGCGCTGCAACAGGGTCAGAAGCAATCCCCGCTCGGCGAGGAGTTCCGGGCAGCCGGACTCCGACGAGAGGGCGCGCTCCAGAATCTCAAGAGCGCCGAGGTGATCGCTGGCGAGGGATTTCTCTCTCGCGGCCTTGACCTGAGGGTGGATTTCGCCCATGGGTTTAGGCAGCCACTCCTCGAATCATCCGCGCGAGGTGCCTCTTGGCCCCGGCAATGCTGAAAAGCTCGTCGCGCAATAGCCGCTTGATATGAAACACCGTTTGAATGTCCTCCGGCCGATACCTCCGTTGCCCGCCGTCCGTTCGTATTGGAGAGAGATAGGGCGCGAATTCGCGCTCCCAGTACCGAAGCGTGTGGACTTCGACCCCAGTAATGAGGCTCGCTGTGCTGATGCTGACGGCTCGACTAGCGCGAGTCGCCTTGAGTTCGTTGGGCATATCGAGTTGCTTCCTTCCGCGCGAGCGTTTCGCTCCACGGTAGTTTTCGGTTGAACCCCGCAAGTTTTGCAGGGGGAAGCACCTTCAGGTCACTCTTCGAACAGGTATTCCGCGAGAAGCTGAGACGTATCCAGCAGAGCGTCGATGTGCGTTCTCTCGTAACCGTGGCTTGTATCCACCCCAGGACCGATCAGAGCCACCTCGGCTTGGCCACCCGCCTGCCAATATGCCGACCCGTCGCTCGAATAGTAGGGGTACACGTCGGCCTTGAGGTCGATCCCGGCGCGCTCGGCCAGGTTTCGCAGCCGCTCCGTCAGCCTGCGGCTGTAGGGTCCGGAAGAATCCTTCACGCAAATCGAGCAGTGGAACTCGTCGCCCTGCAGTCCCTCACCGAGAGCGGCCATATCCACGACCACAAGCTCGGCAAGGTCGGTAGGCAGCCCGTCGATTCCGCCGTGCCCGACCTCTTCGTAGTTGCTGAAGAGCAGCGTCGCGCGCTGAGAAGGGGTGATTTCGACTTGCCGCAGCGCCTTGACTGCCGCCAAAAGGCAGGCTACCGCCGACTTGTCGTCAAGGAATCTCGAGCGGACGAACCCGGATTCGAGCACTTCGACGCGAGGATCGAAGGCCACGAAGTCGCCGACGTCGATGCCGAGCAGCCTGGTCTCTTCGGCCGACCTCGTTCGCTCGTCGATCCTGACTTCCAGGTTCGCGTCGTCGCGGACCGCTGTTCGAGCCTCTTTGTTGACGTGGGCAGCTCCGTTCGCAAAGACGATCGAGCCTCGGAGTTGCCTCCCTCCGCGCGTCGAGATCGTGACCCCTTCGCTTTCGACCGTGGGCCATACGACGCCGTTCAGCGCAGAAAGTCTGAGGCGGCCGTTCGCTTTGATCTCCTTGACCACGGCCCCCAAGGTGTCGACGTGGGCGGTCAGGGCGCGGGGCCTGTCGTGTCGAAGGCCTTCGAGCGTCGCCACGACCGCTCCTTTGGGCGTCCGGACGTACGGCACGCCCAAGGCTTCGAGCTCTTGCTCGACAAAGCTCACGGCCCAGTCGGTGTTTCCGGTCGGGCTAGGCGTGTTCAAGAGGTCCACGAGGGCGTGGACGAGGTAATCCTTTGAAATCTCGAATCGCGACAAAAGCGTACTCCGGCCCCTAGGTTCGGGCACCGCTTGCGTGTTTACCCCAATCCGAGCGCAGGCAGGCTCATCTTCCGTCGGTCGGACGGAACCCGCCGGGATAGAACGTGAAGTAGACGAAGCGGTCGATGAGGTCGAAAGGCTCGCGGCGGATGTAAGCGCCTTTCGTGCCGATTTGCCAAGGCCACTCCGGGCGTGGATCAGGGAGGTTGAACACCTCTTGCTGCGTGTACTTGAACGAGAAGTTCAGTTGCTCGATGCGCCCCGAACCCTCGAATTGATAGCCGACGATCCGTTGCTTGCGTTCGTACCCGCAGATTCCGACCGGCGTCTTGTAGGCGATCTTGAGCGCATGGGTGGCGTTCGGCGCCATCTTCACCTGAGCGCCGAGGTCGCTCCGGTAGAGCGTGTGAGAGCCTTCGGTCTTGGTGGAGCCCTTTTCCGTCAGCGCCCGGAACGGGATCGCCAGCCGGTCCCAAGTGCCGGCGATGGCGAAGTCTGCCGCGCCGGAATCCGAGTCCCCAAAGCGTCTGCGGGGTAGGGTTAGGGTGAGGGTCCTGGCCTCAGGCCCGTTCTTGTAAAGCGTCGTTGAGTTCACGATCACTTCACCCTTGACGAGTTCGAGCGTGACGCTATGCGAAAGCACGCGATACGAGGCTGGGGCGTCGGTTCGCAAAAGGGGCATTCCCGAAAAATCCACGCTGAGATTCGTCGGCAAACCTTGAAGGGCGGAAGCGATGAGGATCGAAAGCATGGTCCTGTAACAGCTACGGCCGAGCGCGCCGCGGAGTTTCGCTCATTCGCGAGAACGGCCAAGCGGCCCTGCATTCAGCGATGCGCCAGCCTATCGGGCGATCTTCCGCTGGACGTACGTCGTGCTGCGCTCGATCCACTGGGCCAACACCTCGTAGTTGTCGAGCACCTCATGGGGCATCTTCACGTACTCCTTCATTGGCTCGCCTTGCGGGTCGGGTCGGAGCGGCTCGGCTCCCGGCAGCGCGAGGGCTTCCTGTTGGTGCTCGGGCGAGAGCTTGAGTCCGATCTCCTCGTCGTAAAGAAAGGCGAACATCCTCTCGCCGGTGTAGATGCCCATCCCGTTGAACATGCGACGCGCGCGAACGTCGTAGTCCTCAGCGATCTTCATAATCTGTTCGTAACGAATGGGCCGGTAAACCATAGGTTCAGTCCGGGAGCGTCCCGGTCTCCTTTGGAATGCGCTGGCAAAAGTCGCAGAAAACCGTATTCTACCTGCTCGACCGGTTTCCTCCCCGAAACGGCGCTTCCGCAGGCTCCCCCTCCGAGGTAACGTACCGTCATGCCGGATCGGAAGTTGCTGGTGATCGATGGGTATAGCCTGCTGTTCCGGGCGTTTCACGCCACTCGATTCCTCAGCACCAGCGACGGCAGGCCCACCAACGCGCTCTTCAGCTTCACGGGGATGCTGTTCTATGCGCTTGAAAACCTGAGGCCCGACGGTGTGGTCGTCGCGCTCGACGCGCCCGGCAAGACCTTCCGACATGCGGAGTACTCCGAATACAAAGGCACCCGATCGGAGACCCCACCCGAGCTGATCTCCCAACTCGTCGCCGCGCGTGAGTTCATTTCGGCGCTGGGCATCCCCACCCTCGAAGTCACAGGCTTCGAAGCCGACGACATCATCGGAACGATCTCCAAGCTTGCTGAAGGGAAGGGATACCAGACCACGATCCTCACCGGCGACCTCGACCAACTCCAACTCGTCGACTCTGCGGTGTCGGTGATCGTCCCCCGAACCGGAGTGACCGACACGAAGGTGTACTCCCCCGAAGACGTCATCGAGAGGTTCGGTGTCGAACCCGAGCGGCTTCCCGACTGGAAAGCGATTGTAGGCGACCCGAGCGACAACATCCCCGGAGTCCCCGGGATCGGCGCGAAGGGCGCGACGGACCTTCTGCAGAAGTGGGCTTCAGTCGAAGAAATCCTGGCTCATCTCGACCAGGTCGAACCCAAGTACCAGAAGAAGATCGATCCTGCCAAGGAGCAACTGCCGAAGTCCAAGTGGCTCGCCACGATCGTGCGCGACGTGGGTATCGAGTACGACTTCCGGCCCTTTCGTTTGACTTCGACTGAGTTCAATGCGGCCAAGGCGATGCTGGATTCGTTTGAAATGCGGAATCACTCGCGAAGGGTCGGTGCTGTGCTTGCGCCCTACCTCGAGGGTTCGCCGGAATCTGTTGCGGCGACGGTCGAAGAGGTCCGCGAGACGCTCCGCGCCGAGGCCGCCGACGCAACGGACTGGGAAGCCCTCGCCGAGTTTGTGGGCGACCGGGAATTCGCGCTCCTCACGGAGTTCCAAGGGGCAGGCCAGGGAGCGATGTTTGCGGACGAGGCTTCCCAAGCCTGGATTTGCCGGGGCGAAGGGGTTCTTCGGGCGCCCCTCGCTTGGGCGATGCGGCTCTTTGAAGAGCGTCCGAGCCAAGTAATCACCCACGACTCCAAGCAGCTTTTCCGCGCGATGCCCTCGCTTGGGAAGTCGCCCGTGGCGTTTGACGCCCTGCTTGCGGCCTACGTACTCCAGCCCGGCCGCTCGGATTACCCGCTGCGCCAGCTTATTCAGGGGTACCTCGACTGTCCCCCGCCCGAATCCGCCGAACAGGCCGCGGTCGGGTTGTTTCGATTGCGGGCAGAAATGAAGGATCGGCTCGAAAAGGAGTCGCAACTCTCCGTTCTGGTCTCGATCGAGCAGCCCCTCGCGCCCCTACTTGCCGAAATGGAGAGGCGCGGCATCGCCACCAGCAAGGCGGTGCTTACCGAGTTCTCCGCCAAGCTGGGCAAGGACATCGAGGCGACCACGGCGAGGGTCTATGAACTCGCTGGGGAGGAGTTCAACATCGGCTCCCCCAAGCAACTCGGCGAGGTGCTCTTTGAGAAGCTCGGCCTGCCCTCTGACAAGAAGACCAAAACAGGCTACGCGACGGGTGCGGAAGTGCTCCAAAACCTCGCGCCTGAACACGCGATCGTTCGAGAGGTCCTTTCGTGGCGGGAACTGACGAAGCTCAAGTCCACCTACGCCGACGCCTTGCCGAGGATGATCGCAGAGGATGGGCGGATTCATACGACGTTCAATCAGACCGTCGCCGCCACGGGTCGGCTCAGCTCGAACGATCCCAACTTGCAGAACATCCCGATTCGAACCGAACTGGGACGCGAAATTCGCCGGGCGTTCGTTGCCTCAGAGGGGTTTGATCTCGCGTCGTTCGACTATTCGCAAGTTGAACTGCGTCTGCTCGCCCACATGTGCCACGACCCAGCCCTGGTGAGCGCTTTCGAACGGCGCGAGGACGTTCATACGGTGACGGCTTCGCTCATGTTTGGCGAACCCGAAGACGCCGTTTCGAAGGAGCATCGCCGCTACGCCAAGATGCTCAACTACGCGGTGCTTTACGGCGTGACCGACTTTGGATTGGCCAATCAGTTGGGGGGCGAGTTCTCAGTCGCCGAAGCCCGAACTCTCATTGAAACCTATTTCCAGCGCTTCCCCAGCGTGAAGGCCTTCACCGAGTCGATGATCGCTGAGGCGCGGGCCAAGGGATTCACCACGACGCTGTGCGGCAGGCGGCGCTACTTCCCGGAAATCCACGCGCAGAATCGCAACGAGCGGCTGTATGCCGAGCGGCAGGCCATCAACGCCCCCTTGCAGGGCACGGCCGCCGACCTCATCAAACTCGCGATGATCCGCGCGCAAGGCCTGCTCGAAGGACGCCTAACCCTGATGCTTCTCCAGGTTCACGACGAGTTGGTCTTTGAACTCGCCGAAGGAGAGCGTGATCTGATCGAGCCGATCCGCTCGGCGATGGAATCGGCGTTGGAACTTAGCGTGCCCATCGAGGTCGACGCGAAGCTCGGCGCCAACTGGAACGACATGGCCGAAGTGGCCCGACGCCCGTAGACTCTGACGGGTGCTCGAGGTCCTTTTTGGGAAGGAAGAAGCAAGCGGCGCGTAGAATCTTGCCGCATGACGTTCCTTGCCCTTGTGCTGCCGTGGGTCGTTGCGCCCGCCGACCTCGTGATCGAGAACGCAAAGATTTGGAGCGACGGAAGGCCGACGTTCGCCGAGTTCGCCGCGGTTCGGCAAGGTAGGTTCGTGTATGTGGGGGACCGGAACGGCTCCTACATCGGCCCCAGGACCCAGCGGATCGACGCGCAAGGGCGGACGGTGCTTCCTGGCCTTATCGACTCCCACGCGCACATGATCGGAGGAGGTCTCGACTTGTCGCGCCTCATCCTGCGCGAAGCCGCGGACAAAGAGGACTTCATCCGTAAAGTTAGGGAGTACGCCGAAAGATTGGGACCCCAGGAGTGGATTCTGGGCGGGCAATGGACGGTTGAAAGCTGGGCTAAGCCCGAGTCTCCGCGCAAGGAGTGGGTTGATGCCGTGACCGGGGGCCGTCCGCTGTGGCTCGACCGGATGGACGGCCACTCAGGGCTTGCGAACTCCGCGGCGCTCCGACTCGCGGGGATCACCAAGGACACGCCCAACCCGCCGGGCGGAGTGATCGACAAGGACCCTTCCACGGGCGAGCCCACAGGCATTCTCCGTGAGACGGCTCAGGGCCTTGTGGGCCGTAGGATTCCCCCGGCGACGGAGGGTCAGGTTCTGAAGGCGCTTCGGCAAGCGATGGAGGAAGCCAACAAGTACGGCGTCACGGCCGTCAGCGACATTTCCGGGCTGGGAGACTTGTCGCGTTACGAGAAGTTGGCCCAAGAGGGCGGCCTGTCGGTGCGGTTTTCCTTGTACCCGACCGTGGGTTCGGTTTCGGGTGCGAGGAAGGCGCTCAAGGGGTTCAAGGGGCGCGACGGATGGGTGTCCGTCCGGGGATTCAAGGCGTACATGGATGGCTCGCTCGGCTCCCGGACCGCCTATATGCGCGACCCGTTTTCTGATAACGAGCCCGGAAAAGAAGACTGGCGCGGCCTGCCGATGCCGGGCATGATCGAAGGCGAGTTTGAGAAGGACTGCCGCGACGCTCAAGGAGCGGGGCTCCAAACGATCTGCCACGCGATCGGCGACGAAGCGAACCACGTGTTGCTCAATATCCTTCAAAAGGCCTATCCACAACTTCGCGCGGCGAGGTGCCGGAGCGAGCACACGCAACACCTCTTGGCCGAAGACATCCCCCGGTTTGGCGCGCTCGGCGTGATCGCCAGCATGCAGCCCTATCACAAGGCGGACGACGGGAGATATGCCGAAGAGCGCATCGGCGAGCGTCGAAGCAGGGCGAGCTACGCCTTCAAGTCGCTGCTCGATTCCGGCGCAATCGTGGCCTTCGGCTCCGATTGGCCCGTCGTTTCCATCAATCCGTTCCTCGGAATCGAGGCCGCAGTCACAGGAAAGACGCTCGACGGCAAGTTCTGGATGACGCAAGAAAACCTGACGGTGGCTGAGGCCCTTCGCTGCTATACGACCTACGCCGCCTACGCGATGTTCATGGAAGACGAGATCGGCAAGATCGAGCCGGGTTACCGGGCCGACTTCCTCATCCTGAATGCGTCGCCGTTTGGACCGTTCCGCCGCTGGGATCAGATCCGGCCGGTCGAAGTGTGGGTGGAGGGGCGAAGAGTACGAAAAGCCGGGTAAAAGCTGGCGGAGCGCCATGATCTACCTCGCCGCCCTTTGCATGAGTCTTGCGCCCGGTTCGGAACAAGCGATCGAACTTCGGCCCGGAATGGTGATTCGGGGCTCGGCCAGAGTCGTCGCCAAGGTGTACGAATTCGCAAACGCGGCAGACGACGCCCAATCCTCGGCGATCCGCATTCAGGGCGACGGAATCGTCGTGGACTTTGGCGGCGCGACTTTGCGGGGAACCGGTGAAGACGTCGATCCTGACCGGAGAAAGGGGACCGCCCTGATCGTCGAGGGCTCGAACGTTACGGTCAAGAACCTCAAGGCCCGAGGCTACAGGATCGGGCTTTTCGCCCGAGGCGTCCGGGGTCTCAAGGTACTGGACTGCGACTTTTCCTACGGCTACAAACCGCGCTTGCTTTCGACGCTGGACCGCGAGGACGGCGCGGACTGGATGAGCTATCACCACAACGAAAAGGGCGAGTGGATCGCCAAGGGTTGTGGGGCCTATCTCGAAGATTGCGACGGGTTCGAGGTGCGGAACCTTCGAGTGATCGGCTCGCTCAACGGACTCATGCTCACCCGGTGCGATCAGGGGCTCGTGGGGAACTCCAACTTCTCGTTTCTCTCCGGCGTGGGGCTTGCGATGTACCGATCGAGCGCGAACCGCATCCTCCACAACCGGATCGATTGGTGCGTTCGCGGCTACAGCCACGGCGTCTACAACAGGGGTCAGGACTCCGCAGGCATCCTCGTCTACGAGCAGTCTCACAAGAACGTGTTCGCCTACAACTCCGTGACGCACGGCGGCGATGGGTTCTTTTTGTGGGCGGGCCAGACCACGATGGACACCGGGCAAGGGGGCTGCAACGACAACCTGCTTTTCGGCAACGACTTCAGCCACGCGCCGACGAACGGGATCGAGGCCACCTTCAGCCGCAACTCGTTCGTCAACAACCTGATCCTCGAGTGCTGGCACGGGATTTGGGGCGGCTACAGCTACGACACGAAGGTGATCGCCAATACTTTCGGGCTGAACGCCGAAGGCATCGCCCTCGAGCACGGGCAGGACAATGAGTTCTATCGAAACGTCTTCCGGCGCGATTTGAACGGGATCGTTCTTTGGCAAAACCCCAGCCAAGACCCCAACTGGGGCTACCCGAAGAACAGAGACACTTCGAGCCGCGACCCGTACCTTCACGAGAACCAGTTCCATGACCTCGCCGGAACTGCGGTGCGGCTGCGAGACACCAAGGGCGCGCGCATCCTTGGCAACCTCTTTGGCAGCGTGAAAGAGGTCGTGAAGGTGGACGGCCAAGCGCCGGGACTCCAGTTCCGGGGGAATCTCGTGCTCGCCACGGAGGCTATTCCGATCCCCGAAGGCGTCGATAACTCGATCGAGACCGACCCCTCCTACAAGCCGTCGCCCCCCCTCATGTTGGGGAGCGGAAACGTAATCCAGGGGCTCGATCTCAAAACCGAGGACTACCTTGCGAGGTTCCAAGTCGCGTGGTACCCCATGCCGAGCGATTTCAAAGGTGTCGAGCCGCACCAAGGCGCGGTCGCGCCGTTCGCCCCTCGCCCCCTGGAGGGCGGCATTCGCCCGTTCCTGAAGCCGGGCCAACTCAGGGGCAGGCGCTACATTCTCGTGGATGAATGGGGGCCCTACGACTTCAAGTCGCCCAAGCTCTGGCCCCGAACGAAGATCGAAAGCGGAGAGCAGGTCTTCGAGGTGTTGGGCCCGTCGGGCATGGCGAGGCTCTTGCGGGCCGTGGACATGAAGATCGTCGCCACCTCTGCCGACGGCGAGAACTGGAAGGAGATCGGCCATGCGCCGACCCACTTCCCAACCCCCACGTTCCTCAGGGTCAAGTACGAGGCCGGGCAGTCGATCGATCGCCAGCTTGAATTCGAGTACGTGGGCGAAGCGACTACGGACTTCCGCGGCAGGGTCACCCCCGCGGGTCAGCCAGTGAGATTCGGTTATCGGAGGTTTCACTTGCCGATCGATTGGACCGTGAAGTGGTTCGTTTACGACAAGGGCACGCAGGAACCTCGGACTCAGTACGACGCCTTCAGGAAGATGCTCAAGGAGGGCAAGGCGATCCGGGAAGAGCGCGTCCAGGAACTGAACTATGCATGGGGCGGCGCGATCGGCCCAGGGCTCCCGGCGGACTTCTTTGCGACGCTCGCCGAAGGGACGTTCCAGGTTCCCCCTGGGGAATACGTGCTTGAGGTCACGAGCGATGACGGCGTGAAAGTCTGGATCGACGACAAGCTCGTGGTCGAGAACTGGACCTGGCACGGCCCGACCCTCGACTCCGCCCAGGTTTCGCTTGGCGGCGCGCACAGGATTCGGATCGAGCACTTCGAGATCGATGGGTATTCGACGCTCAAACTGAGCATTCGACCCAAGTAGCAAGATCAATCCTCGCTTCCTCGAATGAAGACCTCTACCGGAAGGGTGCGGTATTGGATTCGAACCTTGGCTTCCCCTGGTGCCGGGTACCGTGCAGGACAGGAAGACCCAAATGACGATCGTCACCGGCGCATTCTCGTACTCAGGCAAGTACCTCACAAAGCTGCTTGTCGAGCGTGGCGAGCCCGTGCGTACTCTCACCGGACACCCTGACCGCCCCAACCCCTTTGGAAGCAAGGTTGAAGTTGCGCGAATGGATTTTAGTGATCCAGACGGCCTCGTGGAGGCCATGAAGGGCGCGCATGCGTTTGTGAATACGTACTGGATTCGTTTTCCCTACCGCGGCATGACCTTTGAGAGGGCGGTCGAGAACTCGAAGCTGCTCTTCGACGCCGCCAGCAGAGCGGGCGTCGGGCGAATCGTCCACACCAGCATCACGAACCCCTCGCTCCAATCGCCTCTCGGCTACTACCGTGGCAAGGCCCAGGTCGAAGAACACCTCAAGGCGACAGGAATCCCATTCACGATCCTTCGACCGAACGTGATCTTCGGCAGGGAAGACGTGTTGATCAACAACATCGCGTGGGTGTTGAGGAATCTCCCCCTTTTCGGTGTGCCCGGAAGCGGGAAATACGGGATGCAGCCCACTTTTGTGGAGGACTATGCGGCGCTAATGCTGGCAAGTCTGGACGCAAAGGGCTCGGAAACAACGGACGCTTGCGGCCCTGAAGTGTTCGCCTTCGGCGATTGGGTGCGACGTATCGCTGAGGCGATCGGGCGCCCTGCGCGGATTGTCCACATGCCTCCAAGCTGCGCCTACTGGGCGAGCGCTCTCCTGGGAATCAGGTTGAAGGATGTGGTACTCACCCGTGAAGAGGTCAGGGGGCTTATGAGCGGATTGTTGGTTTCCACGGAGCCCGCGAAGTGCTCGACGAAACTGAGCGACTGGCTGTCCGAGAATGCGCACTGGCTGGGGAAGGACTACGCCAACGAAGTCGGAAGGCACTTCAAGTAGCTCTGCCCAAGTGCGGTTGTCCCAGCGTTTGGGTCACCTCTCTGGGCGGATAGTGAAAAAATGGACCGAAAGCATTTGCTCTCGGTCCAAAGCGCAAGCGAACCAATGAAAGAGTTACTTCGCGTTGCGGCGTCGAAGCACGCCAAGGAGTCCGACCGCAAGCGCACCGAGGGAGGCCGGTTCCGGCACGGGGGTGACGATGTCCTGGCTGGTGCGGTGGCCGTGTTGATCGAGCGCGGCCGCATAGAGCGGCGCAACGTCTGATCCATCGTCGTTGAGGTACGTATCGATGAGGCTGGTCTGGGCGGTCGTGAACGCGCTTCCGTCCGTCCTCTTGGCGCGGAACAGGCCGTCGGTGACGTCAAACGTCGAGGAGGTCTCGAACGCGATCTCCCAAACGGCGAGTTGAAGGGCCATGGCCGCGTCCTTGTGCGCCGAAGTATCGCCCGCTGCGAAGATGGACGGCGCGTAGGTGTTGACCAGGTGAGCGATCTGCCCGCCCTTGCTGCCAAGGAAGGTCGTGTCGGTGGCCGTCACTCCCCATGTCCCACCCGACATCACGACGTCGGGCGTCGTGCAGAAGCCGGTCAGAAGGACGGAGTCGGTGGCGGAGGTGTTGAACCAGAGGTTCAGTTCGCCGCTGAAGACCGTAGAGTAGTGGTCGCCTTCGTCGACCGAAATCTTGACGTTCCTGCCCTTTCCTTTGCTGTCGAAGTTCATCGTAGGAAAAGCAAGCGCTGATCCACATAGGGCGGCGCTCGCCAGTGCAATGATAGGTAGCCGATTCATGGTTTGTTCTCCGTTGCTGTGCCCTCAGGGAGTGCATGAGGCGTGCCAATGGAGCGATGGCGGAAGAATCCAGGCAAGAATGACTGCCGCCCCGAAGGGTAACCTCGGTTTCATGCCCAAGAAGCCGATCCAGCCGGACACGTTGCTCCAATTTCAGTTCGTCGGCGACGCCCGGATGAGCCCCGACGGGTCGTGCGTGCTCTTTGCGAAGAAGCACATCAACGAAAAGAACAAGTACATCACGAACTTGTACTCGGTGTCGCTCTCCGGCGAAGTGAAGCAATGGACGGCGGGTGAAGGGGGCAACGCCGCGGGGAGGTGGTCACCGACCGGCGATCGTATCGCCTTCGTTTCGGGAAGGGAAAAACCTTCCCAGCAGATTCACCTTCTTTCTGCCTCGGGGGGAGAGGCCCAAAAGCTCACATCGCTGCCCGAGGGCTCCATTGGCGCTTTTTCGTGGTCGCCCGATGGTTCGATGATCGCCGTCAGCTTCCGCGAGACGCACCCCAACCGAACGGAGAAGGCCAAGAAAGAGCGGGAAGAAAAGGGGCTGAGCGACCCGCCTTGGGAACTGGAGGACATTTGGTACCGGTTGGACGGCGACGGTTACTTCGGCCCGCAGCGATTTGCCCTGTACGTCGTCGATGTCGCGACGGGCGAGCACAGGGTCCTTTACGACAAGGATCCCACAGGGTTCTTCAGCTTCGACTGGTTCCCGGATTCGAAATCGCTCGCCGTTTGCCACACCGCCAACAAGCGGCCGTTTGCCGAGCCCGACAACGACCAGATGTATCTTGTCGACCTCAAGGGCAAGGTCAAGAAGCTCGCCGGACTGCCCAAGGGTCCGAAAGGCGGCGTCAAGGTCTCCCCAGACGGAAAGTGGATCGCCTATGCAGGCAGGGTTTCGGAGGATGACCCCTGGGGCGTAAAGAACGACCGGCTATGGGTGGTCCCGGCCGAAGGAGGCGACCCCCGATGTCTTACTGAAAGCGACGACTACTGTCTGACGGCTGCGACGCTGGGTGACTCCAAAGAAGCGAGTTTCGAGGCCGCCCTTGTTTGGGCGCCCGATTCGAACGCCCTTTACGTCCAGATCGGCGCAAACGGGGAACAGCACGTGGCGATGGTCTCGCGCGAGAAAGGGGGCGTCGAGTTCCTCACGCAAGGCAAGCACAACGTCGCGCTTGGAACGGTCTCCAAGGATGGGTCCAAGGTCAGTTGCACCTGGGGAGATGCGACGACGCTGCACGAAGTCGCCGTGCTGGACCTCGACCGCACTCAAGGCAAACCTCAAGTCCTGACCGATTTCAACGGCAAGCTCCTCTCGGGTCTCAAGATCGCCGAGCCGAAGGACTTCTGGCTCGACACTCCCGACGGCTCCCGAGTCCACGTATGGGTGATCGAGCCCACGGAAACGGGCTCGAAGAAAACGCACCCTGCGGTTCTGGAGATTCACGGGGGCCCGCACGCGCAATACGGATGGACGTTCTTCCACGAGTTCCAGGTCCTCGCCGCTGAGGGCTATGTGGTCGTGTACTCGAATCCCCGGGGTTCGAAAGGCTACGGCGAGGCGTTTTGCGAGGCGATCAAGGGGGATTGGGGCAACAAGGATTGGATCGACATTCAGACCGTCTTGCACTGGATGGAGCATCAGCCCTATATCGATGCGGGTTCGATGGGCGTGATGGGAGGAAGCTACGGCGGGTACATGACGAACTGGGTCGTGGGGCAAACACCAAAGCTCAAGGCTGCGATCACCGACCGGTGCGTCTCGAACATGGTTTCGATGGCCGGCAACAGCGACTTTCCCTTCAACAAAGACGCCTACTTCAAGGGAACCGCTTGGGGCGATCTCAAGGACATCGAAGAACTTTGGAAGCAGTCGCCGATCGCCTACTTCAAGAGCGTCAAGACCCCGATGCTGATCATCCACTCGGAAGGCGACCTCCGGTGCAACGTCGAGCAGAGCGAACAGGTGTTCACCGCGCTCCAACAGGAGGGCGTTCCGAGCCGCTTCGTGCGATATCCCTCCAACACGTCCCACGGTATGTCGCGTAGCGGCCCCCCCGACCTTCGGCTTCATCGGCTGAACGAGATTCTGGGGTGGTGGCGTCGCTGGCTCAAATAAGGTTTGACTGAACCAGGCGATAGAAGAAGTACGCCGACATAGCGAACCCATAAGCCGCGATGGCGATCCGCAGCTTCTCGGAGTCGACCTTTTGCGAGAGTACAGCGGCGAGGTATCCGCCCAGGATTCCTCCCAGCGCCACCGCAAGGCAGGCTACGAGCAAGACCTTGCCCGAAATGAGGAACAAAACCGTGGCGGCGAAGTTGATCACGAGGCCCAACCACACCTTCATCGCGTTGAGTTCGTGGATCGTGCCCTCGATGTAGAGCGTAAACGAAGCCAGCATCATGAGGCCCATCCCTGCGCCGAAGTAGCCGCCATAGAGCGCGACGAAGAACTGAATCACGATCCCGGCCAGAGGCGAGACCTCGCGGCTATGTCGGATCGACCACGACTTGATCCGCGATTGAAAGGCCAGCATCAGCGATGCAAGGAGAATCAAGAACGGCACCGCGAAATCGAACGACTTCGGGCTCGAATGAATCAGGATCCACGCGCCGAGGACGGACCCGATCAGCGTCGGCGGCAGCAGGGTTTTGAGGTGGTGGCCCGCGACAGAGAGCAAGTTTCGAAAGCCGAATGCCCCGCCGATGGAGCCGGGCCATAGCGAGGCTGCGTTGGTGGCGTTGGCCTCGACCGAGGGAACCCCGAACCCGATCAAGCTGGGGAACGAGAGCAGTGAGCCCCCTCCCGCCACCGTGTTGATCGCGCTCGCCACGCCACCCACGACGAAGAGAACCACCAGCGTGAGCCAATCGCCGGGTATCGCGAAGTCGTGGGGCACGCGGGGACTTTACCCCCCCTGCCCCTTGCACGGGGCTGTCGAAACCTCGTTGGGGGCCTACTCGCGGCCGGCAAGGGTCGCGACGAAGTGGATTCGGTCGCTGTCCTCGCGAGGACGATCCAAGGTATAGCTGTGGAACGTTCGGACGTCCTCGAATCCCGCCCGGTCCAGCATGTTCACGATCTCGTCGGTCTCATAGGCTCGCTGGACATGAACTTCCTCAAACTCCTCGTATCCGACCCAGAACTTCATCCGAACGGTGATAAGCCGGGTGTCGGCGTTCCAATCGCCCCGCCAACGGTAGCGGAGGTTCCGCTGCTTCCCCAACTGCTGTTGGTTGAAAAGCCGCTGCTCGAAGGCGAAGGCGGTGTTCATGTCAAAGATGAACGATGCCCCTGGCCGGAGGTGGAGAGCGATTCGGCGGAAGGCCGCGGCGAGGCGCTGGGGGTCGGTGACGTAGTTGAAACTGTCATAGAACGAATACGCCGCGTCGAACTGCTCGTCGAGGTCGAGTTCGGCCGCGTCTTGGCGCTCGTAGCGAATCCCCAGACTTTGGCTTTCCGCTTTCTGCCGGGCTTGCTCGATCATCGGCAAAGAGATGTCGAACCCCGTCACCTGCCAGCCCAATTCGGCGAGCATCTCCGCGACGATCCCCGTGCCGCAACAGCAGTCGAGAACTTGGGTGGGCGCGACGCCTTGAGTCGCGAGGAGCAAACGGTAATAGCTCACCCACATTCGATACGGAACGCCCTTCATGAGGTCGTCGTAAAACGGGGCGACGCGGTGAAACGAACCGGCCTCCGAGATTAGGCCTTCGGCATCTCGACTCACTCGAACTACCGCATTCTCTCGTCAAGGTCGCGCAGACGTCGGTCCACCTTGGCCAGATACATCCACAGGCCGAACCACACCAGTAGGGGCGGGACGGCCGCTATCATCCAGTTTTCCATTCGTATCCTCCCAGCGCGCTTCGAGTTCGGAGCACGCCACGTCGAGTCGGTAGATTCGCGCGGTCAAGAGCAGCATCCCCGCAAGGATCAAGAGCAGAACTCCCCAGTAGGCGCCATCCATGCTGCCCTGCCGGACCACATCGGGGTGTAGACTGACGACCTGCGGCAATCTCGGATACACGAACACGAGAAAGAGAATCGGAAGCGAGGCTGCAAGCGCGTATCCGGCCGAAGCCCTTGCCGCCTTGATCTCGTCTGGGATGGCCGCGCGAAGCGCGAAGAACGCTCCGACGATCAGCATCACCAGCAGGAACGAGGTCTGCCGCGGATCCCAGTTCCACCAAGCCCCCCATTGAACCTTGGAAAACAGGCTGCCGGTCACGAGCGTCAGGACTCCCAACACGAACGCGAGCCTCATAGCCGCCGCCATACGGTGGTCGTGCCGCAGTTCCGACGACCGAGCGACTTGGAACGCTTGCCAGGTCGCAAACATCAGGTATCCGGTCGAAAGCAGGGCTGCCGGCAGATGAAAGAAAACGATGCGGGCGAGTTCGGGAACCTGAAATGCCTTCAGATCGTAAACGGCCATCGCTAAGACCGTTCCGAGGACGATCAGCAGAGAGGTCACGGCCAAATACGGGCTCTTCATATCTTCCAGACGGCTGCGAAAATGTGCGGGCCAAGCGCGAACGTTGCCACAGCGTAGCATACGAGCCCGACGGCTGACACGACCGCCTGCGCTGACGCCGCAACCTCGAACGAAGCGCCCGTGCCAGCGACTGCGATCGCAAGGAGTGGAATCAGGAGCGGAACCGAGATCGCGCCCGCAAGTAGGAACCGATTGCCGGCATCGACCGCAAGCGCCCCGCAAAGCGTCATCGTTCCTGAAAGCGCGGCGATTCCGCTGACCAAGCACACTAAGAAAAGGAAGGGTTGGGTGGGAACCGCCCCCACCAAGAGCAAGAGAAGAGCCGCCAATCCGAGCGCGCCGATCGACATCGATACCAGATTGAAGAGCGCCTTGCCCCAAAAAAGCGCGTGAGGGCGAACCAGCAAGCGCAGGAGGTCGGTCGTTCCCTGTTCTGATTCGACCAAGAACGCCCTGGGCAGCCATACGGTAGCCGCAAACAACAGCGTGATCCAAAGCAGGGCGCTTATGACGCCGGGGGTGAGCTTTTCGGTCATCGCGGCAAAGGTCGTCGCAGCGGTCGCGGCGAGACCGAACAGGCCCGCGGTCATCAGGCCGCTCCGGGTTCGCCATTCGACTTGAGCCTCCTTACGAAGCACGGCGAGGATTTCAGTTCGCCAACTCGAGTTCATGCGTGGCAAACCTCCTCTCCGCGGGGTCGTTGGTGGCGAGGATCAGCGTGCCCCTCTGCTTCTGATCCGCGCAGACGCGCTCGACGACCTCTTTGCCCAGTTCGTCGAGGCTCACGCCAGGTTCGTCGAGGATGAGGAGCTTCGGCTGGGCCTGGATCGCCAAGGCGAGTCGCAAGCGGGACTTCATTCCCGAGGACATTTGGCTGATGCGCTTGTCGGCGGCGTGCCCCAGTCCCACCTCGTCGAGCACCGCGGTTGACCTGGAGGGCACGCCCCGCGACTTGCCGGAGAACTCAAGATGCTCGGTCGCGGTTAGGCTCGGATACAAGGCAAGCTCCAACCCCGCGTAGCCCAAATCGAGCCGGAGGTCTCCGTGGAAGTGCGAGCGCCCTTCGCTAGGCGAAAGCAACCCGGAGATCACCTTGAGAAGGGTGGACTTGCCCGAACCGTTGCGACCCGTTACGACAAGCCCGTCACCCGCCCCCAACTCGAAGTTGAGGTTCCGGAAGATCCAGCGACCAGAGAACTTCCGCCCCAATCCCTCGACGCGCAACACGAGCCTAGTATGACAGTAGAGGGGAGCCCCCCCAATCTCGCATCCGCGGTCGCCCAGCAATTCTGCGGGGTTCAGTCACAAATACGTTCTGTACGAACGAATCTATTATACGGATCGCCTGGCGGCGACTTCGATTCTGACTTAGAGGTTGATTGTATGAAAGGACTATGGACACTCGCGCTCGGCGCGCTTATCGTCGGGACTGCTTCGGCCGACTTCACGTTCGACGGCACTTCGACCGGACAGTCGCTCTCGGTAAGCGGAACCGTCCGAACCGGCAACTTTTTCGCTGGAAAGCTCAAGTTCACCGATTCGTCGTACGGTTACGGTTCGATCAAGACGTTTTGCGTGGACCTGGTGAACACGATTCCGGGAAACCCGTGGGACACGCTCCCGCCCCAGTTCAGCACGACTCTTGCCAGCCCGCTAAAGGAAGCTGGCAACATGGTTGCTGCTTACTTCGGGGCAGCCGACTCGAACGCCAAGGCCCAATCGATGCAGGCGGCGATTTGGGAAGCCCTCTATGACGGCGGCGCTGTGGCGGACTTCTCTTCGGGCAACTTCCAGGCCTCGAATGTTGCCGATCTCGCGTTTGCGAATCTCGTGTATTCGGCACGAGGAACCGACAACGACGCGATCTACTGGGTTCCGGACCCGCTCAACGCCGGCCAGGCGCAGATGTCCCCGGTGCCCGAGCCCGCTTCGATGATCGGCCTCCTGCTGGGCCTCGGCGCAGTCGCGGGTCGCAGGCTCCGAAAGAAGTAAGCGCCTGGACCCGATCAACCCCCGTAGGATCGGAGGACGATCCGCGCTCCTTGGGCCGCAATCCAGCGGTTCAGGGAGCGCCGATCCCGTTTGCGTCCGCTCGAATTCGCAGGACAAGGGCCCGCCTTCGGCGAACTGCCGAGTATGGATTGGGGAGGCTGGTGCGGGTGCGGAGTTGCCATCGCCCTCTTGGCGGCATCGATCCCGGCCCAACCGCCTGGCTCCCCCTCCCGAGATTACGGCCGCATAGCGAGGTCGGTCTCCAAGGAGAATCTCACTCAAGACCTCGCGCGAATCGCCGGATTCGGCTCGCGCTTGGCGGGCTCTGATGGCGAGCGCAAGACGCTTGAGTTCGCCGAGGCTCGGCTTCGAGAGCTTGGGTTCCAGAACATTCGGCGGGAGGCCTTTACGATCACGGTCCCCCAACCTGAAAGCGTCGCCGCGCTCGATCTCGGAAGCGAAGTCCCTACGACCCTCTATCCCCTCTGGCCGAACCTGATTCGCACTTCGACGAGCGATCTTTCGGGCCGCCTGATGTATCTCGGAGCGGGGCGTCCGTCGGACCTCAAGGGCAAAGTCCTGAAAGGCGCGCTCGCCGTCATCGACTTCGATTCAGAGGTTCGTTGGCAAACGCTCTTTCGGCTCGGCGTCAAAGCCGTCATCTACCTCGAACCGGACTTCGCGACCCGGTTCCAGTTCGAGGCCAAGTTCAGTGCCGCGCCCCACGACGCGCCAAGGTTCTGGCTGCCCGCAAAGGCCGCCTCGCGGGTGCTTCCTGCGGCCGCCGAGGAACGTGTGGCTGGCCTCCGATGCCGCCAGACGTGGGTGGTCAAGGAAACCTACAACCTTCTCGCTGACCTTCCAGGCGCAGACCCTGGAGCCAAGCACGAACGAATCGTGCTCGCCGCTTATGCGGACTCGATGAGCGTCGTTCCGGGCCTTTCGCCGGGGGCGGATGCTTCCTCCGGACTATCTGCGCTACTCGAACTCGCCCGGTACTTCAAGGGAAACCCCCCTCGCCGCCCGCTGACGTTCTTAGTCCAATCGGGGCATGGAATGGCGCTCAAAGGGGCGCGCGAGTTCGTTCAGCGGCGGATCGAGACGGACCGCCAGAGCCTCCTCTGCGCCCTCACGCTTGACCTCAGCACAGGCAACTCCGGGCTCGGCTCGTTCGCCAGGGGGTGGTTCTATGAGGTCCGGCCCGAGGCCACTGACGAAGTTCGCGCTCTCTCGCGGCAACTGCGCGCTTACGCGGAGAGGATCGCGCCGCATCTCGGCGTGTCGGACCCGCGATCGCTTCTGCTCGATGCGGTCAACGACTCGGATGGAAGGCCCTGGAAGAACGACGTTCCGGGCAGGTTCGCCGCCGATTGTGAGCCGTTTCTTCAGGCTCGGTACAACGCTCTCACGTTCCGAACGGTCGACGACGCGCGTTCCCGCTTCGACACGCCGTTCGATACGCTCGAACACGTCGACGTTCAGTCGCTCTTCCGCCAGACTCAAGCCTTGGCCTGCCTCCTCAACCACGTTGCGAATGACACCACAGATATCGACGCGTGGAACCAGGACAGGCTCCCGCTGCGGACCTCCCAACCCCAGAGGATGTCGCTCGTCGGAGGGTTTGCCGAGCTTTCGGGGCGGGTTGTCGAGTTCGACCCCCTGAAGAGCTTTCTTCCTGACACGAGCGTGCCCGATTCGATCGCCCTGAACGTCCACGACCACAAGACCCAAATGGGCGTTCGTCCCACGATGATCGAGGCCACGGTCGGAAGGGAGGCTCGCTACCGCTTTGTCGGGGCATCGCCGGTCACCGCACGATTTCGCACCCTGCAGTCGATGACCCGCTTGGAGGCCTACCGCATCGACCCACTTTCGGGCGGCGTGACGGCCGCTCCGAACGTCGGGCAGTCGGGGCTTTCGTCGTTTCCCAACTGGTTTTCGCTTCGGACCGCCCGGCGAGAGGCGCCCCTCGTCGTCTTCGATTGCGAGGCCATCGACCTTTATGAACTTGCCGATCCCCACGACCTTCAACCCCTGGTGTTGCCCCAGGTTCTCGACCCGGTAGCCGACGCCCCGCCCAAGAGTTACGGCGCATACGTGGCATGGCACGACCCACGATTGAACTCGGAGGCTGAAGACTCGCTGGTGCTGTTCGTCGCTCCAGGCTCGCGATGGAAGCTCCTCCTTTACTCCAAGAACGGTGAGCTTAGGGTGTTGCTTTCGAACGCCACGTCGAGCAAGCCCCACGGACGTGGATTCGCCACGGAGGACGGAGACCATTCAGCGAGCCTCCTCCTGAGTCCTTCTTTGGCGGCGGCCCGCGATTTTTGGACGCTCAATCAATCCCGGATCGAGACGTTTGCCAAGTACCGGATGATCAGTCCTTCGGTCGTTGCGTTGCAGCAACAGGCGAAAGGCAGCATCGACCTCGCGGCGGCGGCCTTCGCGGACCGCGATCCGCAATCGGGCGACCGACACGCCTCGCAGGCCTGGGGACTCTCGCTTCGAGTTCATCCGGTCGTACAGGGCGTGGCCAACAACGTGGTCAGCGGGGTCGTTTACTACCTCATCCTGCTCTTGCCGTTTAGCTACTTTGCCGAACGTTTGCTCTTTGGATCGAGGGTGTTCGCTCGCCAGATCCTTCTCAGCACAGCGATTTTCGTTGCCGCGTTTCTCGCGCTGCGGTTCTTACACCCGGCGTTTGAGATCGTGAGCAACCCGACGATGATTTTCGTTGCGTTCGTGATGGGCTCGTTGAGCGTTCTTGTGGGGTCGTTCGTGATCGCCAAGTTCGAGACTTCACTCCGAGTGGATCGCCTTGCGAGGCTGGGAGTCCGGCAACTCGACATCGGCAGGATCGGCGTGGGCTTGATCGCGTTTCAGTTGGGCGTCGAAAACCTCCGCCGAAGGAGGTTGCGGACCACGTTGACGACGCTTGTGCTGGTGGTCGTCACGTTCGTAGGACTGAGCTTGACCTCGGTCGTTTCCGAACTCAAGGTGTTCGATCTCCCGACCAGCAAGCCCGCTTCTTACGCCGGGATCGTGGTGCGGCAGCCAAATCTCGACCCCCTTCCCGATTCCGCAAGTAGAATCCTGGAGCAGCACTTTGCGGGTCGCGCGTCGGTCGCAAGGAGGGTCTGGTACTACGGCGCGGACCTCAGCGACACGAACACGTTTCGGTTCTCTCGGGGTGCCCAGGCGTGGGAGGCGCGCGCGTTCATGGGTCTCGATCCCTTGGAACCCTTGCGACCCTCGCTGGCTTCGGCGCTCGCGCCTGGGGGTCGCTGGTTCGAAGAAGGTGAGCGCGACGCGGCCATACTTCCCCGAAGCGCGGCGGAGAAGCTCGGCATCTCGCCGGAGAACCTCGCCGGGGCGCAAGTGAGCTGTTCGGGCGAGAGATTTCGGGTGATCGGCCTGCTCGACGAGAGACGGGTCAAGGCCTTGATCGACCTCGACGGCGACCCGCCCTTGCCCGCTGACTTCACGCTCTCCAAGCAGCTTCACGACCAAACGGGAGCCCATGCGGACGCCCTCAGGAGCTACCTCAGGCTCGACCCGTCCTCCGTGGCGTTGCTTCCGGCCCGATCGGCCCTCGAGTTGGGGGGCGAAATTCGCTCGTTGGCGGTGGGTTTCGGCGCAGAGGATCAGGTCCCAAGCGAGCTGGAGAACCTGATGCCCAGGCTGCGGCTGAATCTCTTTGCGGCCGTGCCGACCGATCGGGGCTTGGAAGCTCGTTACTTCAGCGTCCAGCAAGGGTCACGAGCCTCCGGCGTAGCGCTCGTGCTCATCCAAGCGCTCATCGCGCTGCTTTTCGTCGTCAACACGATGGTCGCAGGAGTGTACGAGCGGACGCGGGAGATCGGAATCTTCAGCGCGATCGGCCTTGCGCCCAACCATGTCGCCCTGCTCTACTTCGCGGAGTCCCTGGTCTACGGGGTGCTGGGCTCGGTACTGGGCTACTTCTGTGCGCAGGGCTTGGGCCGGTTCCTTATCGCTACCGACGCGATTCCGGGTCTGTACGTCAACTTCAGCGCGACTTCGTCGGTGCTGGCCTCGCTGATGGTGGCGGGAGTTGTTTTGGGGAGTTCGCTCTACCCTGCAAGGATCGCGCGAAAGATCGCTGCGCCCGCCCTCGACGACGAGTTCCGGTTGCCTCCGCCCGATTCAGACGAATGGACGGTGCCCTTGCCCATCCGAATCTCCGCCGAGGAAGTGGACGCGCTGTTGGCTCATCTCAAGCGATGGCTCCTGGCCTATGAGGACTTCACGATCGGTGACATCGTGACCGCTGAAGTCCGAGGGGCGGACAAGCCGCTGGCGCCCCTTGGCTCCCAGGTCTGGCTTGCGCCCTTCGACTTGGGGGTTTCGCAATCGATCGAGATTCGCGCGGAGCCTTCCGAGGTCGAGGGCGTGTTCGGAATCGAGGTCGCTATCGGGCGATTGAGCGGAGAACCCGCGAATTGGGTTCGGACGAACCGGCGGTTCCTCGAAGCCTTGCGGCGGCAGTTTCTCATTTGGCGGGCGTCGGACTGACCAGCCGCGAGAATAGCGTCTCGTCGGCAGTTCGGTAGGCGTGCGCCCCGACCGCTTGCGCGGGACTCCCCTCCCGCACTCGAACGTCGCCTTTCGTGGGATCGATCACCCCAGGGTCGAGCCCGTAGGTCCCTCCGATTTCAGGGGTGGGAAGCTGAGGGCGACTCGAAGAGGGCTTGTCGGAGCAGAGCCAGAAGTTGCGGGCGAACCTGAACGACTCCGGTTGAGTGCCCGGCCCCACGTTGACCCCTCCGCTGAACCACCGATCCGAGCGAAATACGATCAAGTTGCTCTCGAACTGGCCGTCGCGACTGGCTACGAATCCCGGTTCTCGGGTCTCCTGAAGGATGCGGAACGCCCAGCGTTCGGGTTCGAAAACCGTGTTGAATCGGAACACCGCGCCATCGACCCCGACAAAGGCAATCGGGGTGACCCCTCCGACAAACTCGCAGCCCTCTACGGTGATCGACTTCGCCTCGTACTTTCCGTTCGAAGGCATGTCCGAAAGGGGCGGCCGAAAGTACTCGAATCCGGTACTGCCGCCTGCGTTGACGCCTCGGTGGCCAGGGTTTTCGAACCGGCAGCGCACGACGGAGATTTCCGATGAGCCCCCTTTGGCTTGGACTCCGCTATCCCCACCGGCGCGGAACGTGCAGCCGACGATCTTTCCTCGGTGGCAACCCACCATGTCGATCCCCGAGCCTCCCCATCGCTCCACCACCGAATCGGCGACCAAGAAATCGTCGATTCCGGAGAGTTTGATGCCGTCGTGGTTGCCTTGCGGAAGATCAGAGACTCTGATGTTCCTCAGAACCACATGATGCGAAGGTTGGCGCAGATTGCCCCCATCGTCGATGTTGAGGCCGTTGGTCTTCGCGCCCGAGATGGCTAAGTCCCGGATTTCAAGGTGGCTTACCTTTGAAAACTGGAGTCCTCCTCCGACGAATCGGGGCGGAGATTTAGGGTCGGATGCGCGGATGAGGATGGGCCTTGCAAGGGAGCCCCGAAGACCCACGAAGTGGAGTCCGCCCTGGTATTCGCCAGGTTCAAGAAGGACGTCGGTTCCGGGCGGGGCGTTCTGAAGAGCCCTCCTGAGTTCCTCGGAGTTCCTCACTCGAACTGCTGAGCCGCCTTGCTCGGCGGAGGGGAAGGCCGAATTCGCCGCGACGATTCCGGCAACGATCAGGGCGTGGAGCGCTTGCATCTCGAACCGACTATAGCCGAACGCGCACCTCGACGCCACCTGCTACAATCCCCGCGTGATTCTGGTCATCGACAATTACGACAGCTTCACCTACAATCTTGTTCAGTACCTTGGCGTGTGCGGCGCGGAGGTTCAGGTCGCACGGAACGACGAGATCGGCCTGGAGGAGATCGCGCGGTTGCGCCCTGAGGGGGTTTTGCTGTCGCCGGGACCCTGCTCACCGGACCGTTCGGGCGTGTGTCTCGATATCCTGAACGCAGTAACCTCGCCGCATCCGCCTGCGGCGCTGGTCGGAGTGCCCGTCTTTGGCGTGTGTTTGGGGATGCAGGCGATGGGTCTCGCGGGGGGCGGAGAAGTCGGCAGAGCGAAGTCGATCATGCACGGCAAGGCTTCGCAAATCGAGCACGATGGTAAGGGGCTGTTCGAGGGTATCCCCAGCCCGTTTCAGGCTATTCGCTACCACTCACTTGCTGTGCTCTCGGACGCCGTGCCTCCAGGGTACGACGTGACCGCCAGGTCGAAGGACGACGGCGAGATCATGGGAATCAGGCACAGGACGCTCCCGATCGAGGGCGTACAGTTTCATCCGGAGTCCATCGACAGCGAACACGGAATGACGATGATACGCAATTTCGTCCTGCGGTGCGGCCTACAATCTCAGGTCTGAGATTCAGTCCGCTTTCTTGCCCTGATCGAGCTGGACCATCGTTCCGAGTAGGGTTTTTTCCGCCGTACCCGCGTCGCCTTGGCGCAGGGCCCTGAGCGCGAGCGTCACTTCCTGCGCCTCGGCTGTTTTTCCCTCGGCGAAGAGCAGCGCCTGGGTCTTTTCGAGTTCTTGGATCGCGCCCATGACCGTAACCTGGCCCGTCTTGAGCCCCATCACCGTCTTTTCGACCGTCCGTGAGGTCTGAGCGATGTCAGCCGCCTGTCGAACCCGCGGGTCGACGGGAACCGAATAGGCCCCAGCGTCGGCAGAAAACTCGATTACGAGATCGAGGTCGATCACCTCCTGCCTTCCGCTCAGGCAATCGTCGTAGCGGAGACGCCCGTTGGCAACTCGGTAATGCCCGAGGGGGTGGTTGGGGAACTCCAAATCGACTACGTGCTGGATCGTAACCCCGCGCTCGAGGTCAGCGAGCGGAATCGTGACCGCCCGTTCTCCAGCCTGAGCTTGGGAGGAGCGTAGCTGCACCCACCTCGCCATTCGGAGATCGAGTTCGAGGTTGCGCGCCACGACGGTCATGAGCTTCTCGATTTCGGCGCGAAAGACCTCCGGCAATAGCTCAGGCTGAGGGATGTAATAGTAGTTGCCCCCCGACTTCTTGGCCATTCCCGCGAGAAGCTCCTCGTTGTAATCGGGTCCGAACCCGAGGAACGACATCGTCACCCCTCGCGCCTTGACGTCCCCTGCGAACTGAACGAGCGCGCCGTAATCCTTGACGCCGACCGTCGGTTCACCGTCGGAAAGCACCATCATCCTCGTGGCTCGGCCCGGATCGGTCACTTGCGTGACCTGCTGCAGCCCATACGCGATGCCGTCATAGAAGTTCGTCGTGTTGCCGGGCACGATCCGCTGAATGGCGTCTTTGATCGTTTGCCGGTCGGTGACGCGCTGAGGCCGCATCATCAGATCGACCGTTTCTTCGAAGGTGACGATGCTGAGTACGTCTTCAGGGCCGAGCAGATCGACCAGCCGCGTGCAGGCTTGTTTGGCAAATTCGAGCGGCGGACCTTCCATCGAACCCGACCGATCGAGCACAAGGCACAGGTTGAGGGGTGTGCGGCTGCCGGGTAAGCCGCTCGGCGCATCGCTTCCGACCGCGTGAATCTCGATCAGAAATTGCTCTCGGGCGGGGCCGTTGGCAAGGGTTACCGCCCGTCCAGGGACGATGCTCGCGCTCAGGGCCTTTTCCGGGGTCAAGGCCGCTGTTCGTCCTGCGTCAGGCATTGCGCCGAGGGCTTGCGTCCGCATCGGATCGGAGCTGGGCGCGCCGGTCATTTGCGTGCGGTTCGGGTCGAGTCTTTCAGTTCGATCCATCGGTCGTTTCTCTCTGGTTCCGTGTCAGGGCGTACTCTATTCGACGCGAAAAGTCGTCGTGCCGATCCGAATCAGGTCTCCCGGTTTCAGGATTGCAGTCTGCACTCGCTGATTATTGACGTACGTTCCGTTGGTGCTGCCGAGGTCTTGAATCATCAATCCGGAAGGCCCAGCGGTCAGGCTCGCATGACGCCGCGACGCCGCGTGGTCATAGCTTAGCCGAACGCCCGCGCCTTCCCTCCCGATTTCGAGAGGTTGGAGCACTTCGATTCGCTGCCCGGCGAGGGGTCCGTCGAGGGGTGTGAGGGCGGGCCCGGAAGCGGGCATGGGCGCTGAGGGGGGAGGGACGGCGGCCGTGGGTTGGGAGGGTGGCCTGGGCGCGGGCGTCTGTGCGCCGGCGTAGGCGGCGGTAGCTGCCGGAACCTGAGCGGGAGCCGGCGCGTACGGACCCGCTCGTATTGCCTCCGCCGCGCGGGCTGGGGCTGAGCCCTTTCGAAGCATGAACACGAGAGTATGCGTTGCGATTTGAATCTGGGCCCCGTCGAAAAGCTGCGCTTGGCTAATCCTCTGCCCGTTGAGACCCGTTCCGATCGGGCTTCCGCCATCCATGAGAAAGTACGCTTGGCCTTGACGCACGATGCACGCGTGCATGGGCGCGACGTTGGGGTCGCCAAAAAGCGGGACGTGGGCAGTTTCGCTTCGTCCAAGGAAGGTCTGTGTTGCGTCGATCGCCCATTCCTTCCCCTCGTTCCGCCCCAGTACCAGCCGAACCCAAGCCGTCCGCGTGACGCGGTCGATGATGCCGACGAAGAGCCCGATCATCCCGCCGATGGCAATGCCCATGACCGCGCGGCTGACCATCCCAACCTCGCCCTGAACCGTTGGGATGCCGTCGACGACCGTCGTCCGTCCCCCGCGCAGGTCGAGCACGAGCGTTCCCAACAGCCCGCCGATGGGGTCAAAGACGATCCCGGCCGCCACGCCGCCCAGCAAGCCCCCCACCGCGCCTACGAGAATCCTTCGGGGCGTCAGGCCCCCAATGCCGATCGCGGTACCCAGAAGCAAACCCAACGGCGCGAGAGCGAACACCCTCGCGGGGATTCGGTGGGCCATCGAGTAGTCGCCAACAAAGATGTCGTGGGGGAAAAGCCGGAGGAGCGCGCCGCCGAACCGGTATCCGAAGTAACTTCCCACGAGACCCAATCCGAGACCGATCGCCAGGCCGCGAAACGAATGAACCTTGCCGCCTTGGAGGAACCCATGAAGGAGTCCGAGAGCCCCCCCGATCAGCGCTCCCAGCGTGAGCACGAACTTGAGTTCGACGGACTCCCAAGTCGGGTCGAGGAGTTCGACCGGGAACTGACGCTCCCAGATCACCCACGCCAGCAGCCCCATCGCCGCGCCCACCAGGAACTTGAAGAATATCTGGCCCATCGCTACCTCTGGAACCGGAACTTCGCCGCGCCAAACAGCAGTTCGTCTCCCGGCTTCAACTCCACTTCCTGCGCAATGCGGGCCCCATTCACGAACGTGCCGTTGGTGCTGCCGAGGTCTTGGACGAACACGCGGCTGCCTTCGACTCGAATCTCGGCATGGCGTCGAGAGACCGAACCTTCGTCTGCGATCATCAAGTCCACACCCGCATCCCGGCCCACCACGACCTTCGACGCTTCGAGGGGGAATGCATCGCCCGAGGAGTCGATGAGGCGGGCGAGACCTGGGGGAGAGGCTGGGCTTGGGGCCGACGTTGGCTCGGCGTCGGCGAGTTCGATTTTGGGAGGAGGCTGAGGGCGGATCGGGTCGAGGGTAGGGGCAGGGTCGTCTTCGGGCTTGCCGGGAATCTCAACGCCCAAATCCGAAAGCTTCTTCTCCACCGTGTCGCGGTTCTTCTGGAGCCAGCGATAGAGTCCGTAACCGACAGCCACCGCCAGCGCGAGCGCGATCAGGAATGCGGCGGCATTCCCCCACGGATTGACCCTAAGCTCGCCCGCGGGCGCAGGACCCGTTCGGCCGGTCGCATCCAGCGCGCCCTCCGAACCGATGACTTGCGTGGGGTTGGGGAGCGAGCAAACGAGCGTAGGGACCGCGTCCTTCCTCTCCCGCAACACTTCGAAACGGTGTACTGAAGGGCCGGCCTCCGCTCCCTCCGACCGATACCGCACAGTCACCTTCGCTTCGCCCAACCGGACAAACCAAAACTCGGCGATGCCCTTCGAACTCGAGTCGATCAGTTGGGTTTGCTCCCGGCCCCCATCGTCGATCTCGACTTGCGCCGTTTCCACCGGACGGCCCTTGTACTCCACGCGGACTTCGACCTTCGCCGCGAATCCAAACGACTCCGGCTTGAGCGGCCAAGGAGACTTCAACTCCTTGACGGCCAGCGAATGCGCGTTGCCCGAAATCTCATCCCAGACCAAGAGCCTGTCTTCGGGTTTGGCGTCCTGCAGCGCGAAGCCGAACTTAGGGGCCTCGAGTACGGACGCAGATTCCGGCGCAGAGGAGGGAAGCGCGCTCGCAACCCAAGCCTTGAGCCGGGACCCTTCCTGCGGCTGAAACTCGACGGTTCTGGGCGTCTGCGCCGAGGACGACGCGACGACCGCACCCAAAAGAAGCGCTGCTACTCGTCTTCGCAACTTGAAGTTATGGTAGCACGGGCGCGGGGCAACATTTCTGCAACTTCGGTCGCCAAGTATCCGACATTCCCTACAGTACAGGCGCAGTAATCCGCCGCAAGGCCATGCCAATACACCCCGCACAACGCTGCGTCGATGCACGGAAGACCCTGAGAAAGAAGCGTGCCGATCACTCCGCTCAGGACGTCGCCCATGCCGCCACTCGCCATCCCAGGGTTGCCTGTGGTGTTGACGAAAGCGGGAAAGCCCGGATAGCCGACGAGCGTGTGCGCGCCCTTCACCAGAGCGCAACTGCCGAACTTGTCCAGCACCGCTTCGAGTGTGCCAAACCGGTCGGACTCGATCTCTGCGACGCTGAACTCGAGCAACCGACTCAGCTCGCCCACGTGAGGAGTGAGTACGACTTCCCCGCGGGGAAGCCTTACGCCTTTCGCTACCGCGTTCAAGGCATCGGCGTCCACGACCGTAGGAACTCGCCAGTCCTTCCAAAGCTCCTTGAGGAATCCCTGAACGGCCTCCCCTTGGGTGAGACCTGGCCCGATCACCGCCGCATCGAACTTGGGATCGAACGACAATAATTCCTGCGCGGCTGACGGACCGAGAAGGCCGCCTTCCTCGCTGAGCGGCAGCAGCACGACCTCCGGCATGTTCGTCGAAATCGCCCTACATACGTCTGCGACCCCCGCGACCGAAACCAGCCCTGCGCCCGACCGGAGCGCTCCGAGTGCCGCAAGGGCGGCTGCGCCCGGCATCCTCGAGCTTCCTGCGATGATCAAGACCGAGCCGTTATCGCGCTTGTGCCCGCCCTTCATGCGTTCGGGGAGAATGTCCCCCACTTCCTCCTCGTCGATCAGGCGAGCGTCGGTGGGGGTTTGCAGGAGCTCCTGCGGCAGGCCGATATCTGCGACCGTCCAATATCCGGCCCTTTCGAGTCCGGCTCCCTGAAAGAGGAACTTCTTGGGCAAGCCGAACGTGATCGTCCGCAAGGCCCAAACGCTCTCGCCCATTTCTTCGCCCGTATCGCAATCGATGCCGCTCGGGATATCGACCGACACGACCGGAACTCCACTGCAATTGATCGCGCGAATCGCCTCGCGAATCGGACCGCGAACGGTGCCCTTCGCGCCGGTGCCCAAGAGCGCATCCACGACCAAGTCGCGACACCCCAGGCAGTCCAGCTTTTCCTCCCAATCAGGATGGTCCGCAAACCGGCACTCGATCCCGGCCTTCTCGGCTTTATCGAATTGCTTCTTGCAGTCGGCCCCCAGTTCGGAGGGCTTTGCCGCGACAAACACATCGACGGTGTATCCGGCCTGCTTGGCGAGACGAGCCACCACAAAGCCGTCGCCGCCGTTGTTGCCTTTGCCGCAAAACACGGCGATCCGGCCCCGCTCGGGAAGCATCGCCTTGAGGGCCTTGAACACCTCTTTCCCCGCGCGCTCCATCAGCGTGGCCGCTGAGAGCCTGTATTTGGAGCGGGCAAGAGCGTCGAGGTCTTGCGCGTGTTTAGAAGAAGCGATCCACATGGTTGGTTGAGTTCATTTCGTACTACGCGTCGCCTTCTGCATCGTTCGCCGAATAGCGTCCGGCGAAGCGAACGACGCCCCCGCAGCCCACATGCAAGTACTTCCTATTTCGCGGAAGGCGTCGCTTGCGGCGAAGGTGAGTGCCGCACTTGTCACAAGTGTAGCGCACCTCGGACCTGCTGGTGTTTCGCCTCACACCGAAGTCGTGATGGACCTTGGCCTCTGCGCCAAGGTCGGACATCGCGAGCTTCCACGCAGGTCCATGCCCTCGGCCCGCTCGCCCCGCCCGCTCAAGCGCAAGGAGATGGGCGAACTCATGCACGAGCGTATCGTGGACCTTCTGGAGGTCGTCCAGCACGAGCCGGCTCAGGCGAATCCCCGGTGGGTCGTAGATCGCCATTCCCGCCGTCACCCGATAGGGCGCCCATTCGAGCACTGGCGAGCGCTTCAACGGAAACCGAACGAGCAGCCCTGCGAGAAGCTCGCTGGCGTATCGTCCCAACTCCTCGCTTGGGGGCGGGTAAACCCTCGTGGCCATGGCCGGATCGATCGTTGTCCGCGCAAGGCGGCGCCTACATACCGAGGCTCTTCAACAACCCTCCTCCGCCAAAGTCCCTCGAAATACTGAACCACTTCCGAGTCTCGTACTTGTCGCAAATCTGCGCGACGCCTTGATCGGTGCGCTCCGCGGGGCGTCCGATCCGCTCCTCGCTCTTCCCCTTCATCGAGAGGAGGGCCTGCAAAGCGCCTTCCCGGTCGGTCGATGCGTTATCCACAGCCTGTACGATGTCGAGGATCATCGCGCCGGTTTCGCGCAAGACCTGATCGTACTGGTTGCGGATCGGCACGCACTCTTCGGGCGGAGGAACCGAAAGGAACTCGTCGTTGAGCGACACCCACGCGCGCGTCATCGACTCCATGTCGGTTGTCGCCTTCTCGATGGTGGGAGGGGTCTGGTTCTCGTCCAAGCCCTCCAGGTCGCCACGAAGCAAAGCCTCGATTTCGGACATCGAACCCCCGAGTTGCAGGGCTGTCATCGTCGTGATCGCCGTGGCGAGATGCTCACGGGAGAGATCACCCCGCTTGCGCTCGATCCGTTCGAGGTGTTCCAACCACCTCCGGACGTCGTCGGGCATGAACCGTTTTGAGTCCGGAATGGGCAAACTCGAACCGCCCGCTTGCCCCGGCGACGAAAGCATCCTTGAATCTTGTGCCGAACCCTCTGCGGGCAGGGCCGGGGGTTGCCCCGATTGCCCTTGCGCGGCGAGCGATTGAGGCCGAAAGACGCTCCCGGCTGCCCTCAAAAGTCCCGTTTCGTCCAGGGCGAACAGGAGTCCCGCAAGGACCAAGATTGCCCCGGTCACCCCGACGATGAGCCGCCGACCGTTCGCGGGCGGCGTCGCATCGACAAGGGGAATCGAGCCTCCGCTCGATGCTAGCATCTGCCCGCAATGCATGCAGAAGGCAGCCCCAGAGGCGAGTTGGCGGCCACAGCGAGGGCAGTTCATAACTTCTTAGACGAGTCGATCCGGCCTGGGATTGCGTTTAGCAGGTCGATCGGGATGCCCGCGATCCCGAAAGTGCGGAATAACGTACATAGAATATACAGCGAATCGAAGAATTTGACGCAGGAAGCTGACGAACATGAACCCCAGGCCGTCCGAACATCCGATCCAGGCGTTCTTCGAAGAGGCCGTGCATCGCTCCCTCGCTCATAAGCTGGGGATGCCCGGATACGAAGACGTCGAAGC
Source organism: Candidatus Nitrosymbiomonas proteolyticus (assembly GCA_017347465.1). Classification (GTDB taxonomy): domain Bacteria; phylum Armatimonadota; class Fimbriimonadia; order Fimbriimonadales; family Fimbriimonadaceae; genus Nitrosymbiomonas; species Nitrosymbiomonas proteolyticus. The sequence goes on along the minus strand of AP021858.1, from coordinate 815,544 downwards.
GTACCTTGCCGCGATGCTGGTGCGGTTCGCGCATCGGGAGCGCCTCTTCGCGCTTCGAGACTGTGACGGCAACCGGCTCGAACGCATCGACGATATGCTTCCCGAAGGCGATATCCGGCAGAATGCCATGACCTTCGAGCGCGAGCGCGAGGTGCATCGCCACATTGGCGACTACCTGCTTTTCTGGTCGGGCATGTTCCCCGAACACCTCCCGAACGCGACCGGAGCTCCCACGATCCCAGACGCCGTTCGTCAAGGAAGCGAAAGCTACGAGATCGTGAGCAGCTTCGATTATGTGCCTTTCGACGCCGAAGCCCCGCTGTATCGGAAGTTGAGCTTCGAGTTCGAGACGTTTCGCGTCGGGCTCTTGTTGGTTCGGGAGTCGCTTGCTGGGCTCCGTCCCCCTCGCCAAGCCTAGGGACCCCGCTGAAGAGCAGCTCCGAAAGGGCCAAAAGTGGGCGTTTCAGGCTCGCTGCCGGCCAAGGCACAGTTCAATGAACCGGGACGACAGAACCCGCCGACTTCGGTTTTCAAGAGACTCTTCGGCAACGCGCGGGCTCGCCTCAAGGGAACCTGGGGGTACGATCTCGTGCGGGAGTGGATGGGTGCTGGTGTGCCCCTCGGTCTTCAAAACCGGTGTGTCCTCTTACGGGGACGGGTGGGTTCGATTCCTACACATTCCCGCCACCGACGTCTTGGCTGAACCCGTTTCGTGCGGGGTCAGAGTCTCCCCTCTTCCACCTCGAGCAGGGTGTCTGACTCCCTTCTCCCCTCGGTGCCGGGTGGGTCGGGCACGCGGAGGGTTCGTGCCGTTTGCCCGGGAAGGAGGTAAGTCCCATCGTCCGAGCCGTAGGGAGTGACGCTGGATGCCCCGCGTCTCTGGGAGCGCCCGCGGCTCGCGGGCAGGGTAACGCGAGCACCCCGGAAGGAGTACCAGAAGGAGGCAGGCACTCTCCCCGGCAGGGCCCTGTAAGACCCCATCCGGGTGCCACCCCAAACTTGCTTTGGGGTGCAACTCACCGCCCCCTAACGCGATCCCGCGGTCTTGGACGGCCGGGTGGCCCGGTCTGACTCGTAGGGCAGACCGGGGAAACGAGCGCCCTTCCCTCAGCGCCGGGTGGCCCGGTCTGACTCGTAGACGACACCGGGGACTTTGAGGTCTGGTGGCCCGGTCTGAATCGTAGAGCAGAACGAGGAAGTCTAGGAGCTTCCTGAATATTGTGCGCAGATCGCTATCCGAGGGTCGAACGCAGGAAGCGACCTCGGCTCTGGGAGCGCCCGCGTCTCTGGGAGCGCCCGCGGCTCGCGGGCAGGGTAACACGAGCACCTCAAGGGACGCGGCAGAAGGGGACAGGCACTCCCCTCGGCAGGGCTCCCGGAGACCCCATCCGGGTGCCACCCCAAACTTGCTTTTACATCCCTCAACCCTCACGGGGTTGAGGGTCTCCTCCCGGACGCTTGCCTTGCCTCAACACGAGAGAATCCAGCGGCGCGAAACGCTCAATCATCGCGTCGTCGATTCGACGTCCGAGTTCGTCCGACCCAAGGCCCTCTTCCCAAAACAGGGCGCTCGACCACCTGTAGTCATGCTCTCTGTCGGCCAGTCCAGCCCGCACGGGATTCGAGCGCACATAGCGGACCTCCTGCCAGAAATCATCCGAGTTCGCAATGACGAGACCCTCAACCCTGCGAGGGCTGAGGGATGGGAGGTTTCTATCGAGCTCCTAGCTCCGCGGTTTGCGAATGTGGCTACGGCTCATCGTGGGTCGCATCACTCGCCCATTGGGACCATCTTCGGTGTATTCAATGTTGTAGCGGTCAAGCCCGACCTTGACTTCAAACACTCGAAGGACCTTGGCCTTGATCCATCGATCGCGAGTCTGCTCGAGCATTTCGACCGTATCGCCAACTTTGAAAGGAGCCGTTTCGGTCCAATAGGGGATCTGCATACGGTCTATGTCGACGCGGTTTCCACGCGCGCTGTACTTGATTCCGGCTCCAACGGCCTCGCCGATGAACCTGAGCGGGACCAACGTACTTCCAGTCGCCTTGTCGATAATCGGCGCTTGATCCAGCATCATCGTTTGTCCATTCACACGCGCTTCGGTCTTTCCGATCCACAGCTCAATCTCCGTCTCGGCGATCCATGCCTTGATTCGCTGATCAGCGGAATACCACTGAACCGCGCAATTCAACGCGTCAAACGTGTCTCGCAGAAACATCAGTGTTCTGCCGTTTTGGAGTTGCGGTGGAAAACGACCATCGCGCCGATCTCCATCGACGTAGATCGAAATAACCTGAGCTTGCAGTGCAGCGCAGATCCCAAGCGCAACGACGGACCAAGCGCATCTCATCTTGTTTGTCATACAATCCCCTTGACCATAGTCTTGGATTCCATTGTGCTCGAAACGGTGGCCCTGAGTCCAACTCTGGGTCCAAACCGAACTCAATGCCTGCCACACCTGACGACCGCGCTGCTTCCCCCAACGGGTTCCTATTCTGTGACAGGGACAATGATCGCTCATCGCCGGTCCGGGCATGACGGCTCCTTGGAGAGCTCCACCTTCAGTCGGCAAGCCTCCCGACGAAACCTGCACTGGCCCCACCCGTTTCATGAGCATGAGGACCGGCTTCCTAACCCTTCTCCTCGCCATCGCACTCCCCCTAAGCGCCCAAATCGCTCCCGACATCCAGCGGGCGCTCGAACTGAGAGCCGCCTTCGCTGTACCCGCTCCCCCTAAGGACGCAGTCCCGGTTCTCTTGATGGGCCTCGGCGGCCGCCGCAACATCCACGCCTTTCGATCCCCCTCGCGGCCTTGCGAGGTACGAGACGTTTTCGATCGGATCATTCAAGTGAACCGGATGTACAGGGTCGATGACCGCGCCCCCTCGGAGTCGATACCGAAGCTCCTGTTCGCACTGCCCTCGGCTCCTGATACTCTCGACCTTCATCTCCATATTGATAGCGAGCAGCTCTTTCTCTATCTTGCGCTTCGCGAGCGCGGGTTTCCCACAGAATTAGGCGAATCCTTGAAAGCAATACCCCTCGAACAGCTTACCGCGTACGCCGCAATCCACTACCACCTATCCAGACTCCGTGACAGCTCGGTACCCTTCACGGAGGTTGACTCCATTGTCGCCACTATCGAGCGAACCGGCTTGATTCAGCCGCCCGATACGCAAGAACGTCTCGAAAGCCATTTCCTTTACGACCGCGATTGGAGCACCGTCAGGCGGGGTCTGCAGCTTGCGACAGTCAGCAATCCTCACAAAGAGGGGACCGTCCAGCACGACGTATTTGACCTTGTCAATTCACAATCCACAATCGGCCAGACGGGCAATTGGGACGACATCTACCTAAGAGTCCAGCGCTGGGGACTTAAGGCAATTCCCTTTCTTCTCGAACATATCGGCGATATGAGACTTTCTCGGACTTCCTATCTTTTCGGAATCGAGTACGCGACCTACGTGGACACATTAGTGTTTCATCTTCTCATCGATCTTAGTAATGGCCACATTCTGGGCGACGACGACACTTGGAAGCTCTCCAAGCAGTGTGCGGTCGAATGGTGGCATTCCGTGAAGGAACTGTCAGAAGAGGAGTACCTTGCTCGACATGCTATTGATCGCATCGGCTACGGGAGGCAATGGGTACTCACTCAACTTGAGAAGAAGTACCCTCATCGGCTTCCCTCTATCTTCTCCGAAGCAGTCGCAGACGGCACTTATCCGGTGGATATTGCCAGAGCGATCACGAGATCGAGTTTCCCCAAAGAAACGAAGGTGAGGTTGCTTTGCAGCGCACTGTCTTGCCCAGAATACACGACCCTAGGCAGTTTGATCGTTACCCTTGCCTACGTTGACCCTCGACTCGGGGCGGAGAAGATGGCAGCCACGCTAAGAAGCGCCTCTGCGGACGTGCATGGCGAAAGCGACGTAGGGCGTCCAGAACATCTTGTTGGAGTAGGGCTGTACGATTGGTTTGACGAGAGTTGCTACGACGCGCTCTACTTACTGCTTACTTCATTGCCCGTGGAGCGGCGGCTCGAACTCCTTTCGCGGTTGGAGCCTCCCTACTCGCCGCCTGGCGAACGCCCGTTGAAGTATCCTCTCGCCGCAAGGATGTTCGTGCGGTTGTTCGACGACCTTTCGCATTTGCCCGATAAGTTTGGACGATCGGCTCTTCCTCGCGATTGGCTTGCCTATTCCGTGGCTAATCTGGCAGCGTTGCGCGCCGCTGAAGCTATGGGACTCGCGCCGGCTCCGCCTCCAAATGCGGGCGAAGACAGTTGGGCGCGTTATCGGTCGGAGATCAGAAAGAAGGTCTCTGATAGCCCTCCGCCTGCTACAGTGCGCCCAGACCGCTTCCTTCAAACCTCGTAACCCTACCGAATTGCGCTGAGTCCCGTGAGCCGAAGGTAAAGGTGAGTTGGGCTTTGGCGCGCGGGCGGCGAATTCGAGTGCCGCTGGGTCGCGCTGCGCTGCCGAAGCGTGGGCGGCCCGAGGCGAGGCTCGACTCAGGGAGTAGAAGGGTGAATTACGGGGAGTTTCTGGCGCGGGTGGGCCGGGGAGGGCGCTTGGCTGCGGGCGCATTGCTAGTGGGGAACACCGCGTTCGCATCCGGCCAGGAGTTCGGGCCGCCCACCTTCTCCCACGAGACGACCTGGAACTCCAAGTACGTGTGGCGGGGGCTCGTTTTGGACGATAAGCCCGTCATCCAGACGTCGAACACGCTTTCGTTCGGCGACACGGAACTCAACGTTTGGGCGTCTCGCCGCGCCTCGCAAGTCCTCAGCGGGCGAGGAGGCACCGAACTGGACCTGAGCCTGTCCCGAAGCATGAGTTGCGGCTGGGCGACCGTCACCCCTGCGCTGATTTACTACACCTATCCCGACATGGGAGCGCCTTCGTCGGCTGAGGCGGCGATTTCGCTCGAAGTTGAGGCAGGCCCCGTCACGTTCTTTTCGAACCACTTCTTGGACTTCGCGGAATGCGCAGGGGGCTACTTCGGCGAGGCGGGGTTGGGATGGGAACGCTCGATGTCGCCGAATCTCACGCTCGGGGGCGATGCGGCCCTTGGGTGGGGGAACAAGAAGTTTCATGCGGTGAACTACGGCGCTGGGAAAGACAGCTTGACGACCTTTGCGGTGCGAGTCTACGCGAACTTCCAGCTTTCAGAGAGGGTTTTTGCCCAGCCCACGGTGACGTACAGCCGGGTCCTGGATGGAGCGCTCCGCGCCGCGTCGTCCTCGCCCGACCAATTGGTTTGGGGGCTGACCCTGGGGTTTAGGGGCTGAGGCGATGAGGACGTTCTCCGTGGCGGGATTGAGGGGTGAGTTCAGGTGAGGTTTCAGCGCGCCCTGGACCGTCTCTTTGGACGAAGCCCGGTGGCTCTTGGAATTCTCATCGCCGCTGTCTTGTTCATTGGAGCGCTGTGCTCCATGCTCGTGCTGCACCGCGTTTCCGAAAACGCCCTCAAAGAAAACATCCGAACGAACCTAAAGCGAGTTGCCGAGGTCGCCGCTACGGTTGTCGACCCCGTGGAGCACGCCAAGTTCACTTCTCGCAGTCAGGAGACCTCGATCGAATACGAGCGGGCGATCGCGCCGCTCCGGAAGCTCCAAGACTCCGACAAGGAAATCGCTTTCGTCTATACGTGCGTCCTTCGGGACGGGAAGGTGTACTTTGTCCTCGATCCGACCGAGGAAGGCGACTCTGACGGAGACGGGGTGGACGACAAATCTCACATCATGGAGGAGTACGAAGACGTTTCCGACTTCATGGTCCGCGCCCTGAGCGAAGGCCTGGCTACGTCTGACCCCGAGCCCTACACCGACCGCTGGGGCACCTTCGTCAGCGGCTATGCCCCGATTCGCCGGGAAGACGGATCAGTCGCAGGGATGGTGGGCGTCGACATTTCTGCAGAGACCTATGTCCAACGGCTCGCCGCGATGCGATCTGCAATGCACCAGGGACTCACGGTAGCGGCCGTTCTCGCTCTTACGGTTGGGCTCCTCGGCGGCCTGATGAGGGGCTCCGTGCTTCGGCAGCGCGAGGAAGCCGATCGCAATGAGAACGAGCATCGAGAACAACTGGCCTCCGCCTACGAACGCCTGGAACTCGCCTATCAGGCGGTCGAACTCTCGCGGAAGCGGTTTTCGCAGTTGTTTGAGGGCCTCCCGGTTCCTTGTCTCACCTTCGATAGCCAGTTGCACCTCTTTGAGTGGAACGCGCAGGCTTTGAACGTCTTCGGCTTTTCGGCGGAGGACGCGCTGCAGCGACCCGTGGCTGAAGTCCTCGGCGGGAGCTTCGAGGATGGGAGCTTCGATGATCTGGCCGCGATCGTGGCTGCCGGGGGATCGGTCAACGAAGCCTGTTGGACGGACGGCAAGCGCCACTTTCTGTTTAGCTTTCACCCGCTGTTCGGCCCGAGCGGCGAGATCGCAGGTGGAATCATCGTCGCGGTGGACGTCACGCGCCAGCAATCGGCGGAAGACCAGGTGCGAGTTCAGTTGCAGGAGCTCAAGACCGCGCATGAACTGCTGAACGAAGCCAACGAGGGTCTGCTCCGAGCCAACGAACAACTCGAAGAGCTGGCGGCCACGGATTCCCTGACCGGTCTTGCGAACAAACGAATCCTCATGGAGCGGCTGGCCGAGTTCATCGAACTAGCCAAAAGAGGGCAGGGGTTTAGCGTCATCATGGCCGACATCGACCATTTCAAGGCGCTGAACGACGAGCACGGCCACTTGGCGGGCGACTTCTTGCTCCGCGAGGTCGGTAAGGCTCTCCGCATCCCGCTACGTCATGTCGACGTTCTGGCTCGATACGGCGGCGAGGAGTTCTGCGCGTTGGTGCGCGATCCCGACGGCAAGGCTGCGACGGCCATCGCCGAGCGAATGAGGCAGACCGTTCAGAGCATCCCGACGGAATATGGGCAAATCACGATCAGCCTCGGCGTGTGCGCTTGGTCGCCCGCGATGGAGTCGGACACGACGGTCATCGAGAAGGCCGACGACGCGCTCTACCAAGCGAAACGGGCCGGGCGCAACCGAGTCGTGAGGGCTGGCGATCCGTTCGGCGAAGCAGCCTGAGTTGCCCCAGTACTTTTTCGGAGGATTCGGTAGGGTTGATTGACTGGTCCCCCAACAACTGACCTGCATCGAGCTTGGCTTTCCCGTCTCGAATCAAGGAGACACCCATGAGCACAGGAAAACGTTACAGCGAAGACCAGATCATAAAGGCCCTCCAGGAGACCGAAGAGAGCCCGGCGCAAAACCAAGGACTGGCTTGCCCAGGTCAAGCTTCAAGGAAATCTCAGTCCTCCGGTCGTTCGATTGGACGTCGGATGGCAAGGAGCCAAACCCGCTTGTCATCAAAGGTGTAATAGACCGTCAGAGGCTCGATGAGAGCGAACTCGCTCGTATCGAGCGACCACACCCTATTGTTCAATTGCAGCCCGGCAACAGGATCGCGGGAAAGCAACCATTCGACACCTTCCAGAAACTCGTCACTACGGGCAACATCGGGCTCGATCAGGAGCAACTCGCGCTCGAACTCGTCCGTTCGAACGATACTTCGCACCAGCTACTTCGACCTCGCATCGCGCGCTCGTTTCAAGAGCGTCTCTGCGACTTGGAGCTTCTCCCTCGTCCTCTCCCCAGTCTGGACAAGGGCAGCCTCATACGGAATCTCTTCTCCAATCTCCGCTACTCGCCAAGCCGAGAAGCGATGGGACAACTCGCTGATATCGGATCCGGTGTAATTGGCCGACTGGCGGATGACGTCGTCTACGATCGCAATCTCCTCTCCCGAAAACTTGTCGAGCCGCGCTTCGCGTTTGGGAACCACGCGTTGCTGTCGCCTACGAAAAAACTCAGTCTCAACAACCTCAAGGTCCTTACCCTTGAGGTGCTTGAGCCGCTTTTCGAGATGGCAAGGCACCGGTCCGAACGGCTGCTTGACATAGTTCTCCCCGGTAATCGACTTCCCGGTTTTCAGAAAGGCCTTGAAGTCAGCGTAGAAAAGAATCTTATTGAGCTTGATCTTCCCAAAGCGAGAGTCCCCTGCGCATCGTTGCGCGACATACAAGATCAGTTCGTCTAATTTCGACCAGTCGCGTGACATTGTCCGATTTCCTGAGAGGTTCCAAAGATCATGGCTATGACGATTCGTCGGTTGCGCCGTTCAATATCCCCAGAAGCGCCATTTCGGGCCGCACGGCCAAAACCTCTTGCCCCGCTTCAAGGGCGTACATCCGACTTTCCTTGTTCGCCCGTCCCAGAGCAATCGCACCAGGCGCCCCAGAGTTCCCAGCGACCCAAATAGACGTCTACGCTTCTTCCAAGACCGAGGGTCCGATTTGAACTCAACACCCCTATTATGACAGGTGCATCCCAGTTCCCGACCCAGACTGGTGCAAACAACATCTCGTCGAGCGAGAGCCGAACCCTAAATGGGTGCTCGCCCCCCTTTCTACGCCAGGGCTTTGAGCTTGGCGGCTTTCTCGTGTACGTCGTCGAGGCCGCCGCAGTACAAGAACGCCTGTTCGGGGATGTCGTCCAGGTTGCCGTCCATCAGCTCCTTGAACGCCGCCACCGTGTCTTGCCGGGTGACATAGCGGCCCGGGTTGCCCGTAAACTGCTCGGCGACGAAGTTGGGTTGCGAGAGGAACCGCTCGATCTTCCGGGCTCGGGCCACGATCAGCTTGTCGTCATCCGAAAGCTCGTCGATGCCCAGGATGGCGATGATGTCCTGGAGTTCCTTGTAGCGCTGCAGGACCTGCTGAACCCTTCGCGCGACGTCGTAGTGCTCCGCGCCGACGATGTTCGGGTCGAGGTTCTTTGAGGTGGATGCCAGCGGGTCGACGGCGGGGTACAGCCCCTTCGAAGCGATCGCTCTTTCGAGGTAAACGTACGCGTCGAGGTGGGAGAAGGTCGTCGCGGGAGCAGGGTCGGTGGGGTCGTCAGCGGGGACGTAGATCGCTTGCACCGACGTGACCGAACCCTTGGTCGTCGAGGTGATTCGCTCTTGAAGGAAACCCATCTCTGTGGCGAGCGTGGGCTGGTAACCCACGGCGCTGGGCATGCGTCCCAGAAGAGCGGAAACTTCGGAACCCGCCTGCACGAACCGGAAGATGTTGTCGACGAAGATCAGAACGTCCGAACCGATTTCGTCGCGGAAGTACTCGGCCATCGTAAGCGCCGAAAGCGCCACGCGCAACCTCGCGCCGGGGGGCTCGTTCATCTGGCCAAAGACCATGGCGGTCTTGTCGATAACCGATTTCTCGACGCCGTCCTTGTCCTTGAACTTGGCGTGCTTCATTTCGAGCCAGAGGTCGTTCCCTTCGCGGGTCCTTTCGCCGACCCCGGCGAACACTGAAACGCCGGAGGCCTCGACGGCGATGTTGCGGATCAACTCCTGAATGAGAACGGTCTTGCCCAGACCCGCGCCACCGAACAGGCCGACCTTACCGCCCTTGTTGAACGGGCACAGAAGGTCGACGACCTTGAGGCCGGTTTCGAGTATCTCTACTTGAACGTTTTGCTCGCGCAGGGTCGGCGGCTGACGGTGGATCGGGAGGCGATGTTCGGCCTTGACTTCGGGGCCGTTGTCGATCGGACGCCCGAGGAGGTTGAACACGCGGCCGAGGGTCTGCTCGCCCACGGGAACCGTGATCGGTCCGCCGGTGTCGGTCGCGGTCATGCCACGAACCAACCCGTCGGTGCTGGCGAGCGCGACACACCGCACGATGTCATCGCCCAAGTGCTGCGCGACTTCGCACACGATGTCGATGCCCTTGGCGGCATCGGTGATGGTAATGGCGTTATACAGTTCGGGAAGGGTCTCAGCGGAAAAACGGCAGTCCACGACGGGACCCATGACTTGGACGACGGCGCCTGTTCCTGGCATATCGATAGCTTGCTCCTGACGTTTGAAATCCTGCGCCGGACTCCCCACAAGGCCTTGCGCAGGACGGGGAGATTATACCTTGCGGTTGGGAGCGGTGTTGTGGCTCAGTTCTCGGCCTCGTAGTGGACCCACTTCGGGGCAAGCTTGAGTTGAATCGCCGTCAGGATCAGGATGATCGCAAACAGCAGCCACGCGAAAGCGCTTGCGTAGCCCATCTTGAAGTAAGAGAAACCGTTGACGAACAGGTGGTACACCGGCACGAGAAGAGAATCAGCGGGGCCAGGGGTCCCGTCGGGGGTTCTCATCACGTAGACTCGGTCGAACTCTTGCAGCGAGCCGATGATCCCCATCACGAGGTTGAAGAAAATGATCGGGCTAAGCTGGGGGAGGGTCACAGTCCAGAACTGCTGCCGGGGGTTCGCTCCGTCGATCGCAGCCGCCTCGTAGAGCGAGGTAGGGATTCCCTTCAACCCCGCCAGCCACAGGATCATCCCGCTCCCCGCGCCCCAAACTCCCATCAGGATCAGAGCGGGCTTGGCCCATGCCTCAGCGTTGATCCATCCGGGAACGGGAGTCCCGAACCACTCCGAAACCGTCGCGAGCCATACGGCGTTGATGAGTCCTTTATTGGGGTCGCCCGAAAGAAGCCATGCCCAAAGGACCGCGCTGGCGATCGTGGGGACGATGGCCGGCATATAGAAGAAGGTCCTGTAGTAACGGAGGCCGCGCACAGCGGAGTTGAGCAGCAGAGCGATGGAAAGGCCGGTCAGAAGACTGAGAGGCACCCCGACCCCCGCCAAGTACGCCGCGTTCGCCAGCGACTTCTTCACGTTGGGCCAATCCGCCGTAAACAGGTCCGCGAAGTTATCGGTCCCCACCCACCTGGGTTCGCTCAAAACCGGGTAGTGCGTAAAACTAAGAACGAGGGAGGCGATCATGGGCCCAAGCGTCAGGATGCCAAAGCCCACAAGCCAAGGGGAGATCAGTAGGTAGCCCCATCTTGCGCTTTGCCGCGAGAGTCGGCCCACCCGCTCCCTTCGCGTTCGGACGACAAACCAAGCCACCGCTGCGCCCCCAAGGAACACCCCGAATCCGACCAGTACGAACGGACTGGCGGGCGGGTATTGCTCCATGCGAAAGAACTCGTCGATCTCCCTCTGAACGACCGCCTGGCCCGCCTTCAGGGCGCGTTCGGGGGGCGAGAGCTTCAGGCAAGCTCGTTCAGTCGCACGGACGTGCTCGTCCCAGAGAATCTGGCCGACGAAGGTCACAGGCCGAATCTTCGCCGCGGGGGCGAGATCGACATGAACTTGCAGGGCGTCGGCGAACTTGGCTTGCTTGGGCTTGAGCTGGAGGAAAATGATCTCGTTGGCCTCCCGATGGGCGTTCTGTCGCGGGATCGAAAGCCGTCCGCGTTTTTCCTCCCAATCCCTCTGGGCCTCGGCTTCGAGAAGCCTGCCCTCCAAGCTGGTCATCCATTTCACGAATCGCCAAGCCTGCTCGGGATGGCGGGCCCCTTCTGGGATGGCGAGCGAAAACCCGCCGCTCCACGTGACGAATCGTTCGGTTTCGCCCGCGAATTCGCCCTGCAATCGGTACCTGTCTTCCGGAACCGGGGGAGGGGCTACCCCAAAATCCAGTTGCGGGCCGTAGCGCGCGAGGTTGGCGAGAATCCAGTCGCCGTCGATCTTCATCGCGACTTTGCCGACGATAAAGGGATCGTTCATGTTGGACTGAAATCCTGACTGGAAGCTGAGCGCCTTCTCATAGCCGCCCACGACCTCATACCCCTCGACCATGAACTGAAGTGCTTTCGCGGATTCGGGAGTGAAGAGGGTACACGTCCGCCCGTCAGGGCTCATGAACTCGGCGCCTTGTTGGAAGGCATAAAGATAGAGCCACGAGTTGCCGAAGTTCGGGAGAAAGCCCGCTTGGCGCAGCGTCCCGTCGGCGTTGTGCTGGGTGAGGACCTTGCTGTAGGCCAGAAGCTCCTCCCAAGTTCGAGGCGGGCGACTGGGGCCGAGCCCAGCCTTGCGAAGGGCGGCTGCGTTCTCGCGGAAGATGTTCTTGTTCCAGTAGAGCGCCCGGTTGTCGAAGGAGGTCGGGATCGCGAAAACGCCTTTGCGGTAGCTCACTTCGGCCCACGTCTCCGGGTAGTACTGCTCCGGCCGAGGGGAAAGGGGATCGGTTTCTATGTCCCGCTCGATGTAGGGTGAGAGGTCCAGGAACGCGCCTCGGCTGGCCCAGTCGCCGATGGTGAAGCGATCCTGGCGAATCACGTCGGGCGGCGCCTTGCCTACGATGCTCGTCATGAGCTTCTGCGGGTTCATCGCTCCGGCGCCCATGCTGAGCATCCGCACCCTCACGTCAGGATTGCGGCGCTCAAACTCTCGAACCGCAGCCTCCAGACCCTTGGTCTCCGGCCCGAAGCCCTGCCCCCACACGTGGAGTTCGACAGGGTCGCTGCCCCACGCACCAACGGTGGCGCAGAAGAGAGCCCCGATCGTTCCCCAAAGGGTCAGCCGCCAGACCATCGCCGCACCCATTCTACAGCGGATCGCTGGGCGGCATTGGGTTTTAGGGAACGGGAGGTGGGGTGCGTCCAGCGCGAGACCCTTTGCGCGACATCTCGACTAAGTTTCGGCGAGCATCCACCGCCGGTCCCGGTTGCGTCAGCGAAGCGTCGAGAAGGTAGTCCTTGCGATACTTGAGCGCAGCCGCGATGTCCCGCTCATACCGGCTGAGGTCCTTCAACTCCTTAGCGTTGCACTCCTCCGCACAGAAAGCGATCACCTCGGCCAAGGGATCGAGCTTGCCGGTGTTCACCTTGCGGTCCATGAGAATCGCCATCGCCGACTCGCTCTTGATGAAATCCGAAACTATGCCCGAGAGCGACCGGCCATCTGACAGCGTTACGGAAACCGCGTCGTTTGCCGGGTAGTACTGCTCCTTCGCCACGGCGATTTGGGCCACGCGAAAAGCGCGGCTCACCTGACCCGCCCGCTGAAATACGGCGATCAGGCGCTTGTCGTCGATGATCGCTTGCGCCGCTCGCGGACCCCACAGTTCTTCACCGTTCAACAAACTGATCGCTGCGAGTTGGCCCGAGGGCGTCACGTCGATTCCCAACCTGCGAAAGTGCGTCTGAAACTCGTCTGGTTTTTCCGACTTGAGCTTGAGGAGCACCTGACCCAGCGACCCGGCGCCTCCGCTCAGACAAGCGAACTGAATGAATCCAACGGACACGAAACCGGTGTCGTACGTGTTGACCGACTCGAACCCCCCTTCGAGCAGCGAGACGACCGCCATCACGCGCCGCTCCGAAGCCGTCACTCCCGCTTCTTCAAACAAGCGCTCAAGCTCGGCGGGAGCCATATCCCGGACCCGGTTTCCCGCATGCATCACTCCTTGGGGGAATCTGTAGTAGGCGTACCGTGGGCGCATGTTGGGGTTATCCACATAGTCGATCTGTACGCCGTCGTCGAAGCGAATTCTGTGGGCCGAGGGGCTGACGACGTCGGCGAATGCAGGCGGCTCGCCAGCCAGATCGAAGAGCGCAGCGGGGATCGGACCCGGATTCGGTGGCTGAGGCTCGTCAAACGCGGGCTTCCGGCCCTGCCGTTGAGCGTTGCGCTCCTCGGAAGTCTTGCCCGCTTGCCAGCGATCCCACGCCACGCGGGCGTCGATCCAGTTCTCCCAACCCTGCTGTTCGGGCGTTAGGGGCGGCGGAACCTCACCGGGAGGAATCTTGGGGAGATTCAATGCCTTGCGGTAATCCCAGAGCCACTTGGACGCCTTCTCGCTGAGCCTAACCTGCCACACGCCCACCTTCGAGGCGTTGGAAGGAAGGGACGACGCGTACCTCTCCGGATTCGCCCAGTACTCCAAGACCTTCAGCCGCTCGTCACGGGTAAAGAGGGGTTCCTGAAGAGGCTCCTGCGGGGTTGCGCCGATGGCAAGCAGCCCCACGAAGGCCGCGCCACTCCATCCGATCCGCGACATCCAGCAACGCATAGTCCATTATCCCTCGAAATTTTGCGGGCGCCCGGCCTTCGCTCCTTGACGAGACGCCCTACAGAATGTATCGGCTCAAATCGACGTCTTGGATGAGACTCGCCAGCCGCTGTCGCACAAATTCAGGAGTCACGTGGACCTTCTTTTCCTTCGTATCGGGCGCATCGAACAAGGGTTCTTCGAGCAGCTTCTCGAGGAGGGTGTGCAACCTGCGCGCGCCGATGTTCTCGACCCGGTTGTTGACCTCGGTCGCCATTCTTGCGATCTCATCGAGCGCCGCGTCGTCGAAAGCCAAGCTGACGCCGTCGGCCTCAAGCAGCTTTTGGTATTGCTTGGTCAGCGCGTTCTTGGGTTCGCGCAGAATCCGCTGGAAGTCGCTCTCAGTGAGGGACTCGAGTTCGACGCGGATCGGGAGTCGGCCCTGAAGCTCGGGGATGAGATCGCTAGGCTTGGACATGTGAAACGCGCCCGCGCAAATGAAAAGGGTGTGGTCGGTTCGAACGGGGCCGAACTTAGTCTGCACGGTCGAGCCTTCGATGATCGGCAAAAGGTCGCGCTGAACTCCCTCGCGCGAGACATCCGGGCCTGCCCCGCCCGACTTGGCTGCGACCTTGTCGATCTCGTCAAGGAATACGATTCCGGTCTGTTCGGTGCGCTGGATCGCCTCGCGATGGACGCTCTGCCGGTCGATCATCCGCTGGGCTTCTTGCTGAAAGAGGACCTCCCTGGCTTCGGCTACGGTCAGCGAACGGGTGGTCTTCCGCGAAGGAAACGGGCTCATAACGTTGCCGATGTCGAGACCCATCTCCTCCATCCCTTGCGGGCTGAACACCTGCACGAACGGGTTGGTGGACTCCTCCACTTCGATCTCTACCGGTTCGCTATCGAGTTCCCCGCTCCGCAGACGCTTGAGAAGCCGTGCCCTGCGCCGCTTGCGCTTTCGCTGCTCCTCGGCTGGGTCCAAGGGCTGCTCCGGTTCAACGGGCTCGTCGGGGTAGCCATCGTCCATCTTCGAGCCAAAAATCTCATACGCTCGCTGAAAAATGTTCGCAGGGGTGAACTCCTCGTTCGTTTCCTCGGGAGCCTCAAAGGCGGGGTCAAGCAGGTTCGCAAGCTTCTCCAAAGTTCGCTCTTCGGCTTGGGGCCGAATCTGTTCGACTCGCTCTTGCTCGACCAGCCGGACCGCGCTCGCCACAAGGTCCCGAATGATCGACTCCACGTCGCGTCCGACATAGCCGACCTCGGTGAACTTGGTGGCCTCGACCTTGATGAAGGGGGCGCGGGCCAGTTGGGCGAGCCTCCGCGCGATTTCCGTCTTGCCCACGCCGGTCGGGCCGATCATCAGGATGTTCTTGGGAAGGATGTCCTCGCGGTCCGAGGGTGCAAGCTGCTGGCGACGCCACCGGTTGCGCAGCGCCACGGCGACGGCCTTTTTTGCCGCGTCTTGGCCGATGATGTACTTGTCGAGTTCGCCGACGATCTGCTTGGGCGTAAGGTCCTCGATGGGTAGGCTCATGCTCCCTCTAGACTACCGGAGCCGCAGGCCCGGCTACTCAGGCGACTTGAATCCCAGAACTTCCATGCGCTTCGAATCGGGTCCGAACGGGCCGCCGTCCACATCGCGAACCGACACCTCCGCAAAACCCGCCGTCCGCATCGCTTCCATGATCTCATCAGGCTCAAACATGCGGTAGCGAAACGTCAACGACCTTCGAGAGCCCCCACGTACGAGCGTGCGGACGACCACCTGGACCGGATCGTCCCATTCGGAAACGAACTCATCGCGCAGGAAGTCCTCGCCAATCGCAAACTCATACGCTCGCTTCGATTCGGCGATGTGGCGAGCCCGGTTGGTCAGGTCGAGAAGGAGGATCCCTCCGGGCTTGAGCAGCCGAAAGCACTTCGCGAGGATCTCCTTGTTGCACTCCTCTTCGAAGTGGCCGAAGGTGTTGAACCACAAGAAAGCCCTGTCGAACTCGCCCTCCCACGCCAAGTCGCGGACGTCGCCCAGAATGTACCGGACCTCGAACCCCCGTTCCGAGGCGTCGCGGCAGGCTAAATCGACGAGCGTGGGGCTGAGGTCGATTCCCGTTACGACGCATCCCGCTTCGGCGAGCCGGTTCGAAAGGCGGCCCTCACCACACCCGACATCCAGAACGGACATCCCGTAATCGATCGCCAGCAGGTCCCACAGCATTGCAGCATGGGCGTCGGAGATGTCATTCGTGAACAGCGCCGAATGAAAGTAGGCGTAGTCGTCGTCGAAGAGCGCCGCCAAGTCGTAAAGCTGGCCGCGCGGGCCTTCCATATCCCACTATAGCCGCACGGAGTGACGTGCCGCCCGCCGCACGGTGGCGACGGCCTCGACAAGTCGGGCCGCCGCTTCGACGCCGTCTTGCTCGCTGTTCGAGTGGCCAAACGAGAACCTCAAGCCCTCCTTCGATTCCGCGGAGGTCAACCCGGCCGCCTGCATCACATGGCTGGGTTCGAGGCTGCCCGAACTGCAGGCCGCGCCCGCTCCCGCGCTCACGCCCAACTGGTCGAGGACGACGAGGACGGACTCGGCGGCGACGCCCTCGAAGCGAAGGTGGCAGAACCCGGGCAACACCCCCGGGCCGTGATCGGTGGTGAACCGGAGCCCGTCAGGCCTCGCCTCAAGAAGCCGGCGCACGAAGGCGTCTCTCGCGCTCCTCGCAGCGTCTGAGCGTGGGGCAGAGGAAGCGAACGAACGGATCGCGGCAGCAAATCCCACGATGCCCGCGACGTTGGGCGTCCCCGCCCGAAGTTCGCGTTCTTGTCCGCCCCCGACCGTTAGAGGCTGGAGCCGGACCCCGGCCCGAACATAGAGTGCCGCTGCGCCCTTCGGTCCGCCGACCTTATGCGCTGAAATCGCGAGAAGGTCCGCGCCCAGCGAACTCGCTGAGAAGGGAACCTTGCCGAACGATTGAACCGCATCGCAGAAGAAAGTCGCACCTGCTTCGTGGGCTCTCTCGGCGATCGGGGCGACCCCCTGAACCGTGCCGAACTCATTGTTGGCTTGCATCGCGGCAACCAAGAGCACGTCCTCAGCAAGGCGGGGCTCCAGAGCCTCCAAGTCGACCCGAGCCCATCGGTCGACCTCAGCGAACTCAACTCGGTAGCCCAACCTTTCCAGTAGGCCGCGAGTCTCGATCACGCAATGGTGTTCCGCGGCGCCCAGAATCACTCGATTGCGTCGGGGATCCGGGTTCGCCAGCGCGAGGCCCAGAATCGCCAAGTTCGCGCTTTCGGTGCCACTCGATGTAAAGATCACCTCGCCGAATTCGCACCCCAATGCGCTTGCGACGCACTCCCTTGCCTCGTCGAGCGCGGCCGCGACACGCCTCCCGTGCGAGTGGAGGCTGCTTGGGTTGCCAAACTCCGGCCCCAAAAAAGGGAGCATCGCCTGCCGCGCCTCTTCCCTCATCGGAGTCGTTGCCGCATGATCGGCGTAGATCGCGCGCTCCCTTGGGCCACGAGGGCTCATCCCAACCTCCGAAACACGCCTGCGGGGAAGTAGGTCGCCAGCCACCGCACATAGCTCTTCCAACGGCCAGGCGACAAGCGAATCGACCTCGCGTACGCTCTTCTCGCCTCAGCGGGCTTGCCGTTGAGCTTGCAGACGGTTCCCAAACACGCTTCGTTGTGGGCCATTGCATTCCTGAGATCGTGGCCCTCGAGCCCCATTTGGCCGTACGAGGCGTATTGCGACCGAATCCACTTCCGAAGTCGCTCGTCGTCTTGCCATATTCGCTCGAGCTTGTGGCTTGCATTGGCCCCATGAACCCGATAGAACGTCAGGGGGAGATCGACGTACCCTACGGGGTAGGCGGCCGCGATCCGAAGCCACATTTCCCAATCCCCGGAGCCGAAGTACTCCTCGTTGAACCCGCCGAGCCGCTCGAAGCACTCTCGCCGAACTAGGGCCGCGCTGGCGATGATCTTGTTGGCGTAGAGCAGGGCGGTCAGAACGTTCCCTTTGAGCGTCCTCGGGAACTCAAAACCGAGAGGCGAGCCTTCCAAACGGTTGCCCTGGCCGTCGATGAACCAGCCGTCGGTGTGGCAGAGGCCGATCGAAGGATCGCTCTCCATGAGTTCGACTTGCGCTCGGAGCTTCTCCGGCGCCCAAAGGTCGTCGTCGTTAAGGATCGCGACGTATTCTCCGGCGCACTCGGCAAGCCCCCGATTGAGGCTGGCGTAGGTTCCCAAGTTCGATTCGTTGAAGAGTATCCTTAGGTCGGGCTGGGACAAAAGCCACTCCCTCGTGCCGTCCGACGAGCCGTCGTCGATGGCGATCACCTCGAAGTCGCCCATCGTTTGACCGCGGATCGAATCGACACATGGCCCGAGGAACTCGAGGTGGTTGTAGCAGGTGAGCAGTACGCTGACTTTGGGCATTTATTGCAGCCGAACTTCTACAGACCAATCGACGATGTCGAGGTCGGGGAGGGTGGTGTCGTTCTGGGGTTCTAAATCAAAAAACGTCTGATTGTTATATATACCGCTCGTCCGGAGCGACAGCGTCACGTATTGGTTGATCCCGGAGGGCACCAACGAGTTCCCAAGCGCGTCCCATTGCTTCGAGCCCGTCGCCCCTTGCGGCACGACGTCCATTGTGAGGAAGTTCACTTGGATAGACTCATACTGATCCAACATCGCGGCGGGAATGATCTGACTCAGGTCGATTTCGAAGCGAATCCGCTTGGACCCCGGCAACACGTCCTCGTACACGATCGGGACCCCTATGGCGAAGTACTGAAGCAAGTTGGGATCCTGAAACGCGTACAGCAGGTAGTCAGGGGACTGATTGACGTCCCAGCGGACGAAGTGCGTCGCATTGCCCGCCACAAAGCCGTTGCCCCAGGGCGGCGCGATCACCGGGATCGGCCCGGTGTCGGGCGGATTCGGTTCTGTGGAAGGCCTGAGAGCTACGATATAGACATAATTGGGGTTAATCGTGCCCTGGACCTGCATGAGGAAGACCAAGCGCTTATCGTTGGGGAGCCCCCCGGAGCTTGGAAACTTCGCGCAGGAGGCGCAGAACAGGAGAGCAGCGGAGACGAGCCCGATGCCGAACCTCATGCGATCGCCTCAGAAACGTAAAGGATTCTGTGGCAAGACTCACACAGTGCAAGCCTCCCTTCCTTAGCGAGTTCGAGGCCCTTCAGGGGCACTTTCGTACCGCAGCGCTCGCACATTTGATCCTTCCCAACTCGAGTCATCCCGATCCCACCGTGGTTCTTTCGGATGGACTCGTACCTCGTGAGAAGCATGGGATCGACGCGGGACACGGCCTCGGGCCGCTCCTCGGTCCGCTTCTTGAAGGCGTCCTCCAACTGCGATTTGAACTGAAGAACCTGCTTCTGGTGGGCCGCAAGGAGCCTTTGCTGCTCTTCGATCTGGCGTTGCAGCGCCTCAGATTCGGCCTTTGCAGGCGGTACGAGTTCCCAGAGTTCGAGGATTCGGACATCGGCCTCTCCGCGCTGCCTGCGGAGCATCTCGATCTCCCTCTGCATCGCTTCGACTTCGCGCGGGTTGACGATTCGCCCGCTAAAGAGGTCTTTCTCGAACTTCGCGATCTTCTCGTCGATGCCCTTTTGCTTCAGTTCCAGGTCGGCCTGCTCGCCCGCGAGCTGATGGTAGCGCTCTTGAGCGCCCGCAAGGAGTTGGGAAAGCCGGTCGATCTCGCGCTGAATCTCGCGTCCCGGATCGAGCCCCGCGGCCCGTGCGCGAATCTCGACAATGGCCGCGTCGATTTGGTGAAGCTGCCAGAGTCGAAAGAGCGCATCGGGAGACATGGCCTATTATGACGCCGGGTTGGGCGGCGAGTTTCGGAATAGATCGGAAGGAGTCTTTCCCCACGGCGCCGAAAGGAACCTACCGAGAGCAAAGTGGACCATGGCCTGTCAGTTTACGAGCCTCATATTGGATGTCCGAGACATGGACGTGTCGCTGGAGTTCTATCACGGACTCCTTCACCTTCCGGTGCGGCACGAGGAGGACTGGGACGGCCATAGGCTCGCGTACCTCTCGACCGGCGCGACCGAAATCCTCCTTCTCCAGCAGCCCGCCAACGAGCAAAACCCCATGCTGGACCGGGCAGGGGGCCAGGTGATCAACTTCCGGATTGGAAACCTTCCCCAAGTGTCCAAGTTCCTGATCGACCACAAGGTCACCATTCTGCGCGGGCTTGAAATGGCTGTTTGGGGCGAGCGGACCCTTCTGGTGGCGGACCCGGACGGTTACGCCGTGTTGTTGTCGGAGCCCGTTGGGACGATGCACTGATCTTGCGGCTCGGCGGCAGATTCTCCGCAAGTTGCCGCGCGAGAGAGGATCAGCCTTTCCCGGAAGTCGTTGAAGACGCAAATCGCGCGCAAGCCATAAACGTTGGCGACGGAAACCGCCCCGCCCCAATCGGCCGGGTTGAGCTTCCCATTCTTACACTTTGCGGCTTCAGAGTCCCAAAGGGCGCAGTCCTCACAGTACACTTGCAGTCAACCTCGATGGTCGTTTCGGTCTTGCTTCTCGGCGCGGCGATTCAAACCGGCGTATCTCCCACCGGACACGCTCTGACGTTCGGAAACAACACGTTCTACCTCCAAACGCCGGCCGGAGCGCACAAGCACTCCCTCGAAGCGGTTCTCAAGGAGGAGGCGCCGCGAACGAGCGTTCTCTTCCGAAAGGACGACGTATTCGCCGTGTGGGACTCCCGCGGACTTTCGGTCCGAAACGGCAACCACGTGAAGACCACGCGAATGCCCGATGCGGCGCGAAGCCCGAAGCTGTTCACCGCAGAGCAAATCGGCGCGAACGATCTCGCCATTCGAGCCAAGCAACGGACCGCCGGAGCGACCGCGCTCAGCGGGGCGGTTCGGCTCGACGACAAAGCCTACTTCCTTTTGAGGTGGCACGATGTTTCGGGAGCCCTTTGGTTGGAGGCGCTCTTCGCGGTAGACCTCACCTCTGAGAATCCCGCCCCGTACCTCGTGGGGAGGCTGGAAGGACGCTCGATCGACTTTGATCGGGGGGCGAGCCCCGCCGCGATCGAACCCATCGAAGCCCGCAAGCCCGTTTCGCTCAACGACAGCTTCGATCGGCTCTTCGTCGTGAGCGACGGGATCGCAGCTTTCTCCAAACTGGACGATGGCCGGTGGGGACTTGCAGGCTATGACCCTTCGACGCGCGAGTTCTATTTCAAGATCGCCGGCGCGAACCTTCGATGGCTCACCCGTTGCGGCTCCCGACTCACCGCTTTCGTCGAAGGAACCGCGCACGGCTCCCTCATCCTGGGCCGATTCGACATCCCCACAGGGAGCCGCCGGTACCTCATGGAGACACGAGGGTCGATTCGGCTCCTGGATCGCGAGCCCCCCTGGCTGGCGGTCGCGCACGAAGAAACCAACGTTTGGCTGCACGATCTCGCTGCGGGCACAAAGCTGCTGCTTCCGGACTCTGCCGGGCTCGCGCGGGTCGGTCCTGGGGTGTTGGTCTGGAGCCCGCAGCGCGCGCCCACGTTCGCCGCTTACTACGACACCACCCGCGCCAAACAGCTCGCGCAATGGAATCAAGTCCGGACTTCGAGGTCAGGGACTCGCTCGTTCTTGGCAACGGTTAGCTCTAAGTCGCCATAATCAGCAACGATGAGCATAAGGCTCCTCGATTCAGCCGACATTCGACGAACGCTGGGTAGGCTTGCCCATGAGGTCCTCGAATCCAACCACGGAGCGGAAGACTTGGTCGTGGTCGGCGTCGTCAAGCGGGGGTGGCAGCTCGCCAAGAGGCTCTCCTTTGCGATGTCGCAAATCGAGGGTGTGCAGGTGCCTTGCGGAAAGCTGAGCATCGCGGGGTTCCGAGACGACCGTCCCGGTGAGCCTAACGACGAGACCGAGATCGCCTTTGAGGTCACCGGCAAGAAGGTCATCCTCGTCGATGAGTTGATCTACACGGGCCGAACGTCCCGGGCCGCGTTGGACGCGCTGTTCCAGTTCGGGAGGCCCCAAGTCGTGCGCTTGGCGGTTCTGCTGGACCGGGGGCATCGAGAGTTGCCGATTCAACCCGACTACTGCGGGCGGGTGATCCAGACGGAAAGATCCGATCATGTGCGGGTGCTGTTTGCCGAAATCGAAGGAGAAGACGCGGTGCTGCTCGAGCGCGGCGAGGCCGAGGGGAACTGAAACATGTACAGGAACCTACTGACGATCCGAGATATGGACCGGGCGCAGATCGAGGAGTTTCTCGACCTCGCCGTCGAGATGAAGTCTCGCGTCCTTTCGGGCAAGCCGCTACCCGATATGGGCCGGTTGACGCTTGGCATGTTGTTCTTCGAGCCCTCCACACGCACGCGAGTCTCTTTTGAGCGAGCGGCTCACTATCTCGGCATGAGGATCGCGAACTTTTCTCAGCCGGGAAGCTCGATGAACAAGGGCGAGACGCTCAAGGACACGATCCTCACCCTCCGGTATGAGAGGTTGAACGGGCTGGTGATCCGGCATCGAATGAGCGGGTCCCCACTTCTGGCCGCGCAGTACTTTACGGGGCCAGTTCTCAACGCCGGTGACGGCATGCACGAGCACCCGACGCAGGCGCTTGGGGACGCCTTGACCGTACTCGAACGCAAGGGTCGGCTCTCGGACCTGCGGGTTGCGATCGTGGGCGACGTGCTGCATTCGAGGGTAGCTCGATCCAACGCTTGGCTGTTCTCGAAACTCGGCAACGAGGTTCGATTTGTGGGCCCACGAACGTTGATGCCCGCTCATGGCGCGATGCTGCCCGCCAACATCTATTACGATCTCGAAGAGGGGATCGACAACGCCGATGTGGTGATGTGCCTTAGGCTCCAGAAAGAACGGATGGAGGGAACCGCGCTGAGTTCGATCGCCGAATATGCGAAGCTCTATCAGGTCAACGCCCGGAGCCTTCGATATGCCGCTCCCGATTGCCTTGTGATGCACCCAGGACCGCTCAACCGGGGGGTCGAAGTCGATGACCTCGCGGCAGACGGCGAGCAGTCGGCGATCACGCAACAGGTCGAGAACGGCATCTTCGTGCGCATGGCGGGCCTCTATTGGGCGTTCGGGGGCAAGCGGAAATCCCGCTCTGAGGGGCCCAAGAAACCCGCCGCGAAACCCAAGGCGACCAAGACGAAGGCGAAAGCATGAAACTACTTCTCAAGAACGGCAGAATCCTTGACCCCTCGCAAGACCTGGACACCGTAGGGAGCGTGCTGATCGAGGACGCGCAGATCGCTGAGATCGGCCCCGATATCAGAATCAACGACGTCGATGAGGTTTACGATTGCTCGGGCCTTTGGATCTGCCCTGGACTCGTCGACCTCCACGTTCATTTGCGCGAGCCGGGCGGGGAGCACAAGGAAACCATCCTGACAGGGACCCAGGCGGCGGCGGCGGGCGGCTACACGAACATCTGCTGCATGCCCAATACGGAGCCTCCGCTCGACAGCCCGACGCTGATCGACTTCATCCTCGACAGGGCCGCATCGCCCGAGGCTGGGGGAGTGTTCGTCGCCCCGGTCGGCGCGTTGACGAAGGGCCTGGAGGGCAAGCACCTCAGCGACCTCGCCGCGCTCAAGAGGGCCGGAATCGTCGCGGCTTCCGATGAGGGCTACCCGACGCAAGACGCACTGGTGATGAAGCAGGCGATGGAGTTTTGCGTTCAGCTCGATCTGCCGATCATCGCCCACTGCGAGGACGCCTCCTTGCTGAAGGGAGGGGCGATGAACGAGGGCGACATGAGCGCTATGTTGGGTCTCCACGGGATCCCTCGCAGCGCCGAAGAGGTCGCCATCGCGCGGAACTGCATCCTCGCCATGCACGCGGGCTGCCAGCTTCACATCATGCGCGTGAGCACGTGGGGCACGATCGAGCTCATCCGGCAAGCCAAGCACCTGGGCGCCCCAGTCACGTGCGAAGTCGCGCCGCCGCACTTCGTGTTCACCGAAAACGCGGTCGGCGACTTCGACACGAGGTACAAGATGCAGCCCCCGCTGCGGACGGAGGTGGATGTGGACATCATCCTCCAGGCCCTTCAGGACGGTACGATCGACTGCATCTCCAGCGACCATTCGCCCCACGCGGCGCACGAGGTTCACGCTCCCTTTGAGGAAGCCCCTTTTGGCGTCGTCGGGATTGAATCGGTCGTGGGCGTGACGCTCACCTACCTCACCCACCGGGGCGTTCTCAGCCCTCTCGAAACGATTCGCAAGCTGTCGACGACCCCCGCCCAGATTCTGAGGCTGGATGCGGGAACCCTCAAGCCCGGCGCAGCGCCTGTGGCCCAGGTCACCGTGATCGACCCCAACGTCGAGTGGGTCTTCGATGTGAATCGAACGTTCAGCAAGAGCAAGAACAGCCCGTTCCACGGATCTGAACTTCGCGGAAAGCCGGTTCTGACCTTCTGCGGCGTGGAGGTTTACCGCGACGTGATGTTCGACAGCAAGCGCTACGCCACGGTGATGTAATGGGAAAGTGGCGCATGGCCCCTTTCGCAATCGGGCTCGCCGCTGCGGCCCTGCTCCTTTCGGCTGGCGGTTGCAGCTTGGGATCGCCCCCTGACCCGAACGACCCCGAGGCGGTCGGCGAGTTGCAGCCCGAGGTGATCCAGCGGAACCTTGCACGGGCGGCGAACGCGCTTCAGGAGCGAGTGCTTCGGGGAGAACTCACCGATCAAGAGCGGAATGAGTACCTGACGCACTACGCAGAAAAGCTCACGCAATCGGTCGATGTCGCCCGGATCAAGTCCGAGCAGGCTTGGCGTTATGCCGACGCGTTTCGAACGGCGCGGATGTGGGACCGTGCCATTCCGATCTATGAAACTGCGCTCGAATG
This sequence comes from Candidatus Nitrosymbiomonas proteolyticus, assembly GCA_017347465.1. Taxonomy (GTDB): domain Bacteria; phylum Armatimonadota; class Fimbriimonadia; order Fimbriimonadales; family Fimbriimonadaceae; genus Nitrosymbiomonas; species Nitrosymbiomonas proteolyticus. Next base: position 790,756 of record AP021858.1, on the reverse strand, counting down.
GGCGCGGCGGGAAAACGACGTGGACCGGGTCGTCAACGACAGCCTTCGGCTGGCTCAGTGCCTCGCCCATACGGGCAAGGCCAAGGAGGCGATCGAACTGGCGCGCGGCACTTTTGAGGTCGCCCCCAAAGACAAGGCGCCTATCCTGATGAGCGTGCTTTACGAGATCGTTCCGCCCCTCGAAGGCAAGAGCGTGGATCGGGAGCTCGCTCAGCTCGTCGAGGAGGCGATCGGCCAGCACTTGCAGGTCGTCGTCGATGTGGATTCCCCTTCTGGTCAAGCCTTCGTGGGCGCGAAGGTCATTCACGTGCGAAAGGCCTGGCAGAAGGTGATCGAACTGTACCAAGCGGCCGGGGATGACCTTGCTGCGAAGAAGGCCGCCGAGCGAGCTGACCAGGCGCTTTCGCACCAGGCCGTTCTGTAGGACCCCTCCCGGGCGACGGACGTGCGCGAAGGTACACTCCGCCCCGGCAGGATCGAGCGCGTATGCACCCCATCCTCTTCCAAATCGGCGAATTCAAGGTCTACAGCTACGGCTTTGCGATCCTGATCGCCTTCCTTGCCGGGGTTTATCTCGCGCGAAGGCGTGCGAAGCGGTACGGGCTCACCCCGCAGCAAATCACCGATGCGAGCTTCGCCATCTTGCTCTTGGGCATCATCGGCGCTCGCGTCGTCTTCATTCTGCAATCGTTGGAGTACTACCGACAGAACCCCCAAGAACTTTGGACCCTTCAGTTTCGCGGGCTTACGAGCTTTGGGGGCTTGATTTTCGGCTTCTTCGCCGCTTGGGGCTTCGCTTGGCGAGCCAAGAAGCCGCTGCTCGCGCTCCTCGATACGGCGGCGGTGCCCGTCCTGATCGGCCACGCCATCGGCCGCGTCGGGTGTCTCCTGAACGGGTGCTGCTACGGCGGCGTCTGCGATCTGCCCTGGGGAATCCATGTGGAAGGGTACAGCGAGTTGCACCACCCGGCTCAAATCTACGACTCCTTGATGCTCGTCGCGGGGGCGTGGATTCTGCATCGGATCGAGAAGAAAGGGCTGGCCCTGGGCCAGTCGTTCGCCGCGATGCTCGTCGTCTACGGGGTGGCCCGGTTCGCGTACGAGTTCTTCCGGGCGGGCGTCACCTCGACGACGATCGCGAACCTCCCCCTCACCGAGGCTCACATCGCCGCCGCGGTGATGGCGATTCTGGGAATCGGGCTCTATGCGGTCTGGGGTCGGCGAAACGGCGCGAAGCCAGATCTTTCCACCGAAGACCCGGCTCCGAGCCAAGGCTGAGGTATCCTACGTCCTGCCAATCAGGGGCCGAGCCCCAACCCAAAGGAATCACCGGTTTATGCGCATTCGAAACAAAGAGATCCGCCAGCGTCGCCACAGAAAGGAAAAACGGGTCAAGGAACTGATCAACGAGCTCAAGGGGGCTACGCTAGCCAAGGCGCCTGAGCCTGCAGCCAAAAAGCCCGCCGCCAAGAAGCCCGCCGCGAAGCCTGCGAAGTCCAAGAAGCCAGAAACCGAAGCCGCAGAAAAACCGGCAGCCAAAGCGCCAAAAAAGCCTGCCGCGAAGAAGGCTCCGGCAAAGAAGGCCCCCGCCAAGTCCGAGCCCCAATCGGAATAAGGTCGGAACCTCCGCCGAACCACCCGGTAAACTCCCCGCTCGATGGACTATCGGCGCGAGTACATCCGTGACCTCCTCTCGGCTCAGCCCGGTTCGAGGGCGGCTGCTTATGGGTGGGTCAAGACGCGTCGCGACAGCAAGGGCGTTAGCTTCGTTCAGTTGAGCGACGGCTCGTCGATGCGGGACCTCCAGGTGGTCATTCCCGAGAACTCGATCGACGATTCGGTTCTTAAGCTGGTGACGACGGGGGCGTCGGTGCGCTTCGAGGGCGAGATCGTCGCATCCCCCGCCGCAGGGCAACCGATCGAACTCCGCGCGGAGACCTGTACGGTTTTGGGGCCCTCCGACCCCACGACCTATCCGCTGCAAAAGAAGGGCGCGTCGTTCGAGTTTCTGAGAGAGATCGGACATCTGAGGGTTCGGGGCAACACCTTTGGAGCGGTGTTTCGCGTCCGGTCTGAGGTTTCGCTCGCCATCCACAGCTTCTTCCACGAGCGGGGGTTCGCTTATATCCACACGCCCTTGATCAGCGCCAGCGACGCCGAGGGCGCGGGCGCGCTGTTTTCGGTGACGAGCCAACTCGACATCGACGGCGAAGGCGAAGGCGCATCTTATCGCCTGAAGAGCGCCTCCGCGAGTGACGACTTCTTCGGCAAACCTGCGTTTCTAACGGTGAGCGGGCAGCTCCAGGCTGAAGCGCTCGCCTTGGGGCTCACCAACGTGTATACGTTCGGCCCGACCTTTCGAGCCGAGAACAGCAACACGCCGCGCCACCTCGCTGAGTTCTGGATGATCGAGCCGGAGATGGCGTTCTGCAGCCTTGAAGGCAACATGAACCTCGCGGAGGAATTCCTCAAGGCGATCGTCCAGCACGTTCTCGATCGTTGTGCGGCGGACGTCGAGTTTTTCAACCTCCGGATCGAGCCCAACCTTGTCTCGACGCTCGATCAGGTGGCGAATTCTTCGTTTGAGAGGCTTTCCTACGGCGAGGCAATGACGATGCTCGAATCGAGCGGGGAGCCGTTCGAGTTTCCTGTGGGTTGGGGCTGCGACCTGCAAAGCGAGCACGAAAGGTGGCTCACCGAAACGAAGGTGGGACGGCCCGTGATCGTCTACGACTATCCGAAGGAGATCAAGGCTTTCTATATGCGCCTGAACGACGACGACAAAACGGTTGCCGCCATGGATGTGTTGGCGCCTCGCATTGGCGAGATCATCGGCGGATCGCAGCGCGAGGAGCGGTACGACGTGCTTTTGCGCCGGATTCGAGAGGCCGGATTGCCCGAAGAGGCTTACGGCTGGTACCTCGATCTTCGCAGGTACGGCAGCGCGGTTCATTCGGGCTTTGGCTTGGGTCTCGAACGAATGCTCATGTACGTCACGGGAATGAAGAACATCCGCGACGTGATCCCCTTCGCCCGAACGCCAGGGAGCGCGGAGTTCTAGGTGCCTGGATTCTTTCGGAAGCTCGACCCCCGAGTTACTGGTGAACTCAAAGCGCAGAAGAAGCCGATTACGTGGGGGCTTCTGTGTGTGCTCGCAACCTCGCTGCTGACCTCGGCGATGATCCCGCTCGTTCAGCAGAGCATCGCCGCCATTGTAGACACCACGCCCGCGTCCGCCTCTCGGGAGTTGGGTTCGACGCCCCTGCCCGGTCTCGGCTCCCAGCCCAAGCTCACCGATCAGCAAGCCGAAGCAATGGCTCGCGAATTGGGGGTGGAGAAGGCTCGCGTCGAAGAAGCGGTGCGTCGGGCCGCAGACTCCCAAACGGACTTCAGCCTTCCTGCGCGCGAGTCGGCCCTCGAACGGCTCGGCGTTCTTTGCCTTCTGATCGTCGCCCTGTTTCTCACCAAGTACTGGTTCACGCGGGGCCAGGCCTACTTCCTCACGCACGCTGCTTCTGACCTTTCGGCCAACCTCCGCAAGCGCATTTTCGAGAAGCTTCAGCGCCTCCCTCTCAGCTACTTCCACGCCAAGCGGTCAGGGAGCATCCAAAGCGTCCTGACGAACGACGTCCTGGTGTTTCAAAACTCGGTGCAAATCGTCCGGGACACTCTCGACGGCCCTGTGAAGGCGGTGTCGGCGTTTGCGATGATCGTCTGGATTCAGTGGCAGTTGGCTCTGATCTCGCTCGGAGTGCTGCCGATCATGGCGTACGTCATCTACCGTAACGGGCGGAGGATGAAAGCGGCGCAGGCGCAGGTTCAAGAAAACCTCGCGGAACTCTCCGCATTTTCGAACGAAGCGGTGCTGGGGATCAAGGTCGTGAAGGCGTTCTCTGCGGAAGATCGGGTCGCGGGAGCTTTCAACGAGCGGATTCGAGACACCCTCAAGAGTCAGTTGCGGGCGGCCCGTAGGTTCGCTTCGCTGCGGCCGATGGTCGAATTGATCGGCGCGTCGGCCCTCGCCTTGGTGATCTACATCTGCGGGCACCTCGCCTTTCGCGGGGCGGTTCATGTGGCGGACATCGCCGCGATCATCTTCGCGTTGGACGTGGTCAATCAGGGCTTTCGCAGCATAGGAAACGTCAACAACACGTACAACCAGGTGCAAGCTGCAACGGATCGGATCTACCGTGAAGTGCTCGACGTGCCCGAAGAGCACGAGCCCGAAGGCGCGCAGTCGCTCCCGGAGCCGACCCGCGGTCAAGTGACGTTCGAGCGTGTCAGCTTCTCATACCCCGGAGGCGAGCCCGTGCTGAAGGACGTTTCGTTCGAGATTCCCGCCGGCGAGAGCCTTGCGCTTGTGGGCGCGAGCGGAGCGGGCAAGAGCACGATCGCTGACCTCCTGCTCCGGTTCTACGACCCCAGTGAGGGCCACGTAAAGGTCGATGGGGTGGACGTGCAGACCCTTTCTCGGTCGTGGCTCCGTTCTCAGATGGCGGTCGTCCCTCAACACACCTTCCTGTTCGCGGGCTCGATTGCGGCCAACATCCGGCTCGGCAAATCCAACGCGACCGACGAAGAAGTTCGCCGCGCCGCCAAGGAAGCGCACGTGACGCCGTTCGTCGATCCGCTGCCCAAGGGGTTCGAGGAGACGGTGGGCGAGCGCGGCGTGAGGCTGAGCGGGGGCGAGATACAGCGAATCGCCATCGCGCGGGCGCTCGTCCGGCAACCCAAGGTGCTGATCCTCGATGAAGCGACGAGCAATCTGGACTCCGAAAGCGAACGGGCCGTTCAGTCCGCCTTGCAAGACGTCATGCACGGCCGAACCACGTTGATCATCGCCCATCGGCTCTCGACAGCGGCTCGGGCCGACCGCATCCTCGTGCTCCGCAAGGGTGAGGTCGTCGAGCAAGGAAGCCACTCCGAACTCTTGTCTCAGGGCGGCGTGTACGCCTCGATGTACCGGACCTACTCGAGTGGGGTCATCGATGAGCCTCTGTAAGTCGATCGAAACCGAGGCGCTTGCGTGCGGCTACGACCCCATTCAAGTTCTCTCCCATGTCGACTTCAGCTTGGAGCCCGGCCAGGCGGTAGCGCTTTTGGGTCCCAACGGCTGCGGTAAGTCAACGCTGCTGAAGACGCTCTCCAAATCCCTGCGGCCGATGGGCGGCCAAGTTCTCATCCAAGGCGACCGGCTCGACGCGCTTTCGTTCCCCGAACTCGCCCAACGCATCGCTTACGTCCCTCAAGAGGAGCCCTCTGAGTTCCGCTTCTCCGTGCAGCAGATCGTTCTTATGGGGCGGCTCGCCGATTCGCACTCGTTTTTTGACTCCAGGGAGGACCTGCGCATCGCAGAAGAGGCGATGAAGCTGTGCGACTGCTTTCATTTGAAGGACCGGCCCATCACTCAGGTGAGCGCAGGGGAAAAACAGCGAGCTTTGATCGCGCGAGCGCTGGCTCAACAGGCCGAGATTCTGCTGCTCGACGAACCGACCGCGCACTTGGACGTGGGCCACCAGATCGCCATCGCAAGACTCCTAAGCAGCCTCTGCGCGAAAGGACATGCGGTGCTCGCTGCCTTGCACGACCTCAATTTGGGGGCGGCGTTCGCCGATCGCGCGATTCTCTTAGGCGCGGGGACCATCGCCGCAGCCGCGAGTTACGGTGAAGTGCTCGAAAGCCCCGTTCTCGACGAGGTCTATGGGGTGACGTTCGAGCGAATCAAGGACTCGGGCGGGCGACTCCGCGTCTTGCCGAAGCTATGATCGCCGCGTCCGACCACGGACTACTTGTTCTTCAGCCTCGACTTTTCGGTGTACCACTGCGACGTGATGTTGTTGTCGTCGGGCACGGGCGCGGGCATCCTGTTCTCGGGGAGCAGGATCACGGGAACGGGACTCAGTCCCTGTGGCTGGGTGGGCCCGCCTTCTGACGTCGGCTGGTCGGTCCCAGAATCCACCAACATGGCCATCCTTTCCTTCGTGGGCGTCTCGCGCTTGGAGGCCGTTTGCGCTTCGGCGTTGGCTCTTCGCGCGGCCAAATTGGGGTCTTCTTCGCTGGCTGGATTGGCGTTCATCACGGCGACGACGCCGACGAAAATAACGAGAATCGCGATCAGTACGACGGGTGCGCCCTTCTTTTTCTTCATTCCTCAGTGTCCTTGGGATCGGTTCCGAACTCGGTTTGCGATACTATTCCATACTCCGAGTCCAAGACTATTATGGACCCGCTCATCGTAGCCATTGATGCAAGGCTCGCCGGAAAGGATTTCACCGGCGACTCAACTTACTGGACAGGCCTCCTGCACGGAATGAGCCAAGTCGAGTCCGATTTTCGGCTCCTGCTTTTTAGCAACGCCTCCAAGCCCGAAAGGATTCCCGACGACCCTCGGTTCGAGTGGATCGTCCTGTCGTCGATGTCGAGCCGACTCTGGAGCCTAGTGCGGTTTCCTCTCGTCGCGCGAAGGCGGGGAGCGAGGGTCCTTCACACCCAATACAACGTGAGTTTCCTTGCTGGGCCGCGAGCGGTGACCACCGTCCACGACGCTTCGTTCTTTCTCGAACCCTCGTGGTTCCGCCCGATCGACCGGGTCCTTTTGCAGCGCGGCGTGCCCTCGTCGGTCAGGCGAGCCGCGAAGGTCGTGACCGTGTCGGAGACATCCAAGAGGGACATCGTGCGGTTCATGCCCGAAGCGGCCTCGAAAATCGCCGTGACCCCTCTTGCCTGCAACATCGAGGTCAGCCCGATGCCCCGTGAGGAAGCGCTCAAGGTCGTGGCGGAGATGGGCATCGAGCCGCCCTTCCTTCTTGCTGTGGGGACCCGCTGGCCTCGAAAAAACCTCCAACTCGCCTTTGGGGCCGCGCGGCTGCTCCCCCGGACCCTCCCTCATTCGTTGGTCGTGGCGGGAAAGGCCGGCTGGGGGCCCGAGGAGATCCATGAGAGAATCAGGTTGTGCGGTTATGTGGAGGGCCATCAATTGAACGCGCTCTACAGTACGGCCGACCTCCTCCTCGTACCCAGCAAGTATGAGGGTTTTGGGCTGACGCTGCTCGAGGGGTTCGCTTGCGGTTGCCCCGTGGTTTGCAGCGCCGGAGGCTCGTTGCCCGAGGTCGCGGGTGACGCAGCGCTCGTCATCGATAGCTGGTCTGCGGGCGATTGGGCCAGGGATATCGAGAACCTCGTTGGGGATTCGAGTAAGCTTGCCGCTATGCGCGAAGCGGGAAGGAGGCGCGAGAAGAGCTTCAGTTGGAAGCGCACGGCTGAACTCACCCTCGAAGCCTACAAGGAGGCGGCCAGGTGATCGATCCGGAGTTCTTGAAGATCCTGGCATGTCCGGTGTGTGACGATCGGCCCGCCTTGCGACTCGAGGGAGAGTGGGTTGTCTGCTCGAAGTGCGGACGAAAGTACCCCATTCTCGAAGGCATCCCCCAACTTACGCCCGAAGATGGGACCCTCGAACCTGTCCGCGCGGAGGAGACCCATGGCTGAGCAATCCGTTCGAGTCCTCGTTTTGCACGGACCGAACCTCAACCTCACTGGCTTTCGGGAGCCCGATGTTTACGGGAAAAAGCCGCTCGACGAGATCGACGCCGACATCCAGCGGGCCGCGGAAGCGCTCAAGATCGACGTTCGCATCCTCCAGAGCAACTCCGAAGGGATTCTGATCGACACGATCCAAGAGCACCGCAAGTGGGCCGACGCCATCGTGATCAACCCGGGCGCCTTGGCGCACTACTCCATCGCCTTGCGGGACGCTCTGGTCGGCGTTCGGCTTCCTGTCGTCGAGGTCCACCTTAGCAACGTCGCGGCCCGTGAGGAGTTTCGGCAGCATTCGGTGATCGCTCCCATCACCGTCGGCCAGATCGTCGGGTTGGGCGCTTTCGGCTATGAACTGGCGCTGCAGGCCGTCCGGAAGCACTGCGACGAGACCGTATGACGAACCTCCAGAAACTTCAAGACGCCTTGTGCGAGCGCGACATCCCAGCCGTGCTGCTCAGCAATATCGCGAACGTGCAGTGGGCTTCGGGGTTCAGCGGCTCCTCGGCTTGGGTACTCGCAACTCCTGCCGACGCGATTTTCCTCACCGATAGCCGCTATACGGTCCAGGCGAAGACCGAGGTCAAGGATATGCCCTCGGACTCCTACGCGAGCCCCGTTTTGAGCGCTCAGTTCCTCGCGCGCCATATCGAAGGCCGCGGCATCCGGCAGCTTGGTTTCGAGAGCGATTCGGTCACGGTATCGACGCTCAAGGAGTGGGAAGCAGCCTTCCAAGGCGTTCAACTGACGCCCGTCGCCGAGTTGGTCGGCCCGTTGCGGATGGTGAAGTCGGCGGAGGAGATCGAGGGGATTCGCAAAGCCTGCGTGTTGGCGGACCAGTGCTTCGACAACGTCAGACGAATCCTCCGCCCCGGGGTTTCCGAACTCGAGGTCGCCATCGAAATCGAGTTCTTCTTCCGGAAACGAGGGGCCACGGCCGCCTTCCCGGTGATTGCGGCGAGCGGCGAAAACAGCGCCAAACCCCACGGGACGGCTACGGAAAAGGTGATCGAGGAAGGCGACTTCCTTACGCTCGACTTTGGCGCGTGCTTGAACGGCTTCAACAGCGACATCACGCGAACGGTCGTCATCGGCGAGCCCTCGACCCGTCAGCGAGAGGTTTACGGCCAGGTGCTCCAGGCGCAGTTGGCCTCTCTCGAAGCCATGAAGCCGGGCGTCCCAGCTAAGGAGGTCGACGCGGTGGCCCGCAGGGTACTTGCGGAAGCCGACCTCGCCGGTTACTTTGGGCACGGGCTTGGACACGGACTGGGAATGCTTGTTCACGACTTCGGGCGGCTTGCGCCCACCAGCGAGCACGTGCTCGCCCCCGGACAGGTCTGGACCGTCGAGCCAGGTGTGTACATCGAGGGGTTTGGCGGAGTCCGGATCGAAGACGACGTCGTCGTGACTGAGTCCGGGATCGAGACGCTCACTCACTCGCCCAAGGACCTGTTGACGTTTCCGGAAGGCCGATGAGCCCGATTCTCGTCTTGAGCGAAGCCGCTCTCCTACCCAAAGGGCCGACGCTGCAACTGGAGCTCATGCCGAGCCGCACGCTGTTCGTGTTCGGCCCGAATGGCTCCGGGAAGTCGGAGTTCCTCGCAGCCCTCCTCGGCGAGCGCAAGTTGGGGCAAGGCAAAGCGCAGATCCGGGGCAAGGCGGTGCTCGCAAGGCCCGAGGTCAAGAAGCGCACGACTCCGCTGGGACTCGCCAAGACCTTCTCGGGCGCAAGCGGCAACGATCGGCTGGTCGAGGCGCTCAACGCATTGGGGTTGTGGGAGGTCCGAAACACTCCGATTGCGAGCCTCACACCCGCAGAGCGTCGGGCTTGTGAACTGGTCGAAGGGCTCGTTTCCAAGCCCGATCTGATCCTGATCGACCACCAATTGGACACGTTGGATCCGTGGAGGTTGCCGACCACGCTCCAAGTCTTGCAGCGGCGGGTTGCCAGTGGCGCGGCGCTCGTGGCGGCCACCAACCTCCCTTGGCTGGCGCGAGGCGCGGACCGAATTGTGGTGCTGCGCGCAAGCGAAGTCGTGTTTTCGGGTTCGTATCCCGATCTGGAACGCCGCGCGACCCCAGGAACTCTCGAAATCGAAACGCACCAGTCCGAGGGCGTTCGCGCCTTGGTCGCTCCTTTTGCGCTCGAAGTTTCGGAAACTTCCGCAGGCCTCCGGGTTCGCGCGAGGGAGGGCCAGGAGGTGGCGGCCAAGCTCCTTGTCGAGGGGTATGGCGATGTGGAAGCGGTCGTGGTCAAGAGGCCCACGCCCGAGGAACTGCTAAGGTCACTCTTCTAAGTTCCGGCCCCGGACGACCCGCTTATCTCCCACTCGCAGCGTAAACCGAATGCGGTCCAGGTATTCGAGCCAAGGAATCGCGAACTTGCGGCTCGTTCCGAGAAGGTCGCGGAACTCGGCGGCGGCGAAGGAGCGATCCCCGAAGGCCGCCACAATAGAGTCCTGAATCTTGCGGAGGGCCTCTTGAGTGAGATACATGTCCTTGTCGATTCGGACGATCTCCCCTGCCTCAAGGCCGAGCTTGATCGCGGCTTCGACCGCCTGGAGCGGCAGACGCTCGGCCAAGGCGATCTCGCTCGGTGATGGGGGCGACGCTACGCTCGCCGACAGGGCGCCCTCGACCCGGTCGAGCAATTGGCGCTGATGCGGGTTCATTTGCACCCGATACCCAGGCAGCCGCAGGTTTGCGCCGAGAACTTCAACCTTTCCGGCCTGCGAAAGAAGCGCCAGGGATCGGTCCAGGCTGGCACCCTTCCAATCGAGCCCCGCAGCCTTCAAGACCCGGTCTCGCGGATGAGAGGACTGCGAGGGCGCGGCCGCGTGCATTCTCTGGAGCGCAAGGACGATTGCCTCGCCCGCTGCGGTGAGTTGATGGGAAGCGATCCAAGCCCCGCTAAGGTTGATCGCCTGGCCTTCGCTTGCGAGGCGCTGCAAGGCTTCGGCGGCGGCGGAATGGGAAAGCCCTGCCTGCTGAGCCACTTCAGCCACGCTCCTCCCTCGGGCATCCGCGCTCAAGAGCGCAAGGACCGAAACCGCTCGGTTGGACGAATCGACGGAAGCTTGGGGCGCATCGCGGAACCTTCGGGGCGCAGCGAGGGGGACCGTCACTCGCCCTCCGGCGATGACGTGGGGAGGACTGTAGTGGCGCAGGATGAGGGGCTGAAACGTCGCGCAGCCTACGGGCGATTCCAGCCGCAATTGCACCAGGTCGCGGTCCTGCGCATTGAGGAACGCCCTGCCGATGACCTCTTCGGCTCCAAGAGAAACGCGTACCCGAGACCCATGCTTGCAGGCGGCAACCCATTCCACGCGAGCGTCGAACCGCAGCGTTTCAAAGACCGTGCCGGGTTCGCCGGCGATCATGCCGCGCCGCACCCTTTCCGGCTTGATTCCAGAAAGAACGAGCGCGGTCCGCCGCCCCGCTTCGGCGATCTCAGTTGGCTCGCCATGATGCTGGATGGACCTCACCCTTGCGCGAACGTCGCCCGGTTGAACGGACACCTCGTCGCCCGCCCGGACCGCCCCCCTCATCAAAGGCCCGGTGACGACGATCCCTTGCCCTTTCAGCACAAAAGCCCTGTCGATCGGCAAGTACCACGGACCCTCCTCCGCGGCGGAGGTCTCCCGAAGCGCTTGCGCCAGCGCGTCCTTGAGTTCGGCGACTCCGTCGCCCGTGGGGGCGGACACCGGGACCACCGGCGCCCCGGCGAACCGCGTCGCGTCGAGGAGCTCCTGAACTTCATCCTTTGCAATCTGGAGCGTTTCGTCGTCAGCGAGGTCGGCAAACGTCAGCGCAACGATCAGCCTCTCCACCGGGAGCAGCAAAAGAATCTGGAGGTGCTCCCGGGTTTGTGGCATGACGGAGTCGGCCGCCTTCACGCAGAGCAGCGCGACATCGACCCCAAGCGCGCCGACGATCATGTTCGTCAGGAACCGCTCGTGGCCGGGGACATCTACAATCGAAGCCCGGCCGATCCCCGGAAGCTCGACGTAGGCGAATCCGAGGTCGATGGTCATTCCCCGTGCCTTTTCTTCAGGCAGACGGTCGGCGTCGATCCCGGTCAGCGCCTTGATGAGGCTCGTTTTCCCGTGGTCGACGTGTCCGGCTGTACCGATAAGGCGGGCCATTGCTTCAATTATGGAGCGGGAGGACCCACCTCGATCATCCGGGTTTCTCCGCCAGCATGAACCCAATAAGGGAACGTGTCGCGAGTCGTCGAGGCGCCCCAGGCTCCGTCCCTTCCGAGGGCGATCACGACGCACATCATCTCGGTGCTCCCCGGCTGGCGTCTCAGCATCTGTCGAACGGTTTCCTCACAGGCCTCCTGCGCGCTCATGCCGTGCCTCATGAACTCAACGGCGCGGAACGAAGCGACCGCCTTCCACAACTCTTCGCCGAGTCCGGTTGCGCCCGCTGCGCCCACCTCGTCGTCCGCATAGATGCCTGCGCCGACGATGGGAGAGTCGCCGACCCGGCCGGGAACCTTGAACGATCTCCCGCTCGTCGAGCTCGCCGCAACGAAACTCCCCTGGGCGTCCCGGCCTAAGAAGGTGACGGTATCGCCATGGTCCTCCGTACGAGTGTGGACGTATCTCCTTTCTTGCCTTTCGGGGTCTGCGAGCCACTCGTTGTAGGCCTCGATACACTCTGCGGTCATCAAGTTTTGGGGACGGAATCCGTGGTCGATGGCGAATCGCCTAGCCTGATCGCCGGCCAGCATGACGTGGGGGGTCGCGTCCATGACTCTTCTCGCTACCGAGATCACCGGGACGATTCCCCGAACCGCGCACACCGCACCGCAAGCTAGGTCGCTGCCTCGCATGATGCTGGCGTCGAGTTCAAGCTCGCCATCGGAGTTGGGCAGGGAGCCGAGCCCGATCGCCATGAGACTGGGGTCGAGCTCGCCTTGGGCAAGCCCCGCTTCGGCGCAGGTGACGAGGTCCTTTCCCGACTGGTGAGCGGACAGGGCTGCATCGAGGACGACCTTTCCAGGTTCGCGCCAGGTTGAAACGAAGGTAATCATCGCGCGGATGCTACCCGGCACGAACTTGCCTTCACCGACCCCTTTCCTTACTCCCTCCGCTTGGGCGGCCTGGGTCCAAACCACTTCGCGTTGGCGGCCTCGTCGAGCTCCCTTCGCAGTGCCTCGACGAGGGCAACGGCTTCAGAGTAGAACTCGAAGCGCCCGTCGATCTCGCCCTGCCAAATCTCCTCGACCACCCAACTGGGGACCGGCAAGAACACGATTCGCTCAGGCGACGGGACCCGCACCCCGAAGACCCTGGGGCCCCCGGGAGCGTTCGTGTAAATGAACTCGAACAGGAACGCTTGGGGCTCAAAAAGGGTCGCTCCCATTTGAGGCGCGCCGAAGTCACATAGCTCCCGAAACTCGGCTTCGTCGAACTCCCCCAATGGAGGCGGGGAACCCGCGCTCAAGTTCTCGTGAATCTGGCGCTTGAGTTCCGCAGCGAATGCGTTGAGTCCCATTCGGACAGTGTACTGGCCCCAGGGCATGCGAGATCGTGCCAATCGCGCCCGCGGCGAACATCGCAAAATTGCGTGGTTTGCCCGACCCCAGCACATTTGACAGCGATGCTTGCTCGCGGGAATACCTAAACACTCGTTAGAACGGCATGTCAGGAGGACATGGGGCATGGCCGAGAGATCTCCCCTCGGGGAGCGATCGCAGGCCAGACGTTCGACATCACGGAGGAACAAATGTCGTTTCGCGTAAACACAAACGTCGCGGCAATGAACGCCCTGCGCAACGTTGGCAACAGCAGCGTTGAGTTCGGGAAGTCCATTACGCGCCTTTCCACGGGTCTTCGCATCAACTCTGCTGCCGACGACCCGGCGGGACTCATCATTTCGGAGAGCTTTCGGGCCCAAATCGGTGGCATCGATCAAGCGATCCGTAACAACCAAGATGCGGTGAACTTCGCCAAGACGGCGGAAGGCGCCCTTGACGAGGTCAACCGACTTCTGCGCGACGCGCGAACTCTTTCGCTCGCCGCTGCGAACTCGGGAACGATGACGTCAGCTCAGATTCAGGCAAACCAGAATCAGCTTACGTCGATCATCAACTCAGTTTCGCGTATTTCGGAGCAAACGCAGTACGGTACGAAGAAACTGCTCGATGGCAGTTCCGGTGTAACGGCGAGCATCACGGGCTCTTCGAACGTTGGAAGCATGTACTTTGGCGGAAGCTTCAACAGCGCGGCGATCAACACAAACTCGCTCGTGACGGTCGCGGTCACGACCGCTGCCACCCGTGCAGTGATCACGGGTTCCGTTACGTTCACCTTCGCTACTGGAACGGTCTCGGCTGGGTCGTTTGCGATCAACGGCCGAACGTTCACGACTTCGGCGACCGACACGGTCCAGGACGTCGTCAACCAAATCAACGCGGCTTCGAGCACCACTGGCGTCTCGGCGATTTGGTCGTCAGGTACGGGCGTGGTCCTGAAGGCGGACAGCTACGGTTCGATCGGCAACTTCTCGTTGTCCGACGCGAACGGGGTCCTCAACACCGCAGGTACGTCCAACGCCACCGGCACGAACGCGATCGCGAGCGTCTTCATCGACTCGAACGGTTCGACGAGCGGCGGCCTGGCAACGGTCACCTTTACGGGTGGCAGGATGCAACAGAACGGCCTCGTGCTGACCGACTCGTCGGGGAACCGCATCGTGTTGACGGAGGCAGGCAACGCCGCATCGGCTGACTTTACAGCCGGCAACTTGGTCGTGGGCTCGTCCCAATTCCAGGTGGGCGCGAACGCTGGCCAATCGGCCGCGCTCTCGTTGCAGAACTTCGCTGCCTCAGAGTTGGGTAAGAACGTGGTTGCGGGCTTGAACCTCAGCAACCTCGACATCACGACGACAAGCGGGGCGACCGACGCGCTCAAGGTCATCGACGCGGCCATCGAGGAAATCTCGAGGTCCCGCGGTGACATTGGTAACTTCCAACGCAACACCATTGAGTCGACGATTCGATCGTTGGGCGTGGCACGAGAGACCCTTTCGGCCACTGAGTCCTCGATCCGAGACGTCGATGTTGCGTTCGAAATGACCAACTTTACGAAACTTCAGATCCTTCAGCAGTCTGGTCTCGCGGTGCTCGCGCAGGCCAACATGGCGCCGAGCTCGGTGCTGAGCCTGATCGGATAACGACGACTAACTCGAAACGACTGGCCGCCTACCAGTGATTTCATCACGAAGACCTCGGACGATCTCCGGGGTCTTTTCCTGTTACGGCCCCCGCCAGGCGCCGCCGAATCTCTCCCGACAGAATGAGATTGCCCAAAAGGGTCGCTCGCTCGCGGGGTTCGACGAGCATGCGAATCTTTTGGCCTTCGAGCGTTCCCTCGATCGAAATCCATCTTCCCAACCCGACCCAACTGTGCGCGTTCGCCCGAAATCGAACCCGCTCGACTGCGGGCGTCGGGATTTCAACGCGATAGCGCTCGCCTTCGAACCGGATTGCGGTAGGAGTAAGGCGCAAGAAGCCGATGTCCTCGTGAGGGTCCAGCAACCCAAAATGCGAAGGACGGGAGAACCCCACGAACCACCGGCTTTCCTCGTGCGTGGGAGGAGGCAACTTCAGCAATCGAATGAGTTGGCCTCGCATGGACTCGTTTCCGGCCAAACCCAAGAGGCACATTCCGACCCACGCCACAACCGGAGCCAGCGAGAACTGCCAGAGCCCCGGGCCGAAAACTTCGCCGGTACGGACGAGCGTGGTCGCGCCCCAGACGGCAAGCGGCAAGGCGAACAGGAGAGGAATCAGGTTCCCCAACAACTTGCGCCGAGGGGTCCACACCTTGGGGCTCACGCAGGGCATGATACACTTTGAACTTCCATGCGGCACGGCAGCCTGCGCGTCATTCGAGTCCCTCCCAGCCTCGGAGCGATTCGGCAAGCCCTTCAGGAGTTTGAATCCGCGGGAGGTTCGCTCGCGTGCGGCCTCTCGAACGAAGGCGTCGCCCGGCTGCGCGCGGCCTACTCCGGGGGCCGCATCGAGATCACCGATCTCGAAAGGTTCGCCGCGACCCTTCTCACTCAATCTTCGAGCGAAGTGAGGCAGTTGATGGACCCCTCGCTCGAACTCGAGGTCGTCGCCCACGCCTGCGAGAAAATCGCGCCGTCGTCCGTCTTCGCCCCCCATTTCTTTTCGGAGGGTTTTCAGACCCGCGCGCTGAAGACGCTTCATGAACTTGCTTCCTGCCGGATCGGAAGCCCCGAGCTTCGCCAAGTGGCTGTCTCGGTCGACGACGTGTTTTCCTCCAAGCTCAGCTCGCTCGCCGACCTCTACGACGCCTTTCTCGAAGCGACCTCGCTTCTGGGACGGGAAACTTCGTTTCAGAGACTGAATCGACTCCGCGAGGGGCCGCCGCCGCCCAGCCTTGAGGGACCTCTCCTCGTGGGCGTGTTTTGCGACGAGAACCCGCTCAACCTCGAAGTGGTGCGCAAGCTGACTGAATGGGGCTCGAACCTCACGGTCATGATCGAAGGCAACAGAGACAGCGAAACCGTCTTCGGGTACTCGGAGGCCGTCGCGAAATCGCTATCCGCGCCGATTCAAGATATTCCTTCGACAACGACTCTCGGCTCGAGTCTGTTCACGAATCTGATCTACAAGGGGAGCTCGCCCGCTGTGACCATCGTGAGTTCGAGCGATCCCCTCGCCGAGGTCGAATGGGCGCTCCGCGACGCGAAATCCAGCGGGCTCGACCAGACCGTGGTTTACGCTCGCGACGGTTCCTATTTGCAGCTCTTGGACGCCGTCGCAAAGATGTACGGAGTCCCTCTGCAAGCCGAACTGAGCCTTCCGCTCGCGGAGATGCCGTGGGTGAGGTCGCTTCTTCTCGTGATTCGGTCGCTTCTCGACGGCCCCCAAGCCCTTTCCGACGCGCTGTCTTTGGGGCGAGTGTGCAATCCCCAGATGATCCCGCCCTCCAACCTGAGCGCCCTCGAAATGGCCGGAGCGTCGGGCTATGGGGGCATCGATTCTGATCCTAAGTCCCCCCTCGGGGAGATCATCGCCTGGCGGGCCCGAGCCCTTGAAACTCGCCATAGCCTCGGAGACTGGGTGGAACTGCTCGGCGCGCTCGCCTCCCTCCAGGTCTTCAGCGTCCCGGAAGATTCCGTCGCTCCTCAAGCGGCGGCGGCAAGGAATGCGCTCCTCGATTCGTATCGGAGGTTCGCACTAGTTCGTTCGCTGACCTCGGATGGCGGCGCCTCCTTGGGCGAGTTCGCCCGCCAGCTTCATGATCTCGCCGAAAGCCGAAGGGCTCGACTTCCCAATCGTTCCGAAGACGGTCTCGTGGTCCGAACGTCGTCGGTCGCCCTCGGCGAATGCCCGAATCTGATCGTCCTGGGGATGCTCGAGGGCGTGTTTCCCAAAAGGCGATCCGAAGACCCGATTCTCTCGGATTTCGAGCGCGAGTACCTCAACAGCGCGCTGGGGCTAGAAGAAGGGTTCAAGTCGTCGTACGAAATCGCCCGCAACGAGCGGGATGCCTTCGTCCGGATCTGCAACGCGGCCACCGGCCGGCTCGTCCTCTCCTATCCCCAAGCCGACGACGATCGCGACAACGTCCCCACGTTCTATTTGGAGGAGATCAAGAGGGCGTATGAGGGAAGGGTCACGCTGATCGACCGTCCCCGAGGATCCGCGCTCGAAGCCTCAAGCTGCGTCTTCGACCTCGACCGCGAAGTGGCTCTCGGGTTCGACGAAGGACCTGAGCCCCCCGACCCCACCGAATGGACCCTCGACGCTTCACGGGTTCAATTCACGATCGATCCCGCTGAGGAAGTGTCCCTGCGCCAATTGCGCGATGGGCTTGAGTGTGGGTTCAAGCTGCGATTCGGATCGACCGAACTCGACCGTAACGACCCGCGGGCGGAGGTCCACCGCGCGTTGCTTTCGCTCCCCCAAACGACGGGGCTTCCTTTGCAGCCCAACCCGGACGAGGCAAGGCGGGCCTTGGAGAGGGCGTTTGCGAACATCGTGGCCTCTTCAGCGCGAAGGTTGCGGCCCAGCGAGCGGAAACTGATCGAGGAAGAGGCGCGGACGTATTTTCGCAACTGGGTTCGAAGCGAGTTTCTCTCACGCGAGCTTTGGCCAAAGGACCCCGGCTCCACCGTGATCCACGCTAGCTTCGGCCACCCCGGCTTGGCAGGCTTTCTTAACCTCAAAGGGGTTGGCGGCGTGACGCTTCGCGGCGGCCTGACCGGATACGCCCGGATGGGCCGATACGCGGTCGGCATTCTGCATAGCGCAAGAAGTTCACTTGTCCTCTCCACGGACGTTGAGAAGATGGAGGAGCCGGAGCGGCTGGAGCTTGCGGCTTACCTATGGTCGCTCAGCGAGGGATCGAGCTTCGTGGCTCTTGAGGCGATGTCGATCGGTGGCGATCGGACGCTGTTCGTTTGCCCGCGCCTTTCCGATCAGAACCTTCGCGCCGATCAAGCGAACGGGCTCCGCGTTGTCGATCTGGGCACGCTCGCCGAGTTCCTTCCCCCCGCCAAGGACTTTATTCGCTTCTCGGCGCGGAGAATGCGCGAGGCGGACATCGTTCCCGCGCCGGGGAAGGCGTGCAAGTTCTGCAGGTGGGGTGAGCTTTGCCGGTCGTCCGCAGAGTTCCTGGACGATCCAGACGATGGGGGTACGCGAGTTGCTTCCTAACCTGACCCCCGAGCAGCAGTCGGCTGTCGAGATGCAGTCGAATAGGTTCACGGTTCGCGCGGCCGCTGGAGCGGGCAAGACCCGTGTCTTGGTGGCCCGCTACCTGCGCTACGTTGTCGAAGTCGGGCTTCGGCCGGACCAGATTCTGACGATCACGTTCACTCGGAAGGCGGCGGCGGAGATGAAGCGCCGAATCGTCAAGACGTTGATCGAAGCTGGACTGCCGCTTGAGGCTCAGGTGGCGGAAACGGGGCCGATTCAGACGGTCCACGGCTTCTGCGAGAGGGTACTGCGCGAGTGCGCGATCGAAGCCGGAGTCGATACCGATTTCGTGGTGCTCGACGAGGCGGAGTCCGCCCGCATTAAAGAGCAGTGCCTCGCAGAAGCGATTGCCTCGGCCAGAGAGAACTCGCCCGCGGACACCCTTATCAAGAAGCTGGCGGGGCGCAGGAAGTTCGAAATCAGCGACCCCAGCGGGGTGCTGAAGGAGGCCGTTCGAACGGCGACTTCGGCGCTGCGGGATTCGGGTTTGCCCCGGCAGTTCTGGGCCGAGATCTATGCCAGCCCCGAGAGTGCGCTGCGCCACTGGCAAGAGAAATGGGTTGAGACCATGGACGAATCCCTCGTCGAGGAACTGAACGCCCAGGAGCCTTCGCTTCCGTTCGGAACCCGGCTTTTTCGGGCGCTCAAGCAGCTCCGAAGACGAGTTCCCAAGGGACTTACGGACGCCGACGGCGCGCAAGCTTCCGAGGCGACCGAGCGAGAGACCGCGGCCGACAGTTGCGGCCTTGTCGAGATCGCTTGCGCCTCTTGGGAGAGTTTCGAAGGCAAGCTCGCCGCTGCGAAAGCCCTCGACTTCAGTTCTCTCGAAGGAAGAACAGTCGCCCTGCTCGCCACCTCGCCCTTCGTTAGGGAGAGGCTCCGAAACCAGTACCGGGTCTTGCTGGTCGACGAAGCTCAAGACCTCAGCCCGATGCAGCATCGGCTGATCGAGACGCTTGGGATCGGCGATGAGATGCTCGTAGGGGACGCGCAGCAGTCGATCTACGGTTTTCGCCAGTCGGACGTTCGCTTGTTTCATTCGCGGGTCGAAACCACCGAAACCGTCGACCTCTCGAAGAATCATCGGTCGGTCGAAGGGGTTTTGGCCTACATCGACGCGACGTTCTCGGCTCTTTGGGGAACCAGCTACCTGCCGATGCGCGATTCGCCCTCCGGACCCGCGCCGTTCGAGGGAGTGGAGATTTGGCCTCTGCAGCGCCGAGACTCTGAGCAGGTCGCCCGGTGGATCGCCGACCTCGTCGCTGAAACGGGTCGGCCGGGCGACATCGCCGTGCTGGTCCGAGCGAGCCGATTCGCGCAGGAGCTTCTGCCCCGGCTCACTCAGCGAGGGGTGCCCGCGCAGATCGCCGGGGGAACGGAGAAGTTCTTCGTTCGATTGGAGGTCCGCGACATCGCCAACGCGTTGCTCAGCCTGTATCGCCCGGAGGAAGACGTCGCGCTGCTTTCGACTTTGCGTGGGCCGTTCGCCGGGGTCTCGGTCGACTCCATCGCGCTCCTCGCGCAAAACGGTCACGTGTTCGAGGCGCTCTCCTCGTTCGAGCCCGCGGTGGAATCCGACAAGGAGAAGATCGCGAGGTTCCTCGGATGGTTCGTTCCCCTCCAGGCGAGGGTCCATCGGCTCTTGGCGTTCCAAGCCCTTGCGGAGCTGCTCGCTGCCTCGCCGTACCTCCCCAATGTAGCCCGCAAGCCGAGGGCGGGCCAGGTACTTGCGAACGTCAAGAAGCTCCTGAGGATGGCCGCGGAACGCCCCCACCTCGACCCGTTCGACTTCGTGGACTGGATCCGCGAGATTCGCGAACTTCGGCACAAGGAAGGAGACGCGCCCGCAACCGACTTCGACGAAGGCGCCGTCACGCTCATGACGATCCACAAGTCGAAGGGGCTCGAGTTCCCCATCGTCGTCCTGCCAGATACCCATGGCCCGATGTCGGGGCGGAAAAAGGAGGTCGAAGTCGAGAAGACCAAGGCGATCCTGACTTGCAGGTTCGAGGCCGGCGTGTCGGCGTTTCACGATTGGAACTCAGAGTGTCGCAAGGAGCGAGAAATGGCCGAAGAGTGGCGCATCGTATACGTCGCCATGACGAGGGCTAAGGAGCGGCTTTGCGTCGTGGCTCATCCCAAGTCCAGGTCCCAAAGCGTCGCCGAGCGACTTGCGTACTTGACGCCGTGGGATAATTCAAGGACGCCCGGAGTTCGAGTTCGCGAGATCAGCCCCGAGTAGGGACGGCGGTACACTTCGCTTCATGGCCTTTACGGTCGCTTGCGCTCAGTTCGCCCCTCAAAAGGCCAAAGTCCCCGAGAACTTGGACCGAATCGCGGACCTGCTGCTTCAAAGTTCGGGCGAGGGGGCGGACCTGGTGGTCTTCCCCGAAACCTGTACCTCCGGGTACTTCGTCGAGGGTGGGGTCGCCGAAGTGTCTCTCAGCGCCGAGAAACTCGAAGCTGAGCTCACCAGGCGACTCGCCGGACGTTTGAACCGACACGTCGATTGCGTCGTGGGTTTCTATGAACAGAGCGAGGGGACGAGCTTCAACAGCGCCGCTTACCTGGAGTTCAGGCCGTCCCACGCCCGAACCTCTCACGTCTACCGAAAGTTCTTTTTGCCGACCTACGGCGTGTTCGACGAACAACGGTTCGTGGGCAAGGGTACGGCGCTGGGCAAGGTGGAGACCCGGTTCGGCGGAGTCGGAATCCTCATTTGCGAGGACGTGTGGCATTCGCTGCTCGGCGCGCTGCTGGCGATGTCGGGAGCGACCCTGATGGTAGTCCCGAGCGCGTCGCCGGCAAGGGACTTTTCAGGTGAGCGCATCGGGAATCTCGACCGGTACCGGCGGATGTTGCGGGCGCTCTCGGAGGAGCATGGCGTGTGGTCGATCAATTGCCAGCTTTCGGGTTTTGAGGGAGGAAAGGGGTTCGTCGGCGGGAGCCTGATCGTCGATCCTTTGGGAAACGTCGTGGCCGAGAGTCCTATCCAAGAAGACCACATTCTGCTTGCCCAAATCGACCCCGAGCTGGGTCAAATCGCGCGAGCCAATACCCCCCTGTTCGACGACCTACGGTCCAACTGGTGCGACCTCGTCGAGATCGCACGCAGCTTGGGGCCTTAGGACCCCGCTCCCACCGACGCAGCCTCCCCGCTAGCTTCTTCGCTTTCGCAGTAAACCCACCAGTCCCGTCACGAGCACCAAGCAAGCGGCCGGCTCAGGCACGGCATTGCTGACGGTCCAGTTGCCATTGCCCCCGAACAGGACGGGGGTCGGGAAGAAGAAGTCCATCGTTCCCGGAGGGGCGCCCACGTGACAGTTGAATCTGGGATCGCCAAAGGGACCCTGAATTAGCTGCGCGCCCGCGGGCGGAATCGGAGACCAAGGGGCGTCGTCGGCCCAGAAAACAAGTTGCTGGCCGTCGATCACGTGGTTCATGAGGGGATTTCCGACCTCCGTGAACGTGAAGATGGGTCGAACGACGAACGTCGAGTCAAAGGTGCCTCCGCTCAGGCCTCCCTGAACGATGATCGCGCCCTGCGAGGGACCCAATTGCGAGAGGCCCACACGGACGTCCCAAAGGGTGGGTCCGCCGCCGAAGTCCACCGTGATCGGGGCGCAGCTCGTGAGCGAGAGCGCGACGATCTCGATCGGAATCGTTGCCGGGCCTCCGGAGAGGTCGCCGTCGGAGAGCCGCTGCACGACCGTATCCGCGTTGCCGGTGTCGGTTCCGGGAGGAAGTCCCCAAAGCGTTGGGTCCACGGGCGGAGCGCCACAGAAGTCCACGGGTCCGATGCCGCCGATGTCGAGGGTCACGGGGCTCGCCGTGGCCCAGAGGTCGGTACCTGCTTCGACGGTTTGCGCCGCCCCAATCGGGAAGAGGAGTGCAAGGGAAGCAACGCCCGCAAAGGCGCGGAAACCCTGTATGCAGTTCGCATTCATTTTGTCGTCTCCTTTGCCGGCCCCGAAAAGGGGCCAAAGCCAGTCGGTTGAGGCGTTCACCCCAGCCACATTTCATTGTACGATAGTATTGGTTCTTTGCAACAACAAACCGGCAAGAATGCACAGGTCCCCGCAGGAACGAACCCAGTACAGCCCGTGAAGGACCCTCTGGCCCCTTGCCGTGCAAGCTATAATCTCAAACGACAATTCGTTCCCTTGGTCGGGGAGGGTCCTGCTATGAACACATCTTACGAAGAATCCTATCTCTATCGACTCCGCCATTCCGCCGCCCACCTCATGGCCCAGGCCCTCACGGAGTTGGTTCCAGGAATCAAGCTTGCGATCGGCCCCCCCATCGAGAACGGTTTCTATTACGATGTAGATTCGCCGGTCGCCCTCAAGGAAGACGACCTTCCGAAGATCGAAGAGCGCATGAAGGAGCTGGCCGCTCTGAACCAGGCGATCGTGCGCAAGGTCGCCAGCAACAAGGCCGAGGCCGAGGAGATCATCCTCAAGGAATGCACGCTCGGCCAAGGCGAGGATGTGGCCGAGTACAAGCTGCAGCTTCTCGAAGCGATCCCCGAAGGCGAAGAGGTCAGCTTCTTCGATCAGCAAGCCAGCCACAACGGCGTAGTTCGCAGGTTCATCGACCTATGCCGAGGTCCGCACGTGGGGAACACGTCGGAAATCCGCCACTTCAAGCTGATGAGCATTGCGGGAGCTTATTGGCGCGGCGACGTGAATAGCAAGATGCTGACTCGGCTTTACGGGACGGCGTTTGAGAGCCACGAAGAACTCGAACTGTACTTGCACAACCTCGAAGAGGCAAAAAAGCGCGACCACCGGGTGCTGGGCCGCGAGTTGGGCTTGTTCCAGTTCTCGCCTTTGGTGGGTCCGGGCTTGCCCTTGTGGCTTCCCAAGGGCGCGGTCCTTCGGGAGGTCCTGCACGACTTCATGCGGGAGGAACAGCTCCGGCGAGGCTACGAAGGCGTCGTTACGCCTAACATTGGGTCGATCAAGCTGTACGAAAAATCGGGCCACATCATCACGTTCAAGGAGAAGATGTTCCCGTTCATGGAAGACGAGGAGAAGGAGACCTTCATCCTCAAGCCCATGAACTGCCCGTTCCATATTGAGATCTACCGGTCCCAACTCCGAAGCTATCGCGACCTCCCCGTCCGGCTCGCGGAGTTCGGGACGGTGTATCGCTACGAACAGAGCGGCGAACTTGCGGGGATGTTGCGAGTACGAGGGTTCACGCAGGACGACGCCCACCTCTTCGTTCGGGAAGACCAGCTTCTGGAGGAGTTCAAGGGAGTGGTCGACCTAATTCAGGTGACCCGCAAGAAACTGGGGCTGGAAGACCTCACGTTCCGGCTGGGAACGCGAGACCCGAACTCCGACAAGTACGTCGGCCACCCGGACGATTGGCGACAGGCCGAAGCGGCAATTGCGACCGCCTGCGACGAAATGGGGATCGACTATTTCACTTCGGTGGGCGACGCGGCGTTCTACGGCCCCAAGCTCGACATCATCGTGAAAGACGCGCTCGGGCGCGAGTGGCAGATGGGCACGGTCCAGGTCGATTACTCTCTGCCCGAACGATTCGAGCTCGAGTACATCGCAGAAGACGGCAAGCCCCACCGCCCGATCATGATTCACCGCGCGCCTTTTGGGTCGCTCGAGCGGATGATCGGATTCTTGACCGAGCATTACGCGGGCGCGTTCCCACTCTGGATGGCGCCTGTGCAGATCGCGATCTTGCCGATTGCCGACCGCCATATCGAAGCCGCGCAAGCGCTCGCAACCCGTCTCAGAGGCTACGATGCGCGGCCTAGCGAAGGCTTGCGGATGCGCGTTCAGGTCGACGATCGGCGCGAGACGCTGGGCAAGAAGATTCGGGAGAATCAGCTTCAGAAGATCCCCTACATGCTCATCCTCGGCGACCGCGATATCGAAGCGGGAACGGTCGGCGTGCGAAGCCGCGAGGCGGGCGACTTGGGACCCATGAAAGTGGACGAATTCGTCGAGCGCTTGCAGAAAGAAATCGAGGGGTAAGTCCGCGAAAAGCCGGTGATTTCACAGGAATTGCCGAAAGTGGGGCGCTCGGGCCCTCCTCGGCCTCTATTGCGGCGCGAAAGAGCCGATCATTAGACAGGGAGAGTGCCTGGCACACAACTCTTTATGCGCAAGAGAGGCTTTACCCTCGTCGAGATCATGATCGTGGTCCTGATTATCGGGATCATCCTGTCGATCGCCGTACCCCAATGGATTCGAGCCAGGGAGCGGTCGCAGGCGCGCGCGTGCGTCTCCAACCTGAGGCAGATCGAGAGCGCGAAGGAGCAGCACGCAATGGAGAACAACCTCCCCGAAGGCGCCGCTTGCGCGATGGCGGACATCTGGCCCATTTACATCAAGCTCAGCACCGAGCCAGACTGCCCGTCAGGGGGCGTGTACACGGTCGGAGCGATCGGCGAGAGGCCCACGTGCTCGATCGTGGCCGGCCTCTATCCCCACGTTCTTCCCTAGGGAGTTGGCGCCCCCGGCGGGACTCGAACCCACGACCCACTGCTTAGAAGGCAGTTGCTCTATCCGCTGAGCTACAGGGGCGCCTGCTTGATTATGGACGCTTCCTCGAAGGCGCCCGTTGCGGAGGGGCCCACTCGCATCCCCCTACCCTCATGGCTGCGAATCGGTAGCCCGCACGCTGAGGCGTCACTCGCTCGGATCGCCGGGCTCTACAATGAGGAGACTCACTTCGGGCGGGCAGAACAGCCGAGACGGAGGGCCGGTAACCCCCACGCCGCGGCTGACATAAAGCGGGGTCGGCGCTTCGGGGAAGAACCCTTCGAGATACTTCTTGCCATTCCGCGTGGTCATAGGCGGCCATCCCCAGGGCGTTCGGAATTGGCCCCCGTGCGTGTGCCCGCTGATCTGAAGCGCCCCCCCGCTCGGAAGCCAGTCGACCAGGTCAGGCTCGTGCCACACAACCACGATCGGTTCGTGACCCATAAGGTGCGCCGCCGCCATCGCTTGGAACGGGTCCGCCATTCCGACGTTGGCCGAATCGATTCCTACCCAGGTGATTCCGGCGTTGTGCCATGCCTCGTTCCGAAGGAACCGGATGTTGAGTTGGTCGAGGATCGGTTCGAGCAAGTCGGGGTCGCCGTCCCAGTACTCACGATTGCCCGGAACGGCCAGCGCCCGGCCTTCCATCAAGACCAGCGGCTCCAAGACCCGGCCGATCCGCTCCACGCTTTCGGGTTTCCAGTAGCCCACAAGGTCACCCGCGAGAACGACGAAGTCGGGAGACTCGTCGAGGGCCATGGCGACGGCGTGCGCGGCCAGTTCTTCAGAGTAGGAGTCCCGAACGTGAAGATCGGCGAGCACAGCGATGCGCGTGCCGGAAAGCCGCTCCGGCCATCCACGGAGCTTCAGCCTTCGCCGCTCAAGGACCAGCCGGTTGGCCTCGACGAGCGCGCCGTACACCAGCAATCCTGCGCTTGCCCCCACGCCCGCTGCGAGCCATCCTTTCCAGTTCATGGTTCTTTATCGAATCGCAACCTGGCGATCTCGACCTATCGAATCCCCTCGAGTACCTTCACCGCCGCAGTGATTCGATTCGCCGGCGGCATCAAGTAGACCCCAGCGCCGCCCGACTTCGCCAAGCGGGCCAGCCGAAGGGCCTGGCCGATCCCCAAATCCAGCGCGGCCTCGTCGTCGGGCGCGTCTGCCAAGGCCGCCCTGAGTCTCTCCGGGACGAGAATGCCCGGCACTTCGTTGTGCATGAACTCCGCGTGCCGGGCGTTGCGTAGCGGCATCACCCCGATCAGGCAGGGTAGCCCCACTTTCTTGCAGGATTCGAGGGCGATCTCGACCAAGCTCTCGTCGAAAACGGGTTGCGTGTACACCGCATGGGCCCCGGCGTCAGCCTTCTGTTGGAGTCGGACGAGTTCGACTTCGGGGCGAGGTGAGCCGGGATTGAACGCCACGCAGATCGTGAAACCGCACTTCCTGCCGATCCCGTATCCGGCAAGGTCGATCCCCTCGTTCAGCCTTCCGAGGATTCGCACCAACCCCACGGCGTCGACGTCGAACACACTGGTCGCGCTAGGGTAGTCCCCGATGTTGGCCGGGTCGCCGGTAATGGCGAGGACATTTCGCACTCCGAGCGCGTGGCAACCCAGGAGGTCGGCTTGGATCGCCAGGAGGTTCCTGTCGCGGCAGGAAAAGTGCATCGTGGTCTCCGCGCCCGTCGTGGATTGAATGAGGTGGCAGACTGCCGTTGGGTTCATTCGGAGTCGCGCCCTCGCGCCGTCGGAAATGTTGATCGTGTGCGCGCCCGCCGCCCGAACGGCTTCGACGTCCGCCATCAAGCGATCGAGCTTGAGCCCACGAGGAACGTCGAGTTCGACGCTGTAGGTCGATTCCCCACGCGCGATCCGCTCGCCGAACTCGGTACGCGGCGTGGACTCGAGCGGCTTGGTCTCATAGTCCCTAGTAGCGACGGAAGCTCGCTTCGCCCTCTGGACCGGGCTCCGGCCGAGTTCTTGAGAAAGCGCCCGGATGTGATCCGGAGTCGTCCCGCAACAACCTCCAATCAGCGTCGCGCCTTCTTCGGCGAGGCGGCGACAGGCCTTTGCGAAGTAAGTTGGGTCGGTGTCGTACGCGACGCGGCCCTTGATGAGCGTGGGCATTCCGGGGGTCGGATAGGCCAGGACGGGCTTCGACGTGGCTTCGGTCATCATGCGCACCAGGTCCAGCATCCTTTGGGGTCCAACGACGCAGTTCGCCCCGACGGCGGCCACGTCCATCGCCGCCATCCTCTTAGCACACTGGTAGGGCAATCCGCCCGAGATCGCCTCGCCGTCTTCGATAAACGCCTTGCTGGCGATGATGGGGAGATTCGATGCCTGGCGCACCCCCTCGACGACACGCTCCAGTTCATCGAGATCGAGAAACGACTCAAGCAGGAACGCATCGACCCCGCCCTCTTCGAGGGCTCGCGCCTGCTCACGGGCGGATTCGATCACTTCGCTTGACGAAATGCTGCCCAGGGGGTACATGGGCTTGCCCGCAGGTCCGATCGCGCCGAGGATCACCGCGCCATCGCCGCAAGCCGCTTTCGCAATCCGCGCGCCTGCCCGGTTGATCTCGTAAAGGTCGTCGCGCAGATCGACGAAGCGGAATCGATTGGCGGTGAACGTATTGGTTTCGATCAACACCGCGCCGGCTTCGAAGTAAAGGCGGTGCAGGTCGGCAACGAGTTCGGGCGCTTCGAGGTTGGCGAGGTCGTAAGGCTGCTTGGGGAATCCGCGAGCCGCCAACAATGTGCCGTACGCGCCGTCACCGCAGACTACGGGCTGGGCCAGCGCATCAGAGAGCTTCACTTGCGGGTTTATACCCGCCGAACGGCTCGAATCCGGACCAAAGGCTTTGCTGCTGAATCTCGGCCGCGCGCTGCCTCAACTCCAGCAAGACTCGGAGGTCGTCCGCGCTCACAAACAAACCCGTCCCTTGAGGAGAGATCGGGCCCATCACTCCTTGGGCGGAGTTGCTCTCTTCCAGTCCGAGCGCGTGTCCGACTTCATGAGCGATGGAGTGGGCAAGCGCTCGTGAACTGAGTGCCCTGGAGTTGGGGTCCATAAGGCTCAAGTGGGCGTCCGCCGTGAACGTCGGCGAGTACCCGCCGTTTCGCTCGACGACGCGACGCTGCCAGCGAATCTTGCCCGCGATCTGCCGCCCTCCCGAAAGGACCCTCGGCTGGAAAATGAGCGCGATATCCGCCGTGCGAAGGTCTTCCGTACGCACAAACCGAACCTCGCGCCGAAGCGCCTGCTCCCAGACGGCGAGACCCATCTGGGTCGCCTCGATCGCCCGACTTGCAGCTTGGGGCTGGTCGCTGCGAACGATCACGCAGTACGTGATCTCGTCGCCGAGCAAAATGGACTCACAATAGGCATTGGCTCGCTGCCATTGCCCCGACTCCAGGTTTTGAACCGCCAAAGCCAAGTACGAAGCAACGTCCGACGCCACTCGGCTCCACTCCGGAGCCGAATCCCTCGCGACTCCCGCCGAGACAAGCGAAAGGCAGCACACAATCGAGCTAATCTTGAGCTTGCGCATCTTCCCCCGTGGGTCCAGCACCGGTCCCCATTTCCATATCGGGAAAACGGGGGCCGGGACTCAGGGGGAATCACTTGAAGATCGCGGAAGTAACCTCTGCGCGGAAGAACTCGCCGTCGGTTTCGAACTGAGGGGAACCAAAGAACCAGCCGACCCTCACCTTCGTGGGGATCGTGATTCCTTCGAAAGCGCGCGACTCCTCGATCCATGCGCCAAACGGATGCTCGGCATATTCCTTTCCCTGCGGATTCCCCCACCGGTTGGAGGCGACGGAGACCAAGTCGCCCGTTTGGTTCGTCGTGAGCCGGAGGGTTGTGGCCTGACCCCAATCGCTCAGGCTCACTTCGAGGCTCCCTTGCTGGGAGGATCTGAGCCACTCGGCTCGCTCCAAGAGGCGAGAGGGAAGCCAAATGCTCTCGGCGTGATAGCGGCCGATCGCGGAGCGGTCGACGTTCGGACCCGAAGACTTCAGCATCGGGACTAGGCCAAACAGCTTCCAAACCATGTCGCCGCGGCCCCCGATCACGCGGTCCCAACCGGAGATTCGCATCCTTCCCATCCGGACCTTGGCCTTCCACACCATCCCTCGGTCGAGGTGGATGACCTGTTCGGCTTCGAACGGGAGCCAGCGGTTCAGCTTGATCTCGCCGTGCATTCTGAGCCGGGCCGCGCGGGGGAGGACGGCTCCGGGTGAGAACGTTCGAGCGAAGTAGGCACGGACGGGTTCGTCCAGCGTAGCGGCGGCGTCACTGAAGGTCTTGGCGCTGGGCGAGGTCGAGTTCCAAAGCTCATCGAGGGTGGTCAACTCGGCTCCTTTTACCCGCCTTAGGTAAAGTCTCACCATGTCCGCCGTCATCGAGCCCACCGAACCCTTGATCCGCGCGGTGCTGGACCTTCGTCACGATCTCCATGCCCACCCCGAACTCGCCTACCAGGAGCGGCGAACCTCAGCGGTCGTTGAGCGTGAGCTTGCCGCGGCTGGAGTCGAGTCCGTGGCCGGACTGGCGGGCGGGACCGGTGTCTTGGGGTGGCTCCCGGCAACAGATAACCCCGCATCAGCGCCCACCATCGCCCTTCGCGCCGACATGGACGCTCTTCCGATTCACGAAGCTACCGGCAAGCCTTACGCGAGCCAGCATGAAGGAGTGATGCACGCCTGCGGACACGATGGCCACACCAGCATCCTTCTCGGCGCAGCGAGGACGCTGGCTCATTCGACCCGCCGACCCAACAATGTTCTCCTTCTGTTCCAGCCTGCGGAAGAGGGCGGGGCCGGGGGCCAAAAGATGGTCCAAGACGGCGTCCTGTCGGGCAAGGTCCTCGGCAAGCCAGCCGACATGATCTTCGGGCTGCATGGCTGGACCACGCTGCCCCTCGGCAAGCTCGCGACTCGCGTCGGCCCCATGATGGCGGCCACCAACACGTTTGAAGTCGTTCTCGAAGGAAGAGGGGGTCACGCCGCCGCGCCCCATACGACCCGCGATCCGATCGCCGCCGCGGCTTACCTCGTGACCGCGCTCCAATCGCTGGCCTCTCGCAACGCCGACCCCTTGGACTCTCTGGTGGTGACCGTGGGTCAGATCGAGGGAGGTTCGGCGGTCAACATCATCCCGGAGTTCGCGCGAATTCGAGGGACGGTGAGAACGCTCTTGCCCGAGACCCGCGCGACGATCGCGCAACGCTTCCGCGAAGTGTGCGAGGGCGTCGCCCAGGCCTTCGGCATGACAGCCTCGATCGATTGGGTCGAGGGCTACCCCGTAACTTCGAATCACGTGAAAGCCGTCGGCCGATTCATGGAAGTCGTGGGCGAGGAGTTGGGAAGGGACAGCGTTAGCGATCAGGGAGAGCAGACCATGGGCGGCGAGGATTTCAGCTTCTACGGCACGGAATGCCCGGCTTGCTTCTTTCAGCTCGGCCTCATTCCGCCGGGAGAAGACGGCTACGCGAGCGTTCACACGCCCCAGTTCGACTTCAACGACGACGCGATACCGTACGGAATCCGGGCAATGGTCGCCTTGGCGGTCCGTCCCTTCTGAAGGCCTCGCAGGCGGTCAATCCTCGAACAGCAGGCTGTCGAGACCCACGACAAGGCCCTTCATTTCGCCGACCCTGCGGATGGCGAGCCGGACCCCCTCCATGAACGAGCTTCTGTCCAGCGAGTCGTGGCGAAGAATCAACGTCTCTCCCCTAGCGCCGAAAATGACCTGCTGGTGAGCCACCAGGCCGGGAAGCCGCACCGAGTGGATGGGGACCCCTTCGTGAACTCCGCCGCGGACGCCCTCGACCCGGAAGACCTCGGTACGAATGGGCTTCGGCGGAGTGGAGCGGGCCCGCCCGATGCGCTCGGCGGTCAAATGCGCGGTGCCGCTCGGCGCGTCCGCCTTGGCGTCGTGGTGCATCTCGACAATCTCGCAGTTGGGCATCCAACGGGCCGCCAACTCACAGAATCGCATCATCAGGACCGCCCCGATGGCGAAATTGGGCACGACTAAAGCGGCCTTTCCGCTCCGGTCCGCTGCAATCGCGATCTCCTTCAGGTCGTCGCCGGAAACGCCCGAGGTGCCGATGACGACGGCGATCCCTCGCGTCAGGGCCGAAAGCGCGTGCTCGGGGGCCGCTGCCGGGTGAGTGAAGTCGACCAGCACGTCGGGCTTCTCACGGTCGAGAGCGGCACCCAATCGCTCGTCGATCTTCAGGTCGGGGAACTGGGTTCCCAAGACCTTTCGCAGGCTCTCTCCGCCGTGGCTGCGATCCGCCACGACGACCAGTTCGATATCCCGCTCGTGCTGGACCGCCGCAACGACCTCCGCGCCCATTCTTCCGGCTGCGCCTGCGAGCGCCAATCGAATCGGTCGTTCACTCAACTGCCATGCTCCTCTGCCGCTACGCTTCGAGCGGCGACTTCCTCTTCCACTTCGTGCCTTCCGGCGAGTCGCGGAGTTCGATTCCCTCGGCCACAAGCTCGTCGCGAATCGCATCGGCCGCCGCGTAATCCCCTCGCTCCTTGGCTTCCGCCCGCCGGCGGATTCTCTCTTCGATTCTGTCCACGTCGAGGTCAGCCCCGTTGTCAGCCGAACTCCCCGCGCAGGTCTCGTATTCGGGTCGGACGATCCCCAGCAACCCTTGCACGTCTTGAAGAAACTCCTGGCCGCTTCGCCCGCTCGCTTTGCTCATCCCCGACTGCTCCCGCAGAATCACGCGGCTGCCTTCATACACCTTGGCGAGCGCGACGGAGGTGTTCAGATCGTCGCACATCGCGTCGAGCGCCTCCTCATACAGCGACTTCAATGACTTCCCTACGGCGTCCTCGCCGTCCCCACCGCTCGCTCCGGCCTCCGAAGAAACCTCGTCGCAGAGCCGAAGTCTCTCGACCGCTTGCTCGGCGTCCCGAAGCGTCTGCATCGTGAAGTTGAGCGGCTTGGAATAGGGAACGCTGATGAGCGCGTATCGCAAAGCGAGCGGACTGACCCCTTTGCCTTCGATGAGGTCGTGAACCGTATAAAAATTCCCCTTGCTCTTGGACATTCGCTCGCCGTCCACCTGCAGGAACCGGGTGTGCATCCATTGCCGAGAGAACGGCTTGCCGGTCAGCGCTTCGGACTGCGCGATCTCGCATTCATGGTGCGGGAACACCAAGTCCTCGCCGCCGGCATGAAGGTCGATGGTTTCGCCGAGGTACTTCATGGCCATCACGGAGCACTCGATGTGCCACCCGGGGAATCCCCAGCCCCAAGGGCTGTAGAATTGCATAAGGTGCTTCTCGTCGTGCTTCCACAAAGCAAAGTCAGCGGGATGCCTCTTGTTGTCGTCCTGAACCACTTCTCGAACGGCTCGCATCAAGGAGTCTTGATCGCGGTTGCCGCTCAGTCTCCCGTAATCTCGAAAGCTCGATACGTTGAAGTACACGCCACTATCCGTAACATACGCGTGGCCCTTTTCAATGAGGCTCTGGACGCCGAGGATCTGCTCGCGGAGGTGCTCTGTCGCTCTCGGGCGAACCATAGGTTCCCGCAGGTTGAGGCTGCGCCAGTCTCTCTTCAGCGCGTCGATATAGTGAGAAGCGAGGTCCCAAACATTGACAAACCGCTCGCCCTCTTTAGAACGCAGCGCCTTCTCCATGCGGTCTTCACCGCCCGCGTCCGCCACGTCGTCCTCGGTCAAGTGGCCCACGTCCGTGATGTTGCTTACGTACGAAACGCGCCATCCGAGGGCCTCGGCGGTCCTGACCACCAAGTCGGCCGAGAGGAACGTACGGAAGTTGCCGATATGGGCATAGTTGTAGACTGTTGGACCGCAACAATAGAAGCGCAGGTGTCGAGGTTCTAGGGGCTCGATCGCCTTCAAGGACCGGGTAAGCGTATCGTAGATCCGAAGTTTCCTGGATTCCATTGGCTACGAAATCTTACCGCTTCTGCCTTAGGCCATCTCATTCGGCAGGCCGATACGTCCTATTGGATGGCAACGGGACTCGTTCGATGGACCCCAAGCTCAACGCAGGCTACCAAGACCTAGTCTCCCAGTTCGCAGGGCGGGAGGTCAGGATTCATTTCGTCGACGAGCCGCCTGAAGCGCAGTCGCTGGCAACGTATGGCAGAACGCTCAAGGCGGTTGCGAGGACGCGCCATCGTTTGGCAAGATCCCCTGGCTTCCTGATCGCGAAACCCGAAATCGCGGACCGGCTCTTCCACGCCCCAAAGACGCGTACCGAGCGGGGGCGGCGGCTTTGGGCGGCCAGCCGGATCGCCCTGACTCACGTACTCGCTCCTTACCTGAAGAACGAGACGCAGGCGTGGGCCGAGGCTGTGATGGTGAGCTTGGCTCATTGCCCAGGGAAGGGGGTCGCGACGGCGATCCGCGTTTCACGTGGCGACGCCCCCAGGCTGGCGGGGATCGGGGTGGACATCGAGCCCGAGCTTCGGACGGTGAGCCGCAAGGTCCTGGAGCGCATTCGAACGGACGACGACCGGTTCGGCCCGCTCAATTCACTCGAAGTGTGGGTCGCCAAGGAAGCTTGCGCCAAGGCGAGCCCTCGTCCGCTCAACCTCTCCGAAATCGCCCTCAAGGCCTACGCGGGTTCGAATCGGCTGATCGTGCAAGCGTTCGCCCCCAGCATCGACTTCCGGGTTCTGCTGCTGGAGGTGCCGCATTACGTGGTCGCGCTCGCCCTTTCCTATCCGAGCCACCCTTATGCGGTCGTTTCGGGCGACTGAACCCCCTCGGTAGGAAAGTTAGGCCGGTGGGAATCTATAATCGTCCTATATGCCAGACATCGCGGAGGTTTGGAGCGAGGCCCTTCCTCAGATCAAGCAGGCCGTCACGGGGGTCGGCGTGTGGACGGCGCTCAATGCCGCGCAGCCCGTGGCCATGGAAGACGACGTGTTCGTCCTCGGCGTCGATCCTCGGTCCAGCGAGCTTGCCGGCCACCTGAAGCTCGCTGCGACTCACCGGCTCATGGAGCAGGTGCTGACTCGAATCGCGGGCAGGCAACTGAACGTTCGCGTCATCAGCGGGACCGAGGCCGAAGACTGGGAGACGGTCAAGCGGCGCGACGCGGAGGCCAAGCGCCTCCATGAGCAGGCCCTGCAAAAAGCGAGATCGGAACTCGAAGCCCGAACCTCTTGGGACTCGATTTACGAGCAACTGGGCCGGTCGTTCGCCGCCATCGCCAACAAGTCTCTGCCTCAAAACCGAGCTCGGTTCTATCACAACTCCGTCCAGCTTCTGGCCGATATTCGCCGCAAGCAAGAGTCCACCGACGAGTTTTCCGAGCGCAACTTCGCGAGGTGCATCGAAAGAGTGTCACAACTGTCCGAAGTTCCGAGCGTGATCGTGGCGTTGCACGTGCTTCAGCTTGCTGACGAAGCCTGATGGCAGAAGCGATCGTACTGGGTTCGGGCACGAGTAACGGCGTTCCCATGCTCGGGGTTCGCTACTCCGACTCCTTTCTCGCCGACCCCAGGAACCATAGGACTCGGCCGAGCCTCTTGCTCTCCGGGCCGAGCGGCAACGTTCTGGTGGACTGCTCGCCGGAGATGAGGCTCCAGCTCCTTCGGGAGCGGGTGTTCGACATCGAGGCCGTGATTGTCACTCACACCCACGCGGACCACATCATGGGCATGGACGACCTCCGCTCGTTCTGCATTACGCAGCGCAGGCCGATGCCCATCTACACCCTCCCCGCCTATCAGGACGACATCCGCAGGGTCTTTTGCTACGCCTTTGCGGAACACGCCGACGGGATCGAGGTCCCCAGGTTCGATCTGCGCGATGTGCCGCCGAACCTCCGGCTCGCTTCCCTCGAAATCGAGACGTTCTTGGTGGATCATGGCTCCTGGCCCGTGGTGGGCATTCGGGTCGGCGGGCTCGCTTACCTCACCGACGTCAACCGAATCCCCTCTCAGGCCAGGGAGAGCCTGACGGGCTTGGATGTTCTGATCATGGACGCGGTTCGGTACAGGCCGCATCCCAACCATTTCCACTTCGACCAGGCCGTCGAGGAGGCCCTTTCCCTCGGGGCAAAGATGACGTATTTCACCCACTTGAGCCACGATTACGATCACGCTCGGGTGGAGAAGGAGCTCCCGCCCCAAATCCGCCTCGCGTATGACGGTCTTCGCATTCCTCTTTAGGGTCGGCGGTTGCAAAACCTCACAAAAAACGCAGAATTTCCCCTAAGCATTCTTCAGCGGCAAGCCAGTATTGTTTACAGGGAAGTCAGACACTGAGGGCTTACCGGAGTCTGCGGAATGCCGAAGGTTATTGGAGGATTAGCTGCCTTTGCGGCTCTTGCGGGAGGGATTCTCGCTCGCGTCGACCCAGTGACCTGCGTTCTTCGCGCCGCCCTGGTGTTTGTACTGGGACTGGTCGCCACCCAAATATGGTACGTGTTTTTTACAGTACGCGTCCGACACATTTCAGCCGAAGGGCGCGAAGGTTCGGGGGCGGCGAGCAGGAACCCTTAGGGTTGGGTCCGCCCAGCGCGGCCAAGAAGTGAGGTTATTCGATGTCGTTGTCACAGGAAGCGTTGCAGAGAAATTGGGTCGACTTCAAGGTCTATCGTTCGCCCGAAGCCAGGGTTCAGCTCATCGATCACTACTCCTACCTGGTCAAGATCACCGCGGGTAGGCTCGTCACGAGCTTGCCGGGCGGTCTCGATCGAGAGGATTTGGTCGGTGCGGGCGTCATCGGGCTGATCAAGAGCGTCGATCAGTTCGACCCGACTCGCGACGTGAAGTTCGAGACCTACGCCATCGCGCTGATTCGCGGGGCGATTCTCGAAATGCTGCGTGACGAAGATTGGGTTCCCCGCTCGATCCGCGAAAAACTGAAGGCGGTCGATCGGGCTCAAATGCTTCTGGAATCAAAGCTCGGCCACCCTCCAACGGAGCGCGAGGTCGCGGAACACCTCGGTTTGGACGTCTCTGAGGTCGGCGAGCTCCTCGTTCGGATGGGGCGCACGAACGTTTATAGCCTCGACGACATTCTCACGACCAGCGAGGGCGACGACCACATTCACTTCGTCGAACTGATCGTCGATGAGAATTCCTCGACCGGGCACGAGGTCGAAGGACGCGAGATTCGCAGAATCCTAGGCCAAGGGATCGACGCGCTCCCAGATCGAGAGCGATTGGTCGTCGCGCTGTACTACTTCGAAGGTCTTACGTTCAAGGAAATCGGGAAGGTACTCGGCGTGAGCGAGTCACGGGTTTATCAACTTCACACGCAAGCCATGAACCGGCTGCGCAACTTCATGCACTCGGAGGGCGGTGTCGCCGCGTAAGGCGTCGTGGGGGATGTCGACCGGATCAAGAGGATCGAGCCCGCAGTTCAGTTGACGGGGCAGGTCCAGCGGACTCCTGAGTCGCGCGAGAAACCGAACTACAACCGGAACTCGCGAAGCGCGCCCGAAGATTCCGTCGAGCTTCACGACGACGAGCCAGCAGAAATCGTCGATTCGACCGAAAGCCCCATCGAAGTCGAGCCGGACGAGGGCCTTGATATCGTGGCATAGCCGAAGACCCTTCTTCTTTCGCCCGCTTCCGCGCCGCTGGCCGATGGCACGATTCTTGCGCTCCCCCTGTTGTATTGCATGAGGCAGGATTGCCGCCTGCTGGAAGGTGCGGCAGGTATCCTTATGCCCCAGTTCAGTTTAAGGGAGTACAACTTGAGACATCAGACTTGGATTCTGCTGGCCGTATCGGCCGCTCTACTTGCGGGTTGTTCGAAGGGCGACGAGGGAGGCAACCTCGCTGTAGTGAACGGCGACCCCATCACGATGCAGGACTTTCACGCGTACTTGAAGACCAAGGAGCGCGTCAGGGTCGTCACGAGCAACGGAGTTCAGGAGGCGAACGTGGCAGACACGTTGGCATTCCAGGCCTTGGAGGAACTGATTTCCCGCCAGGTCATGATCCAACTCGCCAAGGACGAGGGGCTCTTCCCCAACGCGGCGGACGTCACCAAGGAACTCGAATTCCGCAAGACGCTGAACACGAACTACCTCACCGCCTTGACCGCCCGCGGGCTGACGCTCGAACGGATCAAAGAGGCGATCACCAGCGACCTCTGCCTCGAGAGGCTGCTGACGCAAGGCGTCACCGTAACGCCGGAAGAGGTCGAGCAGTTTGTCACCGAAAACCCGCAGCAGTTCACCGAACCCGCTCTTTGCGACATGCTCTGGATCTTCGTGAAGTCGGAGGAAGCCAAGCAGAACGTAGAGCGGCAACTTCAGTCGGGTCAGGGCTTTTCGACCGTCGCCATCCAATACAGCGAAGCTCCTCAGGCTCGCCAGGCAGCGGGGCGGTACGGCACTCGGGTGGTGAACCAGATGCCCGAATCGGTTCGCAAGATCGCCGAAGGAACAGCGGAAGGATCTTCGAGCGCCTGGATTGAGGGCGACGGCGGATTCGCCAAGTTTTACGTCGAAAAGAAGACCGCCGCACGGCCCATGCAGCTCGACGCGACTCGCAAGGAATACATCCGAAGGGAACTCGCCAAGGCTCGCGGGGCTCAGGCCTCGGATTTGGGCAAGAGGCTCGCGGACCGGCTGTTCGAGAGCGAACAGAACATCAAGATCGCTCCGAAGGACCTCCAAGACGTGTGGCAGAGAGCCCTCGATCGGGCGAAAGAGCAGCGCAAGGTCGATGTGCCCTCGGCGTCGACTTCCGGAACGAACGCGCCTAACTAGCCCGGCGACCCACGGCCCTACCGGCCCCGATGGCGTGAGCTATCGGGGCTGCGCCGTTTCGGCTCTGCAAAAGGCGATCAGCGTATCGAACAGTTCCTGACACTCCTCACTCGTGAACTCATGAGTTCGAACGAAGGCTTGAAGATCGTGGAGCAACGAAGGAAACTCCGGCGACGTCCAAACCCCCAAAGGAGCCTTGCCGCTGTCCAATTTGACGAGCGAAAGCCGGAAATGCTGCCCGTCGCCCCTTTCGCCCAGCCAGCGAATGCCTTTTTCGACCAGATCGTGAATGGAAGTGTAGACCCCGGTGACCTTCGAAGCACCGTCGGCCTCGACCTGCTCAGTGACCCAATAGAGTTTGCGAAACATCATTGTTTCCGTTGTCGTTGAGAATCGAATCTCTCCCCGCGATTGTGCAATAAATCGTACCCTCTGCGCGATCGCGGAGTTCAGACGCTATTGTACGGGAGACGCGCTACAATGGGCCGATGTTCGCTTGGATTCCGGTGTTTTTAGCTGGAACGATGCTCTCGTCCGGCGAGGCTGTCCCGCCGCCGATGCCGAAACGAGAGATCGCCCCACCCACCCAGCCGCACGCAGGCAAGACCCTCGAAGTGCAGGTTGGCGAGCTTAAGGGCGAGTTGTTCCTGCCCCGTTCCGTGCCACCGCAGGAGAGCTTCGTCCTGACGATCCACTTTCACACTGTGTCGTGGTTCGCCATCGGGGAGCACCTCGATCGGGGCCTTCAAACTCCGTTGCTCGTCCTGAACTTCGGCCAGGGCTCTTCGGTTTATCAGCGCCCGTTCCGCGATCCACTCGCGCTGGGACGGTGGCTGGAGGCTTGCCGCCGAGCGTTGCTCGCAGAAGGGATGCCCCAGAGGGTTCAGATTTCCGGGTTGGACCTTTCAAGCTTCAGCGCGGGATATGGCGCCGTCCGTGAGCTCGTGCAGCAGCCTGATTCCCTCAAGCTGATTCGCCGAGTCGTACTTGCCGACTCACTCTATGGGAGCTTGGACAGCAGCTCTTCGATCCGGGTCGCCGCTGACGAGAGCATCCTGCCTTGGCTTCCCCTTGCCCGAGAAGCCATCGAAGGCAAGCGGACGCTCCTGATCACCGTCTCCGAGGTGCCCACAGAAACGTATGCCAACTCGACCGAATGCGCCCGTGCGATCGGCGCTCAACTCGGCCTTCATCCCGCCCCGGCCTCGTCCCAGCTTCCGGCCACACGAGACCCGCTCTTTCCGTTGCGGTCGCGGATCGATAAGGGGGCGCTCCATATCTGGTTCTATGGAGGCGAAGACGCTCAAGCGCACTTGACTCACGTTCGGCACCTCGCCGACCTGTGGAGGGCGATGGACGCAGCCGGAAACCCGTGATGGCCGAGACCTCTTACCCGCCCTCGCCCAACCTGTCCAAGACGAGCATCGGTACGTTCGATGAGTGCGA
Source organism: Candidatus Nitrosymbiomonas proteolyticus (assembly GCA_017347465.1). Classification (GTDB taxonomy): domain Bacteria; phylum Armatimonadota; class Fimbriimonadia; order Fimbriimonadales; family Fimbriimonadaceae; genus Nitrosymbiomonas; species Nitrosymbiomonas proteolyticus. The sequence continues at coordinate 751,767 of AP021858.1, read as the reverse complement.
ACGGCAGTACGCATTGCATTACCTTTGGATCGAGCTTTCGCAACCGGTGAAACGAGAGGCCTGGTTTCAGCGCGCCCTTATGAAGTGGAGCCTCTTGGTCGGGCAGGTCGTCGACGACGTCATCACCGAAGCCATCCGGAGATACTACGACAAGCGGGAATGGCCCGAGAATTGGGAGAAAGGGGTCGAGCGTATCCTGGAAGAGTACGAGACCTGGACGGAGGTCTTCATCGAGCACTATCGGACTCCGGGCGAAAGGCCACCGAAGGACGGCGATGGCGGAGTCAGATTCGCTCGTCAACCGCTCGAAAACGTCTTCTACGGCGAGTACCCTACCCAAGAGGATTGGGAAGGGGCTCGAAAGAGGTGCAACGAACTCATCGAGGTCTTTCGCGCTTCCGGCCTTATGGAGCGGCTCGCGGGCTACGCCACCGATACCTGGCGCCCCCCTCCTCGGAGCGCCGCGCCTTGGTTCGAGTGGGAGGGCATTCCCGTCTATGCCAAGTACGACTTCGCGATCACCGCGCCTGAGGAGACGCTGGTGTTCGAATGGAAGACGGGCCGGATGAGTGAGCGAGCCGAAAACGACGCCCTCGATCAGTTGCACACCTACGCCTTCTATGCGCAGCACGCATGGAATTCGGAGCCAGAGAGCACGCGGCTCGTGGGCGTTTGGCTTGGGGTACCGATCAACGCTGAGGCGGCGAGCCAGTGCATTCATGAGGCTCGCGTCGATCCGCAACGCCTGGACCGCCTGAAGGATCGCTGGCGCAAGCGATATGCCTTGCTGAACGAACGCCTGGCCCAGGTCAAGGAGCGAAGGTGCTCGTTGCTCGAAGCTTTTCCGCCGACCGGCGTCGCGAGGGGCCGCTGCAAGGCCTGCAACTTTCGGCTGTGTGAATACCACCCCCAATCGAAGGGGTTCGAATCGACCTGAGGTCCGCAATGAAGAGTCTGACGTTATTCGTTGTGTCACTGGCGCCCACTTGGTTGTGCGCCCCCCACGGACAATCTGACCCCTACCCTCGCCCGCAGATGCTCACCCGCGAGCAGTGGGGGGCCAAGCCGCCGGTACCTCCCTGGCGCGAGCACAAGCCCTTCCGAATCACGATCCATCATGCGGGCGTGGGATCGAATCGCGAACGCTCGCTCATCGACAAACTGCAGGGGCTCCAAGCGTTCTCTCAGCGCGAAGATAAACTCGCAAGCGGCCAAACCAAGCCGCCTTGGCCCGATATCCCCTACCACTGGTACATCGACATCCACGGGCAGATCGCCGAGGCACGAGATCCCTCGCTCGCCGGCGATACGAACACCGAATACGACCCCGCGGGGCATCTGCTCATCGTCCTTGAGGGCAACTTTGAAGTCGAAGAGCCGACGGCAGGGCAGATTCGCGCGCTCGACGCGATGGTCATGTATCTGGCCGAGAAGTACGGCGTCCGACCCGAGCACATAGGGGCTCACAAGGACTTCGCGCAGACTTCATGCCCAGGTAAGAACCTGTATCCGGAGGTCGCCAAGCTTCGCGATCGATGGTCGCTCGCACTCAAGACCCGAGGGAAGTAAACTCGCCCGCGTGCGACTGACGCAAATGGTTCGATGCGCGGGTTGAGCGGCGAAACTGGGCCCCGCCCAGTTGTCGGACGTGCTCCGACTCCTCCCTAAATCCGCCCACCCCGACGTCCTCGTGGGGTTCGCAACGCGCGACGACGCGGGCGTGTTCCGGCTGTCTGAAAGCCAAGCCCTGGTTCAGACGGTCGACTTCTTCACGCCTGTCGTCGATGACCCCTACGCCTTTGGCGCGATCGCCGCCGCGAACGCCTTGAGCGACGTTTATGCAATGGGCGGAAGGCCGATCACCGCGCTCAATATCGCTTGTTTCGATCCCCAAGCCGCTCCTGCCGACGTATGGGCGAACGTCCTCTTGGGGGCGCACGACAAGGTTATCGAGTCGGGCGCAGTCCTTGTGGGCGGGCATAGCGTTGAGGACTCGGAACCCAAGTTTGGCCTGGCCGTTACCGGAGTCGTCGATCCTTGCAAGATGTTCGTCAACACTTCGGCCGAACCTGGCGACGACATCTATCTGGCCAAGCCGCTTGGAACTGGAATCGTATCGACCGCCCTAAAAAACGGCCTCGCATCTGCTGAGGAGATCGCCCTTGCCACGGAGTCGATGAGCCAACTCAACGCCGCCGCGTGCGAGGCTGGTGTTCGGGCAGGGGTTCGATGCGCCACGGACATCACCGGATTTGGGTTGCTGGGGCATTTGCTGCATGTGGCGAGAGAATCGGGTGTCGTCCTTGAAGTCGATTCTCAATCCCTCCCGGTTCTGCCCGGAGTCGAGCGCCTGGTTGGACTTGGCTGTCTGACCGGAGGCGCATCCCGGAATCTCGAGTTCGTCGAGCCGTTCCTTCGCTGGGGCGGCCCTGTCCCCGAATGGCTCCAGCACGTCGTCGTCGACCCCCAGACAAGCGGCGGACTCGCGCTCTTCAGCAAGACCCCGATCGAGGGGCACGCAAAGATCGGGCGCGTCGTCGCCTCGGGAGAGGTGGCGATTCACGTCGGCTGAGGCTCAGACGTCGAACGAGGGCCTTTGAGGAGGCACGGCCTGGTTCGATTGAAACGCCAAGAACTCGCCCAGATTTTCCGCCGTCAGAATGCCGACGAGGGCTGGCCCATCCAGCACGGGGATCACCGGGCACTCAGCGCCTTGCACGGCCTGCAACGCTTGCTCGACCAATTGCTGAGGGGCGGCGAAGTGAAAACGCGAGCGCATCACGTCCCGCACGATGGTCCCCTGTTGGTTGCGAGCCAGAGCATCGAGAAGGTCGTTCTTACAAAGGACCCCGACCAGTCCGCCGTTCTCAATCACCGGAAAGTCCGTTTGAAACCCGTCGAGGATCGCTCGCGAGGCGGTCGCGATGGGGTCGTTGGGACCCAACACCTGGAACCTACGCACCATCACATCGGCGACTCGAACGCCTGCAAGCGCCGATCGCAAGCGGACCATCGCCGCCTCTTGCTCGGCGCCAACCCACACGAACACCGCGATCAGAATCAAGAATGGGTTGACGAACAGCCCCACGAACCCAAACAGCAGCGCCATGCCTTGCCCGATCGTCGCGGCCAGGCGGGTAGCGGACGGATAGGTCATTCGCATCGCAAGCAGCGCCCGAAGGACCCTGCCGCCGTCCATAGGAAAGGCTGGGACCATGTTGAAGACCGCGAGGAAGAGGTTGACCACGAGCAACCGTTCGAGGAACGGGCCCTCCGTCGCCGTTAGGCTCTCGATGGGCTGGATTCCGCCGAGGAGCAACAACACCCCCGCCAAGATCAACCCAATGACGAGGTTGACGGCGGGACCCGCCAGCGCGACGACCAACTCTTGGGCCGGCTTTTCGGGAATCCGCTCGAGCCTCGCTACGCCCCCAATGGGGTACAGCGTTATGTTCTTGGTTTGAATCCCATAGAGCCGCGCAGCGAACGCGTGGCCGAACTCATGAAGGACCACCACCGTGAAGAGAGCCAAAAGGAACCCCGCGCCTACGACCGCATCCACGATACTGTTCCGATCGAGGTAGTGAACGAACCCGATCCAACCCAGCAGCAAGAAGAACGTCGCGTGTATGAACACGTCGATCCCAGCAATCCTCGCGACTCTCCACGACCATTTCATGAGGTTGTCCCATGTTACATTACGCAGCCTGATCTCCCTGCGTGTAAGGGGTCCCAGCCCGTCACCAATCGGCGATAGGAGCGGGAACGGCCGATCTTCCTACGAGTGAGAGGGACACCGTCAGGGCTTGCGCAAGGTCGACAGCAGATCGGCGTACTTTTCCCGAACGACCTTCCGGCGAACCTTGAGAGTGGGAGTTAGATCGCCGGACTCGACTGTAAAACGGGCCGCCACGAGCGCGTGCTTTTTGACCTTCTCGAAGTCCGCGCTTTCCGAATTGACGTGCTGCACCGCCGCCTTGATGAGCTCCCGGACTTTCTCGGACGCCACGAGGTCCTCGTCGGTCGGGGGGCGAATCCCAAGAGTCTCGAGGTGCGCCCGCAGCCTTTCGAAGTTGGGAACGATCAGCCCAAAGACGTACTCCGCGCCGTCGCCGAACAGCACCGCTTCAGCGATCCATTCGCTCTCCTTCAACCTGTTTTCGATGGGCTGGGGGGCAACGTTTTTCCCGTTGGCCAGAACGAGAATGTCCTTCTTTCGGTCGGTGATCTTGAGGTGGGCTCCCTCCCATTCGCCGATGTCTCCCGTGTGAAACCACCCTTCCGAGTCAATGGCCTCTCGGGTGGCTTCGGCGAGGTTGTGGTAACCGGTCATCACGCTCTTGCCGCGAATGAGGATTTCCCCATCTTCCGCTGTCTTGATCTCGACTCCTGGGATCGGTTCGCCCACCGTCCAATACTTGCTCCTTTCGGGGTGGTTGACCGTCGAGGCCGCCGTGGTTTCGGTGAGTCCATAACCCTGCAGCACCTTCAGACCTAGCGCCATATAGAACTCGGCGACGTGCGGGGCAAGGGCCGCCCCCCCTGAAACGAAGAACCTCAAGCGCCCCCCGAATCGCTCGCGAACCTTCTTGCCCACCAACCGATCGAGCACGCCGGCAAGGGGAGCGATCTGGCCGCGCGCCTTCCGGACTCCCTGCGCGAGCGCGAGGTCGAAGAGCAACTTGCGAACTCGTGGGTACCTCTTCGTCGCATCGACGATCCGATCCATCGTGGCTTCGAGAAACCTCGGGACGCAAAGCATGATCGTCGGGCGCACCTTCTGAATGTCCCCCGCCAAGCTCATCAAGCTGCCCGCGTAGCCCACTGTCGCCCCGCATGAAATGGGCAAGAACTGGCCAGCAATCCTCTCGAAAACATGGGACATCGGAAGGAACGAGAGAAACACATCGTTGTGATCGATCGGAAGGTGCCGGGGGATTTGGGTCAGAACCGAGGCGGGCGCTTGGTGGGGCAAGACGGCGCCCTTGGGCGGCCCTGTTGTGCCACTTGTGTAGATAATCGTACACGTATCCAATGGCTCCACTTGGTCGACCGCAGCCTGAAACTCCTCGATCGGCATCGGCTCCGCCTGCTCGGCTTGGTGGGAGATCGAGCCCTCGACCGAGTTCAGCAATACCACCGGAACCGAACCGTCGGCGTGCTTCGCCTGTTGCTCCTTGCCGCTGACGACGACCCAGCTCGCGCCGGAGTCTTGGACGATGTACTTCGAGACGTCGGACGGGAGGGTTGGATAAATGGGAACAAGGACGACCCCAAGGCATTGGCATGCCCAGTCGAGCCAAGCCCACTCCGGGCAGTTCTCGCTCTGCAGAGCGATGGTTGAGCCCTTCCTAAGGCCCCTTTCGCGGAGCACGGCGGCAAAGCGCCGGACCCTTTCGTGCAGCTCCGCGTAGGTTAGCGGGACGAATTCGCCGTTCTTGGCCCAGAGCATCGCGGGCTTGGAGGCGTACGCGGCGCAAGAGGCCACGAACATCCGCGCCATCGTCTCGTTTCGGTCTTCGCTCGCCATGGTCTTGCAGTAATTCGCGGCCGTTTCGCGGGTTCCTTGTGCGTCGTTCAGAGCAGGGAGCGCTCCTTGACCTGGAAGTAGAACGAAACGAGCGCCGCCGCGAGGTCTTGAGGCTCCGTTTCGAGGGAATGAAACCCCCCAGCGTCGAGCAGCGAGCCCGCTTTCTGTCTTTCGTTGACGAATTGGAGCGATGCCGCTTTTTGAAAGAGGTCCTCCTCCGATTCGACCCTACCTGCGGCCGAGCGCAGTAGGTCCGGATCGGCCACCCTGACGACCAAAGTCAGATGTCTCCTGAGCGCCTGCCTCAGCCCAGCGGTCAGATTTCGGGCGTCGTCTTCGTCCTCGACCTCCGTGAAAAGAACGATCAGCGCCCTTCGCGACCACCGCCTTCCAAGGTAGGAGAAGGCTCGCTGCGGACTGCTGGCGAGAGGTTCCGCGGTCAAGTCGTGGATCGCATCGACGATGACCCCGGCTTGATTGCGGCCCTTTCGGGGAGGGACGTACCGACGAACCGTGTCCGAATAAACAAGGAGGCCGACCAGATCGCCTGAGACCATCGCCGCGTGGGACAGCATCAGGCTCGCATCGAGCACATGGTCGAGCTTGGAAACGCCGTTCACGTCGGCAAGCATCTTTCGCCCCACGTCCACCACGAGGATCACGGGTTGGTTGCGCTCTTGCTCGAACTGCCGCACGACGAGTTTGCCTCGACGCGCCGTGGCCTTCCAGTCGATTTTGCGGTAGTCGTCGCCTTCGGCGTAGTCCCGCAGCGATTCGAACTCAGTCCCCAACCCCTTGATTCGCGACTTCCGGATTCCGATCTGATCGAGCTTTCCCTTGTGCTTGAGAAGGTCGAACTCGCGGAGCGCCAGGACGTTGGGATATACCCTCACCACTTGGCTCGTGTTGAGGTAGGCCTGCTTGCGGACGAGCCCTAGCGGGCAGTCGAGCCGAACGAAGCTCCCTCGGAAGAAGTCGCTGCCTCGCGTGTTCGGCGTGATCGAATACTGAAACACCGATTCGCGCCCAGGCTCGACCCGCAATCGGGTTTCCCTTTGCGTGGCCTGATGATCCAAGGGAGGCTCGTCGCGAAAGAGGCCCTGCATCGGCTCGGCCCCGGTGTTCTCGATCGTCACGGTGATTTTGTTAGGTACCCTAACGGAAAGCACGGGGTCGAACGTTCGTACCACGGAAAGTCGGCGCGGATCCGGGCCCATCAGCGCAGTCACCCAAGCGATAGCGACGAGCGCAACGTTGTAGGCAATGAGCAAGAGCGGGCCGCCGGTTGCACCAGCGACGACCGCAACGGGAATGCCCATCGCGACAAGAAGCCAAAAACGCCGAGTCGGAACCATCAGCTTGGTAAGGGTAGCATGACATCATGGCGCAGGAACTGGTACTCCTGACCCCCGAAAAAACCATCGTATCGTTCCGGATCGCTGGTTTGGGCTCGCGCGCCGTCGCCCACCTGGTCGATCTGATTCTCTGGGCGCTTGTCCTTTTCACCCTTACGTTCCTGATCTCGTTCCTGTCCGTATTCGACTACATCGTGGGGTCGCTTGCGGGAGCCTTCCTCATGATGCTGCCCATCCTCGGCACATTCCTGTTCTTCATCCTCTTCGAGGGGCTCTGGAACGGCCAAACGGTCGGGAAGAAAATGATGGGGATTAGGGTTCGAAAGTTGGACGGAACCGGGATCACTTTCGGAAACGCCTTGGCACGCAACCTCCTTCGGCCCGCCGATTTCTTTCCTGGCACCTACTTTATCGGGATGTTGTCGATGGTGACCAGCCCCACTTCGCAGCGCCTGGGCGATATGGTCGCGGGCACCATCGTCGTCTACGACAAGCGGCCCGAACCTACGTTTCGAGTCGCTCCCCATGCGATCAACGAGCACCCCCTGGAGGCGGTGGTGGGCGATCTGCGCGGCATGACCCGCGCGGAATACGACGCTCTCAGGCTGTTTTGCGACCGGTATCCCGAGCTGCCCTTGCGAGCCCAAATGCAGTTCATGGATGAAGTGTGGATCCCGATCGCGCTGAAGCTTGGCATCGAGCGCCCCCCCAACATCCACCCCCTCTACTTCGCCGAGGCCGTCGTCATGAAGTACGGCAGAATCCACGGATTGTTGTAAGCCAGGTGGGAAAGGCTGTGGAAGAGTGGGGCGCGTCGAATACTGTTAAAAACGCCTGGTCTCAAACTTGTACAAATGCAAACGTTTCCACAGAGTTTTCCCCACGCCTGCGTAACTTTGCGCTTGCGTATTTGAACTTGTTTTGCCGCTTGAACACGGACTCAGATATGGCGACCGCCAGAGTTATCCACAAGATCGATTTCCTTAATAAAAGTAATAAGATATGAATCTAAAGGAAGGTTTAAGGGAAAGCGAGGGGGATTGTTCGATCGACGCGGCGCGTCTCGAGAACTTTCGTCTGTTCGACCATGCGGAGGTCGTTTGGCGCCCTGGGTTCAACGTGATCTCGGGGCCGAACGCCCAAGGCAAGACGACGCTTCTGGAGGCGGTGTATTGGGTCGCCACGACCCGAATGCTGCGCGGATCGAGGGACGCCGAGGCCATTCGGCACGGAGCCCGGTGGGCGCAAGTATGCGTGAAAAGCGCACAGCCCACGGCCGAACTCTCCCTCAGGATCGAACCGGGGACCCGAAAGCAGGCCTTCCTCAATTCTCTGAAGCTCCCGAGAGCGGCGGACTTGATCGGCCGCGTTCCGTGCGTTTGCATCGCCGCGAACGATCTGCGCTTGGTGCTCGATGAGCCGGCCGTACGACGGAACTTCCTCGACCTTGAGCTCAGCCAGCTCCACGCCAAGTACTTGCGCGAGTTCACGGCGTACAAGAGGGCGCTCGATCAAAGGAACTCGCTGCTCAAGCGCTCGCGTGACACACACGTTTCGAATGAATCTTTTGTGCCTTGGGAGCATCAACTTGCACAGAGCGGCTCGAATATCCGAGAGTTTCGAAGGATGTTCCTTTTGGAAATCGCGCAAACGGCTTCTCCGATTCAAGAGTTCTTCGGCGGCGGGGAGGACCTTTGCCTCGAATATGCGCCAAGTGACGACGCGAACTCCGCGGACGAAGCGCTGGCGCTTCTTGAGCAGGGTCGGCCGATCGATCGCGACCGCGGCGCCACAACGACCGGGCCCCACAGGGACGACGTTGCGATCTCGGTGAACGGGCAGGCGGCGCGCCTGTTCGCAAGTCAGGGCCAGCAGCGAACTTGCGTCCTTGCCATCAAGCTCTCGCTCATCGAAGTCTGCCGTGCGCAAACCGGCTCGCCCGCGCTGCTGCTGCTCGACGATATGCTCTCCGACCTCGACCAGATGCGTCGCAGGCGCCTGGTGGATTGGGTCGTCGAGCACGCAGGGCAAGCGATTCTCACTTGCACCGAGGAAACGTCGGCGGGCGAGCGAATCTTAGAAAGAGCGCGGGTGTTTCGCGTCGAAGGGGGTAGCGTAAGGGCGCTATGAACAAGCTGAGGGAGATCCTTGCCAAGGACGTCGTGGGGCCGGAGGTGGCTCGAACGGCAAGGGCGCTCGCGGTAATGCGTCGCTGGAGGGAGATCGTGGGCGAGGAGCTCGCAGCGCGTTCCTGGCCGGACCGGTACTCGAAGGGCTCGCTTTGGGTGGCGGTGCAAGGCTCGGCGTGGGCGCAAGAGTTGCGGATGCTGAAGACGCCGATCCTTAGCAAGCTCAATGCGTTGGCGGGAGAGTCGTTGTTCGTGAACGTTCGTTTCGGTGTCCGAGCGCTCCCCGTTCACGAAGACGCCGCTCCCCCCTCGTCGCCACTTGTGGAAGATCGGCCCACCAAGCGCTCGATCCGTGAGATTCGGGAAAAGTGGTTCGGGACGCCTGGAGATGCGCAACGAGATTGAGCACCGTCCCGCCCTGTGCGCCGCGATCGGGCTGGCTTTCGGGATCGCTTCGGGCGCGGTCGTGTTCTTGCCATTATTGTTTGTAGCTTTTCTGCTGTTTATTAAACGCTTCGTAAATAGGGTGACGGCCGCAGGCGGGTTTCTTACAGGAGTGCTTCTTTATGGAGGTCCTCCCGTTTCCACCTATACTCATCGGCACGATATTGACGCAGTTGTGACCGTGAGCTCCGTCCCGCGACTCACGCGGACAGGTTCGAGTTGTGAGGTGGAGTGGAACGGTCTGCCCCACTGGATGTACTGGAGTGGGGAGCCCTCCCTCAGCATGGGCGCCCGCGTCAGGGCCAGCGGAACGGTCGGGCCCCTGCGAAGTCGTTTTCTTGGTTCGTCTCAAGTGGGATCGATACAAGCAAAGTCGCTCGAAGTTATCGAATCCGGACCCCCCGTTCTGGGGGCGGCTGCAGCAGTTCGGGACTCGTTCGTTCGGTTTTCCCACCGCAGTTTGCCTGATGAGTGGGCCCAAGCGGTGGATGCGCTTTGCTTCAATGTCGACGCCCGGCTGGATGATCGGGTTCAATCCGCCCTCACCCGCTCGGGCTTGCGACACATCGTCTCAGTTTCGGGCCTTCATGTGGTGATTTTGGCGGTGGGCCTGATGGGCGCTCTCAGCGTTGTGCCGATTCCGAGGCCCGCGCAGCTCCTGCTCTTGGCGCTGCTCCTCTCGTTTTACGCAATGGCGACCGGCTTGCGTCCGCCGGTAGTGCGTGCGGTTATGATGGCGATGCTGATGCTCTCGGCCTACCTTTTCCGCCGCGAAGGAGACCTGCTTTGCGCTCTCTCGATCAGCGCCATTGCGTACCTACTGTTTCGACCGGAATCGCTGTTCAACCCTGGGTTTCAGCTCTCTTTTGTGACTGTGGCGGGACTCGGTTTGTGGCTTCAGTATTCGGATTCGCTTCCGACACAGCCTGTACGGCGCCTTTTCGCGCAATGCAAGCAAACGGCGAAGGCGAGTTTCGTAGCGAGCCTTTGCTCGGCGCCACTTGTGGCGTTTCATTTCGGCATCATATCGATCATCAGCGTTCTTTCGAACGTATTGGTCGTCATTGTCTTGCCGTTCATCGTGATGGGAGCACTACTCGCGTTTGGGATCTCGCCGGTCGCTCCAGCGCTTGCCCAAGGGACCATGACGGTGATCGTCGGACCCCTCACGGGATGGGTGCTCTTCGTTACGGAATCGCTAGGGACCCTGCCTGTATCGGCGGTCAATGTCCCTGAGTTCAACGCGCTGTGGCTGATCCTTCTTTATGCGCCGCTCGTTCTTTTCTGGAGGCGACGTGTCCGGCCGACTTAGGGTCGCGCTCGTCGTCGTCGCGCCGGTCCTCGGCGGGGGGCTCCTGGGCGTCCTGTTTCCCAAGGACGACACGATCCTGACGTTTTTGGCGGTGGGTCAAGGGGACTGTATCGCGTTCTCGCACCAAGGTGCGACGATCGTCATCGACGCCGGGCCAGAGAGCTCGGCTCGGAGGATCGGGAGGTTGCTTCGAGCCGAAGGATTGACCCAAGTGGACCTCATCCTCGTTTCCCATCCGGATTCCGACCACATCGGCGGCCTCGATGCGTTGCTCGCGTATTCGCCCCGCGCCCAAATTGCGGCGCTCAGCCACTTTCGAGGAAATGCCGAATTGAAGGCCGAGCTTGCACAGGCGCGTAAGTCCGAGGAGGACGTTTGGTGGATTGACGGAAGCGCGAAGCTGCGCGTGGGGGAGTTTCGACTCCAGATCGAGGCTCCTCCCCTCGAGAAGGGGGACGGCGAGAATTCGGGGTCGATGTTCGTTTGGATTCGGGGGGAGCGCACGGCGGCGTTGTTCACCGGAGACGCGCCGGATCAAACCGAGTACCAGATGCTGGGCCGGGAGCGTTGGGAAACCGATGTACTCAAAGCGGGCCATCACGGCAGCCGAACCTCGACCTCGATGGCATGGCTTCGAGAAACCACGCCGAAGTACGTCGTGTTTAGCTGCGGCCCGGAAAACCCCTACGGCCATCCGACGCCCGAAGCGCTGGAGCGAGTGAGGAGTATTGGGGCGCAGGTTCTCCGAACGGACCGAGGCGCTTCGATTCGTTTCGTTTTGCGGGGTGGCCGCTTCGTTCCGGCACGATAGGCTGCCTCTATTCGGAAAACAGAGCGATTCGTTGCTCGATTTTTTCGAGCAACTCTTCCACCTCGTCCGCCTTTTGCCGGATCGACTGGACGATTTCCGGCTTCGCTCGCTCGACGAAGCTTGGGTTCGAAAGCTGCGAATTCACTCGCGTTCGCTCCACCAGGAGCTTTTCTCGTTCCTTTTGCAGCCTCTCCAACTCCTTTTGAGCGTCGACGAGCCCTTCGACCGGCAAGTGCAAATCGACGCCTTCTGAAGTCGTGGAGACGAATCTCGTGTCTTGAGGCGGCGTCCCGGGAACGAGTTGTTCCACCCAAGCTTGGGACAGCAGAATCTCGCCAAGGTCCGCAAGGTCGCCCTCGAAATAGACCGCAGGGACCGGCTTCATGGGCCCGACTCCGACGTTCGCTCGGAGAGCCCGGAGGTCCCGAGTGATGGCGATGATTCGTTCGATGCGCGATTCGACCTCGGGCTGCAGGAAGGTCTCCGGCAGTTCGGGCCAAGTGGAGGTCATTACGAACTCGGCTCTATTGGGGAGCGGGAGGTGTTGATAGAGCTCCTCGGTGAGGTGCGGCATGATCGGGTGCAGCATTTTGACGAACGCGTCGAGGGCGGTCAGGAGCACCCAACGAGGGGCGTCACCCTGCTCAGGGTCCGCGAGCCTTCCCTTGGAGATCTCGATGTACCAGTCACAGAGTTCAGACCAGAAGAAGGTGTAGAGCGCGGAAGCGGCGGACTGCAGGTCATAGGTGTCGTAGGCCAGCCGCACGGTCTCTTCGGCTCGCTTGAGCCTACTGAGAAGCCACAGATCGACGTCTTCGAGCTTCTGGGGCCGCTCGACCCAGCCGCTCACGTTGAGTAGAACGAACCGGGTCGCGTTCCAAATCTTGTTCGCGAAGTTTCGGGCTTCTTGGGTTCGGCGCTCGCTGTAGCGGATGTCTTGGTTCTCGCCAGTTTGCCCCAGCAGCGTAAGCCTCAGAGCGTCCGCGCCCACGGCCTCGATCACTCCCATAGGGTCGATCCCCGTTCCCAAGCTCTTGCTCATGCGGCGGCCGTCTTCGGTGAGAACGGTAGCGTAAATAAACACCTCCCGAAAGGGAACTTCCTTCCTGAAAGAGAGGCCCATCATGACCATCCTCGCAACCCAAAGGTAGAGGATGTTTCGGTCGGTGACGAGGACCGAGGTTGGGTAGAAACGGTCGAGATCGTCGGTCGCGTCGGGCCACCCCAACGTGGCGAACGGCCACAGCCCGCTCGAGAACCAGGTGTCGAGAACGTCGTCATCCTGCCGAACGATCTTCTTGTTCGACTTCCGCTCGGCCTCGTCCCAGCTCAGCGCCGCATGGGCGTTTCCGTCTTCGTCGTAGTAGACCGGGATTCGGTGTCCCCACCAAAGCTGCCGGCTCACGCACCAATCACGGATGTTTTCGAGCCACTCCAGGTAGACCCGTTCATAGCGACCGGGAGTAAATCGGACTTTGCCTTGCCGCGTCGCCTCGATGGCGAGATCGGCCAGCTTCGACTGGCTCACGAACCACTGCTCTGACAGGAGGGGTTCGACCGGCTCGCCCGACCGCTCACTGACGGTTAGCGCAATGTCATAGTCCTCAACTTTCTCCAGCAGGCCCGAAGCTTCCAGGTCGGCGACGACCCGCTTTCTTGCTTCGTTGCGGTCGAGTCCCGCATAGGGCCCACCCAATTCATTGACGCGCCCACTTTCGTCGAGGACAACGGGCTTATCGAGTCCATGACGTTCTCCTACGAGGTAGTCGTTGGCGTCGTGCGCGGGCGTGATCTTGACCGCCCCGGTTCCAAACGCCGGATCGGGGTAGGGGTCTTCGATCACCGGGATGATCCGTTCGAGGAGGGGAAGCCTCAAGCGGGCCCCGGCCAATCCCGAATAACGATCATCGGAGGGGTTGACGGCGACCGCCACATCGGCAAGGATTGTCTCGGGCCTGGTGGTGGCGATGACGACATGGCCCTCGCGATCGGCGAACGGGTATCGGACGTAGTACAGCTTGCCTCGGACCACGCGCCGCTCGGTTTCGATGTCGGAGACGCTTGTCTTGAGGACGGGGTCCCAGTTCACGACGCGCTTGCCACGGTAGATCAGCCCAGCGTCGAACCACTCAATGAACACCTTGAGCACGGCTTCGGCGTAGCGTTCGTCGAGGGTAAATCGCTCGCGGCTCCAATCGAACCCGCACCCGAGCCGCCGCAGTTGCCGCAGGATCGTATCGCCGCTCTCCTTGCGCCACTGCCAGACCCTTTCCACGAACGCTTCGCGGCCCAACTCGCGCCCGCTCGTGCCCTCCTTGCGAAGTTGCTTCTCGACGACGCTCTGCGTGGCGATCCCTGCGTGGTCTTGACCCGGCAAGATCATCACGTCGAACCCCCTCAGTCTCTTGTAGCGCCCGATCAGGTCCTGGATCGGGTAGCAGAGGGCATGGCCCATGTGAAGCGAGCCTGTGATGTTGGGCGGGGGAATGGTGATCGAGAAAACGGGACTTCCGTCGTTTCTCGGCTGAAATAGGCCCGCGTTTTCCCAGGCCTCGTACCACTTCGTTTCGACCAGCGAAGGGTCGTATCTCGTCGAGAGGGTCGTGTCTTGATTCATGGTCCCTTTCCTGTCGTGAAAGTCCGTAGAGGGTACCCCGCCGAACCGTGTTTCACCGGAAACCTTACGGTGAAACATCCCGTCTGAATCGGTGTATGGAACTTAGCGACTTCGACCGTGGGCTGTTGCTCGGGGTCCTGATCGGCGAGGGGCACTTTGGTGGCGACGGCCGGCAGCCCCACATCACGTTGCGGATGCACGCGAGGCACGAGCCGTTGTTCCGGTGGCTCGTCGAGAGAACGCCAGGCTCCAAACTGTACGGCCCCTATCACCACGGCGGCCGCCACTACTTCCAGTGGATGGTCCGCGGTGAAGCGCTTCGGCTCCGCCTCATCCCCCTCTTGGACGCGACGAATTGGGCCTCCCTCGACCCGGCGACTTACCTGCGATACCAGGAGATGAAAAGCAGATACCGGCTATGACGCATTCGTTTTGGACGACTGCGAGAACAGGGTGCGTACAATCTCTTCGACAGAAACCTCTTCAATTCCTACGTCGATCACGGGAAGCGCCTTAAGGGCGGCAGCCGTCACCTGTGCCGTCTTCTCTCGTGGAATGCCGAGGACCGCGCCTGCATCGGAGTTCTCCAGAACCTCCCCCAAGTCGGCGAGGTCAGCGACTTCCACCGCCCGGTCGAACGTGAGCCGGAGCATTCGCCTGTCGCCAAACTGCCGGGCCAGCGCCTTCAAAGTGCCTTCAAAGATCAATCGACCCTGGTCGATGACGATCACTCTGTTGCAGAGTTCCTGCACATCTTGCATATAGTGGCTGGTGAGGATCAGGGTGCTGTCGTCCTCTTTCTGCAGCGTGAGAAGGAACTCGCGGATCCGCTTCTGACTGACGACATCGAGCCCAAGAGTGGGTTCATCGAGGAAGATCACCTCGGGGGAGTGGAGCAGCGCGGCGACGAGTTCGCATTTCATGCGCTCGCCGAGGCTCAACTTCCTGACCTGGGTGTGAATCTTATCGGTAAGTTGCAGTTGTTCGACGAGAAACTCTACTCTTCGCCTAAACTTCTCATCCTCGACTTCATACAACTCCTTGAGCACGATGAAACTGTCCCATGCAGGTAAGTCCCACCAAAGTTGCATCTTGTTGCCCATAACCAGGGAAATCCGCCGCAGCATCGACGCGTTGCGGTCGAAAGGCCGGTAGCCGAGGACTTGGGCTTCGCCGGATGTGGGGTGGAGGATGCCAGTGAGCATCTTGAGAGTCGTGGTTTTGCCCGCGCCGTTAGGGCCGAGGAACCCCACCAGTTCGCCCTTTTCGATGGAGAGGGAGATGTCCTGAACGGCGTGGACCTCGACGATCTCGCGCGAGAACAGTCCCTTAACCGCCCCCAAACTCCGGGCGCCTTCTTGTGGGAAGTGTACGTTTTTGTCAGGTGGCGGGTCTCAATGACGGGCATCTGGTTTTGCGATCTTACCTAGCGCGCGAAGTAGCCTGAAGCTTCGAGGAGGCTCAGGATCGCCGGCGCGGCAAAATAGGTTGAATCGAGCCGATCGAGGATTCCGCCGTGGCCGGGGAGAAGGCTGCCGCTGTCTTTCACCTGGACCTTTCGTTTCCATGCGCTTTGATAGAGGTCACCGGCCTGGCCCAAGAGTCCCGCCGCGAGCCCGCACATCAGACCGAGCTCGAGGGGCAATTCCAACGGAAACGAGAGGCCGAGGGCCATGGTGACGCAGAAGAACAAGTTCCCCCAAGCCCCTACGACGGTCTTTTTCGGAGAGATATTCGGCGCGAGGAGTTTCTTGCCCCACTTCTTACCGATGAGGAGGCCGGCTGTATCACCCGCCCAGAGGGGCAAGAGAACGAGCAAGACGGGTGAATCCCAGCGCCAGAGTCCCGCCATGGCGGTCTCGTGATGCGCAAGAACGAGAAGCATCAGCGGCACGGCGCACCAGAGCGAGGCGACTTCGACGGCCCATGCGCTCGCGCGGGCCTGGACGGAAAGCGGGAGCCCAATCAGGCCGATTGCGAAGAGCAGGTAGAGCGCCCGGTGCGACGAGAACGGTAGGGACTGAGGGTCGACGAGCAACACCGCCGCGCCCACGGAAAGGAGCGTGGCCAGCAGCGGCAGGTGACGCGGACGCCCCGAAAGCCGTGCGAGTTCGAGCGCCCCGACACAGGAAGCGATCGAGGCCAAAGCCCAGAGTGGCCAAGCCGTTTGCAGTAGAACCGCGAGCAGCACGGGCGGGATCGCCACCAGTGCCGTCACGACGCGCGTCTTCACGTCTTGGAAGTAAACGCGGAATGCTTCATCAGTTGCAAGGCCACTTGCGTCCGATTCTCACATTGGAGCTTGCGCATGACCACGCTGACAAGGTTCTTGACGCTCTGCTCTTGGATTCCAATGATCAGAGAAATCCTTCGGTTGGACATTCCTCGCGCGATCAGTTGCGCGACTTGCTCTTCTCGGGGGGTCAACCTCGTTCGGGAGCGGTAAGTCGTGCCTGTCTCTCTTGTAACCGAAGCCGGGCGCGCGCCGAGAGCCCTCCGGAGGCCCTCCGCGCCGGCGGAGCGCGAAACGATCCGGTCGGCAATCGGGGCGAGTTCCCGCGGCACGCTTCCGTCTCGCGAAAGCGCCAAGACCGTGACCGGATGCCGCTGTTTTAGGTGAAGGAGGCTCTGAACTTCGTGGGATGTGAGGCCCTCTGCAGGCACGACGATGAGATCGGTGCCCTTGGTTTCAATCAACTTCGCTGCGGACTCTACGCTGCCATCTCCGGGCGCCACCGAGACTCCGGGGGTATCCCAGAGAAGGCTCTGGAGTCCGTCTCGAAGCAATGTATCCTGGGTAATGATGGAAATACGCATTGCTCAACTCTCTATACAGAGAGAAGGCATCGACGCTATCCCAAAGTTCGACTGATTCGCTCAGAAACCCGTACTATGGACTTCTGGCCTAGTCCGCTCGGTCAGTTTCTGAGGAGCAAACCGATTTTGCGCTTCACCCGTTGGAGGGCGTTGTCGATCGACTTCGTGTGGCAATGGAGCGCGTCGCTCATCTCACGGTAGGTCATGCCTTCGAGGTAGCAACGCAAGACGCACCTCTCGAGATCGCTCAAGATGTGCTTGACCATCGTGTGGAGGTCTTGGGGCAGTTTTTGCGAAAAGAGCTGCTGATCGGGGCTTTCGACGGCCTCGTCGGGCAGGATGTCGAGCAGCGATCCGTCGGTGACCTCGCCTGCGAGCGCCCGATTGAGGGAGACGTAGGCGTTCAGAGGGACGTGTTTCTGGCGCGTGGCGGTCTTGACGGCGGTGATGATCTGTCGCGTGACGCAAAGCTCCGCGAACGGTCGAAACTTGCTGAGCCGGTCACACCGGAAATCGCGAATCGCCTTGAAGAGGCCGATCATGCCCTCCTGGACGACATCGTCGTGGTCGGCGCCCATGACGAAATACGCCTTCGCCTTGTTTTCGACGAGCGGCCGATACCTCGTGATCAAGAACTCCGTCGCCGAAGGATCGCCGCCTCTTGCGAGATCGACGACTTCTTCATCTTGCATGAAGAGATAACTGCTGGCACTGCAACGCTGCCCTAACGAAGCCAATTCCCCCTACCCCCTCGGAGTCAAGCGTGCCCCCGCAATCGCCAATGGAATTGGGCGCGGCGGGGTTAAGACCATGATAAGGAATGCTCCGCAAAAGTGTCAAGCGTTACTTTCGTCCCGTATTCGAAAAATCGTGGGGTCAAAAGCGCTCAGGTCCCGAGTCGGCCTCGCGGCTCTCGGGACCTGAGCAGGAAGTTTGCGGACCGGTTACGGGTTGACCGTGACGTTGATCTTCGTGGAGTAAGGGTCCTTGAGGCCGAACGCATCGGCGATCGTGAGGGTGATCACGAACGTGCCTTGCTTTCGGAACTTCCGCTTGACGATCTGGCCTTCGGCGTCGACCTGAATCCCGTCCTTATCGTCGAAGTCCCAGCGATAAACGAGCACGCTCGAACCCGCAAACCCGTTGGCTCGGAATTCGATTTCGTCCCCCAGCGCAAGGTTGAGATCTCGGTAGTTGGGTTCCCCGTGAATCGGGGTGCTGTCGTTGATGATTCGGATGTCGCCAAGATAGAAGGTGGCGATCGCGTCGCCTGAGAAGGAAACCGCCTTCACGGTCTTGTTCGTGCGGTCGAACCCCTTGATCGCTTGCAGCGGAATGGCCACGAAGCGCCAGCCCCGCTCACCTGCGCCGCTGGTCGTGATGGGAACATATACTTCGCTTCGCAATCCGTCCGTCGTCGTGACGATCATTCGGACGTTCTTGAGGGTCGTGTCGGTAGCGGACGATTGGCCGCCGCTCGCAGGAGGGCCGCCCGCTGCGCCGGCTTCACCGCCAGCCAGCCCCGAGCCTCCGCGAGAGCCGCCTCCCGCCTGGTTGACGCCCCCGCCGCCGATCGATCCAGCGCCTCCGCCTCCGCCCATGACCGTACTCTGGTCGGGGACCCGGAGAATGACCCGCACAAGGTTAAACTTGTCGGCAAACTCTTTGGACAAATCCACCGGCTTGCCCATATCAAACCCGCCGCCCTGGAAGTAGTTCTTCGTTGAAACGCGGAGCGAGTAGACGCCTTCGTAGGCCATCTCATCGGTCTGCGAGATGACGCCGCTCCCCCAAGACCAAAGCGAAATCTGCTGGTCGGCGACGGACCGGACCGGCGCGTAAATCACGACCGGAGTCTGAACGAGGGCGGCCGGAGCTAACGCCACCGCAGATACCAATGTCAACGAAATGCTCATCGTCGTTACCTTTTCCTTGCGTCAATCGTCCGCGATACGAACCCGACGAATCGATCGAGCGCGACCCGTTTCTCTTTGGACGTCTATGACCACCCCACAGATTACACCAGGTCCCGCTGCAACCTCAAACTTTGCGGGCAAAGTCGTAAGAAAGCGTTTCACGACGATCTCCCGGTCCATCCCGATGACGCCGTTTTCGGGTCCCGACATACCCACGTCAGTGATGTAGGCGGTGCCTTCCGGGAGGATGCGCTCGTCGGCGGTCGGGATGTGCGTGTGGGTGCCTAAGACCGCCGAAGCACGCCCGTCGACGTGCCACCCGAAAGCGATCTTCTCGCTTGTGGCCTCCCCGTGAAAGTCGATCAGTATATGGGGGGTCTTCAAATCTGCAAGCAATCGATCGACTTCTCGAAAAGGGTCATCGTACGGTTCCATGAACACGCGGCCGCAGAGGTTGATCACGGCGAGCGTAACCCCCGCGCGTTCCAGTTGGAAATGGCCGGTTCCGGGGACCAATGGGGGCATATTCGAGGGTCGGGCGATGGGTTTTCCGGAGTCGAGGTACTCGCCGATCTCACGCTTCTGAAACGCGTGGTTCCCGAGCGTAAGGCCGTCAATTCCGTACCGGAACAGTTCGTTTGCGATCGGAGGGGTGATTCCGACCCCTCCGGCGCTGTTTTCGCCGTTGGCGAGCACGAAAAGGGGCTCGTACTGCTCGATCAGCGAGGGCAGCAGGTTTTGGACGGCCGATCGTCCGGGCCGACCCACAATGTCACCGAGGAATAGGATTCGGTACGTGTCGGGAGTTGGAATGGGGCGCTCCTCAAAGGGCGAGCGAAAGTCCTCGCCCTCTCATTATGGTTCGATTGCCGGGGGCCGAGTCCCTTGCAGAGCTTCGAGATACCCCTCGATGACCTCTTCGTCGAACCCGCGAGACGCCAAGAACCGAGCGGTTTTTTCGGGCGGGTCCGCGCGCGCGGCTCTCCGTTCGACTGCTTGGAGGAGCGCTCGCTTCTCCGCTTCGACATCGCGCCCAGACAAGAGTTCTTCGATGACTTCATTCGCAATTTTGCGAGTTGTGAGCTTATTCCTCAACAGATCCCTTCCGATGGAATTGCGCCCTGAATAATGCGCCGCAATGCTCTCTGCGAGCCTGGTGTCGCTCTGGAGGCCCCGCTCGACGAGGTGGGACAGGACCGATTCGACCTCAGGCTCGCCGAAGCCCTTATCGCGCAGCCATCCCCTGAGTTCGGCCCGGCTACTCTCTCGACTCCGGAGTCTTTCGAGCGCCGCGCGTAGACAACTTGCGTTGGGATGGGGTGCCGGCTTTGACTCAGGCATCGTCCGAAGCCACGACGGCGACGTTGAGTGAGGGTTTGGACTTGCCCAGCGCGGCGCGGACCTTCGCTTCGATTTCCTCGAAAACCTCCTGATTGTCGTCGAGGAATTGCCGCGCGTTGTCGCGCCCCTGCCCCAGCCTGAGCTCGCCGTAATTGTAATACGTCCCGGCACGAGTCACGACCCCTATGTTCGTCGCGCCATCGAGGACATCGCCCGACTTGCTGATTCCCTTGCCGTAGAGAATGTCGAATTCGGCTAGCCGGAAGGGTGGCGCGACCTTGTTCTTGACGACCTTGACCTTCGTTCGCGCCCCCACTTGCTCGGTCCCGACTTTGATGGCGTCGGCTCGGCGGACCTCCAGGCGAACGGAAGCCCAGAACTTGAGCGCTCGGCCGCCGGGGGTGGTCTCGGGGTTGCCATACATCACGCCGATCTTCTCACGAAGCTGGTTGATGAAAATCGCGACGGTCTTCGACTTGCTGATGGAGCCGCCGAGCTTCCGCAGGGCCTGCGACATCATTCGAGCTTGGATTCCTACGAAAGCATCGCCCATTTCGCCCTCGATCTCGGCTTTCGGAACGAGCGCCGCGACAGAGTCGAGCACGACCACGTCCATCGCGCCCGAGCGGATCATGGCATCCATAATCTCAAGCGCCTCCTCGCCCGACGTGGGCTGGCTTATGTACAGCTTTTCAATGTCAACCCCTAGCGAACGGGCGTATTCGACATCGAGGGCGTGTTCTGCGTCGACGAACAGCGCCATGCCTCCTTTGCGTTGGGCCTCGGCGATGACGTGGAGCGCAAGGGTGGTCTTTCCGCTAGACTCTGTCCCGTAGATTTCTACAATTCGCCCTCTTGGCAGCCCGCCGACGCCTAAAGCGATGTCCAGGCTCAAAGAGCCGGTCGGGATAACGGCGATTTCGTCGCGCTCGCCTTGCCCAAGACACATGACGCTTCCCTTGCCGAACGCCTTTTCGATATGTTGGAGGGCGCTTTCGAGCGCGCGCTCGCGGTCGGAGTTCTTGGTCGATGCGGGGGTGGATCGGTCAGTTGCCATGAGTTCGGGTGGTCCTTTTGAGATGCGTCGGAGAATTGTACACGAGGAAGCTCATTGGGGAAAGCTCGGCCCTCGTTGAATTGCAGGTTTCACTCGGCTGGGTTATAAATTGGACATTCACCCAAGCATTCCTGCCGGGAAAGGCCAAAGCCAGTATTTCTCTCAAGACGAAAGCGCCCCAAATTGATATACATTGGGTTTCGACAGCCGCCCTTTGACCGGGTGGCGAATTTGCTTCGGAAAGAGGAAAGGACATGATGAGAAGGACTGGATTGCTTCTTGGGGCCTTGTGTGCAGTGTCTGCAGCACAAGCCATTACGTTTACGCCGATTTCGATCACGGGGCCTGGCAGCTTCGGCGGTACGGTCGGGCCATTTGGCTCAAGCGGGATCGAATACACGCTGCCCAGCTTGTATGTGACCGGAGCCGGAGTGAACGCGGTGACGCTGCACTACCAGGTGACGGCCACGGCCGGGCATTACCTCACATCTGTGACGGCGTTGCCCAATGGTTCGGCCCGATTCGCAACGGTGGATATCGTCGCGGCGCACAACCCCGGTCCTCAGACGCTCGTCATGAGCCAGACCGCGGGCGGCACACTCGAAGCGCTCAACAGCGGAACGATGAATTTCGCTGGCCAAGAGAGCTTCTTCGATGTGTTCGTCGATATCGATCTGACCAACGCGGGCATCACGAGCATTTCCAAGGTCTCAATCTTGTCTCTCACCTACACCGAGCAGGTGGTGCCCGAGCCGGCGAGTTTGCTGGCGCTGGGAATTGGATCCGTTAGTTTGCTTCGCCGTCGTGCGAAAAGGAGAAATTGAATGAGACGAACAGCAGGATTACTTTGTCTTGCGCTGGGTGCTGCATGCGCCCAAGCGGGGATTTTTACAACCGTGAGCGCGGCCAGTTCGGAAGTCGGCGTTTTGCTGACTCCGGTGGAGTCGGGCTTTACCTACCGGCTCGACGTGAGCGGCTTCGAGTTGAACTCCAGCAACCTGTCGGGCGACATCAGCTGGACGTACGATTTCGACTCTCCGATTCCGTTCGACAGCGTGCGCATGATCCTCAAGGGCACGATTCGGACCTCGCAGGCCCAACAGTTCGCGTCGATGGAGTTCGTGGCGAGCGAGAAGATCTACCGGTATGCCAACGGCGAGATCGATTCCAACCCGCTGGTGGACGGTCTGCTTGACGGCACGTTCAACACGACGAGCGACGTCGAGGTGCCTTGGGAAGCCGAAGTGACGTTCCCGTTCCTTTCGCCGGCCAACACGGGATCGCCGACGGCGACTGCGCGAGGCCGCGCGCAAAAGGACACCCTGTACTTCACGATCAACCCGAACGCAGTCGTGACCGTGACCGAGATTCGTCAGGAGTATCACCCAGTCCCCGAGCCGGCGACGCTGTCGGCGCTCGGACTTGGTCTTGCGGCGATCGCTCGAAGACGACGCAAGTAGCCAGCCCTAAGCCACCCCTCAATCACCCCCGGTTGCCGTTGCGCCGGGGGTGATCGTGTTTTTGCCGCCTCTTGGGAAGGGTGTCGAGGGGCGAGTGGCGTATTCTGAAGGCATGATTCGGGGAAAGGCGCTCGCTGCTTCCGTTTGCTGGCTCGCACTTGCAGGCTCTTCGCTCGCGCAAGGACCGCTGAACTATCGAGTTCGTTCAGGCTTGGTGGTGTCCGACAGCGAAATCGCATCAAAGGTCGGGGCGGAGGTCTTGCGAAAAGGAGGAAACGCGATCGATGCGGCCGTCGCCACGGCGTTCGCTCTCGCCGTCACTTTGCCCGCTGCTGGGAATCTGGGAGGCGGTGGGTTCCTGGTGATCCGGATGCCCGACGGTTCTCGTTACGCGCTCGACTTTCGCGAAAGGGCGCCGGGCGGCGCGACTCGGGACATGTACTTGGGTCCCGACGGCAAGCCCGTTCCTCGACGCTCTACGGTAGGGTGGCTTGCCGCGGGAGTTCCGGGATCGGTCGCGGGTTTGGGGGAGGCGCACCGCAGGTTTGGCAAGCTGCGATGGCGGGACGTGGTCGAACCTGCGCGCAAGCTCGCCTCGGAGGGGTTCGAATTGCCTTCGGGCCTAGCGAGAAGCCTGAGGGGCCAGATGTCGACCTTCGAGGCGTTTCCCGAATCGTATCGGGTCTTCAACCGGAATGGGAGACCTTACGAATGGGGCGAGAAGTTCGTTCAAGATGACCTTGGGCGCACTCTGACACGCATACGCGACCAGGGGGCGAGCGAGTTCTATACGGGCAAGACCGCGCTGTTGATCGCCGAAGACATGGCCGCCAACGGAGGACTCATCACTCTCGCAGACCTCAAGGCGTACCTCCCTGTTTGGCGAGAGCCCGTTGTGGGAACCTACCGAGGCTACGAGGTCCTCAGCATGCCGCCGCCGAGTTCTGGAGGGATCGCCCTCCTCGAGATGCTCAACATCCTCGAACATTACGACCTCAAGCAAGCGGGCTACGGGTCGGCTCAGCACACGCACTATCTTATCGAGGCGATGAAGCGGGCCTTTGCTGACCGAGCGGAGCATCTTGGAGACCCTGACTTCCACAAGGTGCCGGTCGGGGGACTCACGGCGAAGGAGTACGCCGAGAAGCTCCACCGCAGCATCGCACGCAACCGAGCTACCCCTGCGGCCGACCTCCGCCCGTGGATGCCTCCGATCCGAGAAAGCGAGCACACGACCCACTTTTCGGTCGTTGACGAGCAGGGGATGGCTGTCTCGCTCACGACTACGATCAACGATAGCTACGGTTGCAAGGCGATGGTTCAAGGGGCGGGTTTCCTTTTGAACAACGAAATGGACGACTTTGCGGCCAAGCCAGGAATCCCCAACCTCTACGGGCTGATTCAGGGTGAAGCCAACGCCATAGCCGCCGGAAAACGGCCCCTCTCGTCGATGACCCCGACGATCGTGTTGAAAGACGGTACGTTGGCGTTCGTTGCGGGGTCTCCCGGTGGCCCGACGATCATCAACACGGTCCTGCAAACGATCGTCAACGTGGTCGATCACGGCATGTCGATCCAGGACGCGGTGTCCGCCCCGCGAGTCCACCATCAGTGGTTGCCGGATGAGGTTCGTTGGGAGCCCAGGGGGATATCCCCCGACACGAAGGCTCTGCTCGAAAGCATGGGACACAAGTTCGCCGCGCGTCCTGGGTCGATGGGGTCGTGCCATTGCATTCAGATCGATCCCTCGACGGGCGCCCGGCTTGCTGGGATCGACCCTCGCCTCGAGGACGCAGGCGCGGCCGGTTATTGAACCTGCTTGCGGAGGGCCGCTGCTGCTATCGAGAGAGCCTCGTTGACGCGCGAAGGGTCTTTGCCCCCTGCGGTCGCAAAGTCGGGCCTCCCTCCCCCTCCGCCTCCGACGATTTTGGCGAGGTCGCGCACGAGGTTGCCAGCGTGGGCGCCCCGACTCCTGGCTTCCTCGCCCACCTTTGCAACGAGCATCACTTTGCCGTTCGAGGTGCCCGCTACGACTGCCACCCGTTTGGGGTTGCCCTCGACCAGCCGGTCCGCGGCGAGCGTGGTCTCCTGCATATCGGCGTCCGTAAGCGACTCGACGGCGAGCTCGATCCCTTCGACACCGACTACGTTCTCTGGCGATGCGGAGGAAGCCTGGGAGCGGAGCCTCTCCAGCCGCTTCCGCTCGTCCCTAAGCTGCTCTTGCAAGCGCTCGATTGCGCCGGGAAGCTCCGCCGCCTGGGCTTTGAGCTTGGACGACGCCTCGCGCAGAGTCGATTCCATCTGCCTGACCCACTCGTACGCGCCCTCGCCGGTGACCGCTTCGATTCGCCTGACCCCGCTCGCGGCGCTGGATTCGTGAAGGACCTTGAACAGCCCGATCTCCGCCGTGTTGCGAACGTGGCACCCGCCGCAAAGTTCGAGGCTGAAACCCGGAACCTCGATCATCCGCACCGTGTCGCCATACTTCTCGCCGAACAGCGCCATCGCTCCGCGCTTCTTGGCTTCGGCGATCGGAACGTCGCTGTGGACCTGAACGGGACGGGCTTCGAGGACCCGCTCATTGACCAGCCGCTCGACTTCGGCGAGTTCGACCGGCGTCATTCCCTTGCTGTGCGTGAAGTCAAACCGGAGGTGGTCGGGCGCGACGAGCGAGCCCGCTTGCGTGACGTGTTTGCCCAGAACCTGCCGAAGTGCGGCGTGCAGCAGGTGGGTCGCGGTGTGGTTGCGGGTGATCTTCCGCCTGCGTGGCGCATCGACTCGGGCGGTGACGGCCTGCCGAAAGAGCTTTTGGATGAGCGCTTCTTGCGTCAGGCCCGTAGCGTCGAAGTCCGGCTCGGCCAGATGCACGTAAACCCCGTCCTGCTTGATCAGATCGAGCACTTCGAGTCGGAACCCCTCGCCTTCGATCACGCCGGTGTCGGAGACCTCGCCGCCGGATTCGGCATAGAACGGGGTCTGATCGAGCGCGACGGCGAGCTGGCCGCCCTCGACCTGGCACGCTCCCACGATCGTGGCCTGGGTCTCGGTTGCGTCGTACCCGACGAAGCGGGTCGGGGTGGGTTTGGCGTCGTCTTGTTGTCCGGAAAGCACGGATAGATCGAACCGGAGGACCACGCCGCCATAGACGGTGGCGTTTCCCCTCGCCGCGCGGGAGCGCTCCTGGGCCTCCTTGAGCGCCTCATAGAATCCATCGACCTCGACCTCGATTCCGGCCTCTGCGCAGAGTTCCTGGGTGACTTCGAGGGGGAAGCCGTAGGTGTCGTAGAGTTGGAAGGCCAAGGGTCCCGGCATCGTACCGGCTTGTGGTGTTCGCCGGGCGAGCTTCAAGTAGTGGGAAAGTTCGCCGATGCCTTTGGCGAGAGTCCCCCTAAACAACTCCTCCTCGTTCTTCAGCGTCTCGACGATCACCTCGCGCCGGGATACAAGCTCGTCGTACACCCCTCCCAGCGCCTCAGCCACTCCCTCATACAGCTTCCAGAGGAACACCTCGCCGATTCCCAGCGCCCGGTCGCCCTTCAGCACCGCCCGCCGAATCAAACGCCGCAACACATAGCCCCGCCCTGTGTTCGAGGGCAGGATCCCGTCCCCTATGCAAAGGCACGCCGAACGGATGTGGTCGGCGATCACCCTACCGGCCTTCGCCTTTTCGGAATGACCCGTCGCCCAGTCCCCCGCCCTCTCCCTAACGTCCGGCGAAACGACCTCGCTCAGGGCGCGAAACAGCGGCTCGAACAGGTCGTTGTCGTACACCGACCGCTTGCCGTTCAGCACTGTAATCGTGCGTTCGAGTCCCATTCCAGTGTCGACGGACTGGAACGGCAGGTCGTCCATGCCCTGCTTCTCATAGCCCTTGTCCGGGCGGGAAGGATCGCGGAGCCCGCCCTTCCATTCGTACTGGATGAACACGTCGTTCCAGACCTCGAGCCACTTCCCAGCGGCTTCGTCGCGACTCCAGTCTTCCCGCAAGTAGGGTCCCGAAGGGGGTGGTTCGGAATCCAGCACCCAATAGAACATCTCCGTATTAGGCCCGCAAGGTCCCGGCGGACCGCTGGAGAACGCTCCCGCGGGCCAGTAGTTGGTGTCCTCGCCGAGCCTGTACACCCGCGTCGAAGGGTCGATCCCTGCGGCCTGAAGGTGGGACGCCCAGTGGTCGAGCGACTCGTCGTCTTCCTCGAAAACGGTGAACGATAGGCGCTTCGGGTCGAGTCCGAGCCATTCGCTCGAGGTCAGGAACTCCCAAGAGAACGCGATCGCCTCTTTCTTGAAGTAGTCGCCGAAGCTGAAGTTCCCCAGCATCTCGAAGAAGCTGAGGTGGGTGAGGTCGCCGATCTCCTCGATGTCGCCGGTTCGCACGCACTTCTGGCAATTGGTGAGGCGCTTGCTGGGCGGTTCTGCGATCCCTCGGAAGTACGGCTTGAACTGCACCATCCCCGCGCCGTTGAACAGGAGCGATTCGTCGAGTCGTCCCGTGACGTCGTAAGGCACGAGCGAGCCCGAAGGGTGCAGCAGGTGGCCCTTGGATTGGAAGAACTCGAGGTATTTCTGGCGCAGCTCGCGGGCGGTCATGTCGGGCAACGCAAAGGGTACCTCGGGGTGGGGTGGGAACTGAGGGGGAGCCTGTAGCCCGCGCGGCGGGAAGGAGCCCAATGCGGCATCGCGGCTAAGCGAATCTATGCGTCAGTGATCGAGAACCGATACGGAAGAGGGCTCTGATTCGTTGAACCTATCAGGGACCGCCAGGAGCGGCTCGGCCTGCCGCCCCGAACGGCGCACGCCCAGCAAGGTTCTTGAAGGAATGACCGCGCTCACGCTAACCCTCCTCTTAGCGAGCCAAATCAGCCTGATGGCAGATTATCCTTGGCAGCAAGAGGACTATCGACCTGCCGACGTTGAGTTGCTCAACACGCTGGCCATCGTATCACCCATCCGTTATCACGAAAGGGAGCTACGGACCGCTACTGATCTTGCCGGCAACGAGTGGACTGCGCCTGTCGTTGTCGAGGAGGTCCGTGTTCTCGACTCGAATCGCAAACTTGACGAGGTGATACGAATCGTCCATCCGTTCGGTAGCATCGACCATACGATGCCGGGGGCCGAAAAGGCTATGTATAGATTCCAGCCCGGCAAGAAGTACTTGTTGTGGCTCTACCTCGAAGCTGGAGGCAAGCTCGTACTGCCCGGAATCGCTACCAAGAACGCGGATGGAAAGCCGTATCTGCGCTACTTCAACGTCTTAGAGCGCAAGCATTCCAATGAGGTAATGGGTCTTGCGGCGTTCGCGACCAAGCAGTCCAAGTTGGACCTCAGTGGAGAATCCGCCATCGACCGGCTCATGGTCAACGTGGCTCTAGGAGGGCATGGCGCCACTGGACCTGAGCTTTGGCGGCTGTTGAGCTTTCTTTCCAACGCACGCTACGGCAGTTTCCAGTATCCCATTCAAGGTACGAATGAGAAGCGCACTGCCGAGATCCGGGACGACGCGCCGGTGATTCCGATCCTGTTTGATGGAGGAGCCAAGGCGAACCCATCCGACGCAGCGAGGATCTACAGTCTCCTCGGAAAGTGGGGCGTGCCCGGATCGACTGAGAAGCTGCTGAGTGTCTTGCCCGCCGCTTCTCAAGACCCAACGCTGGGCGCAAACGAGGCCGACTGTTTTCACCGAGGGTTCGTATTCGATCCGCTTGCCGTCGTTACGTTGAAGGAGACACCCCTTGAACGCGCAGAAAAGTGGGACGCGCTCCTCAGGATGGCGCTTGACGGCAAGAGCCGGTCCGTCCTTGAGCTGATCCTCAACAACGTGAGCGGGACTCTGGACCTCGAACTACAAAAGCGAGTCCTGCAACTTGCATTGGTTCAAACGGACGAGTTCTTCGCGATCCGCCTCTTCGGCTTCCTTCGGCGTAGCGCGAACGACCCTGAACTGGAACCCCGCCGGGAGCGGGTCGACGGCAAGTGGCAATGGGTCAACCGGCAGCAACTCATCGACTTCTGGAAGGAGCGGCTCGGTCTGCCGCCCCTTGCGGCGGCGTAAGCCCACCGGGATCATAAACCGATGACCTCACTCACTATCGCGCTCCTCACCCTGACTTCGGCGCAATTCGGCGGGTGGCCCTGACAGGCGGGGAGGGATTGTGCCGTTTGTCAGGGAAGGGTCTGACGGCGAGAATGCTACTGGGTCGACCAAGCGGCCCGGTTGATGGCACTCAGGCTTCTTCTTGCCGGGACGTCCTTTACCGTACTCCGGTGCAAGTGGTTTCCAATCCTCCCGGACAAACGGCACGGTCAGCCGCCTGTCCCGGGCACCCGGGGCTAGCAGCGATTGCCGTACCTCGATGTGGGACTTTCGGCGGGGATGAAGGCCGCTCAGGATTTTCTCAGGACAAGGTCGTATCTTAGCGGAAAGGATGGTGAAGACGATGAAAACAATCGCCTATCGAACACTGATCGTCGCTGCAAGCGCGATGCTGATGGGCTTTGCCGCCGCTCAAGGCGCGGGCCCAGGTCAAGGCCCCCCTCCGGGACAGGGACCGGGATTCGGGAATCGGCAAGGACCTCCTCAGGGAGGATTCGGCCCCGGCCCGATGCGCGGCGGTCCCATGATGCCCATGGGTGGACCTGCGATCCTTTTGCGCGACGACGTGGCTAAGGAACTGAAACTGACCGAGGAGCAGCGCGCCAAGCTCGCTGAGGCGCTCCGCATGCCGATGGGTCCGGGCGGTCCTGGTGGCCCTGGTGGTCCTGGCGGCTTCGGCCCGGGTCAGGGCGGACAGCAAGGTCCTCCTTCGGGGCGCGGTGGCTTCGGCCCGGGTCAGGGCGGACAGCAAGGTCCTCCTCCGGGGCGCGGTGGCTTCGGCCCGGGTCAGGGCGGACAGCAAGGTCCTCCTCCAGGACAAGGCGGCTTCGGCCCGGGTCAAGGCGGTCCCATGAACCCGGAGCAGATGGAGAAGCGGGAAGCCGAGATGGACGCCAAGATCAAGGCGATCCTCAACGAGGGCCAGTACAAGCGGTATCTGGAACTCCGGCTCCAACTCGAGGGAGTCATGGCGATCGGACGCAAGCCCGTCGCCGACAAACTCGGATTGAGCGACGAGCAGCTCCAGAAGGTGCATGAAGCGCTTCGGCCCGGCCGACAGGGATTCCAGGGCGGCCCTCCGCGGCAAGGTCCTCCCACCGGAGGTCCTCCAGGCGGTCCCCCGGACATGAACAAGATGCACGAAGAGCAGGAGAAGCGGGTCATGGAGATCCTCACTCCCGAGCAGCGAACCCGGTGGCAGCAGTTGCTGGGCAAGAAGTTCGAGTTCCAGCGCATGGGACCGGGCGGTCCCGGAGGACGGGGTGGCCCAGGCGGTCCTGGCGGCCCTCCTCCGATCCCTCCCGGTGACGGAGCGTAATCCACACTCGAACCTGGTAACGGGCGCCGTGCCTCCTCCCCTGAGGCCGGCGCTCTGCCTTTATTAGGCGGGCTTCAGGGCACATCCGGCAAAAACCTGAACCCGCCTCTCCCGCACGTTCTTCACGAGGTTACTCAGCATCTCTTCCGTGCGCTCGCCGAAAACGACGCTTGGGCCGAGATGGGGCCGGACTCCCGCTGCGAGCGTTTCCTCCACCTTGCGTGCCCACCCCTCAGACTCCGCTTGGAGATCCTGCCATTGCTTGAGATCGAAGCCCGCGGCAGCGAGGAGCTCGACGAATCGGCCTGCGGGCGCCAAGTGGCTACTGCTCGCTTCCAAGGCCCAAGGCGTCGGATACCGCGCGGGAGCTTCTCCTGCAAAGACCTCATGGATCACCAGGCGTCCTCCGGGCTTCATCACCCGCGCCGCTTCGCCAAGCAGCCCGAGGGTGTCTTGAACCTTCATGTTGACGTGTTGCAGCCACACGCCATCGAACACATTCGACCTCACCGGAAGCCTTTCGGCGCGGCCCACGACAAAGGTCGCCCTTGGGCTCAGGCCGACCCATCCCGTAAGAACCCGGGCCGCCGCGCAGAATTCGGGTGAGACATCGACTCCCAGGACCCGGTGGCCGGCCTCGGCAAGCGAGCGTGAGGGCCCGCCCAGGCCACATCCCACATCGAGGATCAAGCTCCCTGCCGAGAGCGGCGCGCGTCGCAGGAGGTCGAGGGTCGCTCGTCGCCCGCCTACGTGGAGTTGATCGCATCCGGACAGGTCTGCGGCGGCGAGTGAGCGGAGGTCGTGGCCGTCGAGTTGGAGGGCGCGGGCTACCTTCTGGAGCAACCGGCCTTCGGGCCCTGCGGGTTCATGCGCTTGAGGCACGGCGGATTCTAACACAAGGACGCGCGCAGCCTATGCGATTTCGGTTCCGGCGGCCCAGTACCATCTCGCATCGCGCGCAAGAATCTCGCTGACAACCCCGACGTACCAGCTTCCGCTGCCTTGCGCCGGGCCTTCGTGCCAGTCGTAGAGGTAGCCCGTGACGAGGTCATCGGATTGCAGGACCTCTTGCAGGCGATACCTTGGCAACCAGACTTCCCGGAGGACCGGATAGAACTCGGAAGGCATGGGCCCCAGCATCAATCGGTAGTCGTCGGTCACGTCGACCACGACTACGCGGGCGAGATTCCATTCCCAAAGTTTGCCCGAAAGTTCTGCCATAGACCACTTCCTGTGATCGCCACCCGATAGGACGAGCCGGAAGCAAAAAGTGCCGCAGGCCGCATTGAGTTTGAGGGCAGGTTCCTTAACGCTCGGTTAAAGCGCGCGCGGCACAATCGAGACGATGGGAAGGCTTACTGACTTGAGGCTAAGGCGAGTACAATCGAAGCTCGATCGGCCCCACCGCAGGCCGTCGAAGGAGCAATCGCATTGGGAAGCGCATACACCCCCGGTCTAACCGTAAGCAACGACATCGTAGTTCGCCGCATCCGTCGGCTGCCGATCAAGGGCGAGGTCTTGGTGCAAGCCGGGGAGTCCGTGGAGCCGAACACGATTATCGCGCGTGCCCTCTTGCCCGGCGCGCTTCAAACGATCAAGCTTGCGGAGAAGCTGGGAGTCGAACCCCAAGAAATTCCCAACTTCTTCAAGCTGAAGGAAGGGGATTCGATCAGCAAGGGGGACTTGATCGCCGAGACGAAGGGGTTTCTTGGACTGGGGAAGGCACAGGTCGTATCCGACCAAACCGGCACCGTGGAGTCGGTCTCGACCATTACCGGGAGCGTGCTGGTTCGCGAAGCGCCCATCCCGGTGGACGTGAACGCCTACATGCAAGGGAAGGTCGTCGAGGTGTTCCCTGAGGAAGGAGCCGCGATCGAAACTCGGGGCGCGATGGTCCAGGGCATTTTTGGCGTAGGCGGCGAGCGAACCGGGGTCGTGCGCATCGCGGTCACAGGCCACGACCAGATTCTCCACGCCGACAACGTGCAAGGCACCGACAAGGACCGCATCCTAGTCGGGGGCGCGGGGTGTACGTACGACGCGATCGCCAAAGCCTCTGAGGTGGGAGCGACCGCCATTGTATGCGGAGGGATCAAAGACAGCGACCTGGTGAGGTTCTTGGGGTACGACATCGGGGTCGCCATTACGGGCCAGGAGGACATCAACCTCACGTTGATCGTTACGGAGGGATTTGGGTTTCTCAACATGGCACAGCGGACGTTCGATTTGCTCCGGAGCCTCGAGGGGCGCACGGCGAGCGTCAACGGCGCTACCCAAATCCGAGCGGGGGTCATTCGGCCCGAATTGATCAGCCCCTTGGAGGTGCAGGCAAGTTCGGGGGCGGGCGCCGAGCAGTCCGGCGAGCTCAAGAAAGGCACTCCCATCCGGGTCATTCGGGAGCCGTATTTCGGGCAGCTCGGAACGGTTGTGGACCTACCCCCCCAACTCTTGGAGGTCGATTCGGGGGCGAGGGTGAGGGTGCTCAAGGCTAAGCTCGAAGGAGGAGACGAGGTTCTGGTCCCAAGGGCCAACGTCGAGATCATCGCCACCTGACCCTTTGAGGCAGCGCGGTTCTCGTTGGCAACGACCCGACTTCGGATGAGTGCGCGATGAAGGTACTGGTTGTCGACGACGAGCCTACGCTTCTCGAAACGGTCGAGATGAAGCTCAAGCGCGAGGGGTATACGACCTTCGCCACAGACAACGCCGAGGACGCGATGCGGCTCTACCGTAGGGTTCGCCCGGACCTCCTCGTGCTCGACATCATGCTCCCAGGGCGTTCGGGGCTCGATCTGTGCCGGGCGATCCGGAAGGAGAGCCAAACCCCGATCATCTTCATTACGGCCCGCTCCGAAGACGAAGATCGAATCAAGGGCCTCGAAATGGGCGCCGACGACTATCTCGTCAAGCCTTTCCATTTGGGCGAACTGGCTGCGCGGGTTCGGGCGGTGCTACGGCGGTCGGTCGGCGAGCCCGCCATCGACCCGGTCGACTACGGCGGGCTTTACATCGACCCCAAGACCCACACGGCGACGCTACACGGAAAGCTCCTCGACCTCGCGCCCAAGGAGTTCGCGCTCCTTTACTTTCTTGCCCGGAACCCAGGCCAGGTCTTCGATCGCGACACGCTGCTCGACAGGGTTTGGGGTCGGGACGCCTACGTTACCGCTCGAACGATCGACGTCCACATCCGTTGGCTTCGCAAGCACATCGAAGTGGACCCAGATCGGCCGAAGTTGCTCCTGACGGTGAGGGGCGTGGGCTATAAGTTCGCGGCCTAGGGCAGAGGGAGTCTCAGCGCCGCCTTCCATTCCAAGCCAAGGCGACGTGTTCGTGTCCGACGTCGAAGGCGAGGTCTGCCGGAGTGCGGCCATCGCGGGCCGCGATTCCTGGGTCGGCGCCCCGCGCGATCAGCAGCGCGGCGAACTCCTGGTCCCCGATGTCGGCGCAGTAGTGGAGAGGCGTCCAGCCTTCGGCGGTTTGGGAACTCACTTCGGCTCCGCGCTCGACCAGCAGGGCGGCCACGTCCATGAACCCTCCCGCAAGCGCTGAGTGCAGCGCGGCGACGCCGAGGTTGTTTCTCGACTTCGCATCGATGTCAGCTCCGGCGTCGAGCAAGACCTTCACGACATCGGCATGCCCGAAGTAAGCGGCAAGCCCCAGAGGGGTGAATCCATCGGGCGAGACCTCGTCTGCGAGTTCGGGGCGGTCGATGAGGAGATTCACGCACGCGGGCTCGTCGCCCCAGGCCGCCGCCTCGAAAATCGAAAGGCCCGTCAGCTTCGAGCGGATGAGTTCGGCGATCGAGGTCTGACGGAAGTAGAGCGCGACGAGCAGAGGCGTCAAGCCCGAGGGGTTTGGCCTTGCGGCCCAATCGGGGTGAAGCGAGAGGGCCTCTTCGACGGACCTCTCTTCGCCGCCTTGAATGGCCTCAAAGAACTCGGTTTCCGTCATCCCTAAGCTCGTCCTGCCCCCACCGCGGAATCGTCGAGCGCCGCGAGCTTCGCCGCTTGCTCGGCCTGATTGAGAGCGTCGATCATCTCTTGGATCGCGCCGTCCATGAACTCGGTGGTGTTGTGTACGCTCAGGCCGATTCGGTGGTCGGTGATTCGCTGCTGCGGGAAGTTATAGGTGCGAATTTTCTCCGACCTGTCGCCGCTTCCGATCTGCCCCTTGCGGAGCGCGCCACGCTCGCGGTCGAGCCGCTCCTGTTCGAGTTGGTACAGCTTGGCTCTCAGTACCTCCATCGCCTTGAGGCGGTTTTGCTGTTGGCTGCGCTCGTCTTGACACGTAACGGCGATCCCGGTCGGCTTGTGGACGATGCGGATGGCGGTCTCGTTCTTCTGCATATGCTGTCCGCCCGCCGAACTGGATCGGAACGTCGAGACCTCAAGGTCGTCCGAGCGGATTTCCACCTCGACGTCCTCCACAGCCGGCAAGACCGCCACGGTGATCGTCGAGGTGTGAATCCGGCCACCGCTCTCTGTGGCGGGCACCCTCTGGACTCGATGAACGCCGCTCTCGTGCTTGAGCTGGCTGTAGGCGCCTACCGCGTCGATGGAGAACACGACGCGGCTGACCCCCCCAAGGTCGGATTCTTCCATCTCGACCAGGTCGTACTTCCACTTTCGACGCTCAGCATAGCGCGTGTACATCCTGAACAACTCGCCTGCAAAGAGCGCAGCCTCTTGGCCCCCTGCGGCTTGGCGGATTTCGATGATGACGGACTTGTCGTCGTTGGGGTCGGTCGCCAGAAGTTTGAGCTTGAGGTTGTGTTCGAGTTCTTCGGACCTAACTTTCAAGTGCTGAATCTCAGCTTGGGCCAGGTCGCGCATTTCCTCGTCGCTCAAGAGGGACTCGGCATCGGCTAGGTCCTCAAGACATTTCCGATATTCTTTGATCACGCCGACGATCTCTTCGAGCGAGGCTCGCTCCTTGCCCAGGCGCTGCAGCGCGCTCGGATCCTGAACGACGTCGAGGTCCTGCAACTGCGCTTCGATCTGGTCGTACCGCTCTTCGATGGCGGCGAGCTTGTCCAACATGCTTCCCAGAGTGTACCAATCGCAGGGCGGGGCGGCGGGACTACGCCTTTTGAGCTACGAGGAGGCCGTCCCGAATCGGTACGAGCGAAGCCACCCACCCGGGATCGTTTACGACGAGTCTTGTGAACTCTCGAATGGCTTGAGTCGAGGCTTCAGTGTCACTGGGGTCGAATACGCGCCCGCTCCAAAGCAAGTTGTCGACGATCAGCAACCCTCCCGAGCGCAACTTCTCGGAGATAACCGGAAGCGAGGCCGGATAGGCCTCCTTTTCGATGTCGTTGAAGATGAGATCGAAGGGCCCTTCGGCGTGAATCAGCGCGTTCACGGCCTCGCCCACCGTGAACCGGACGATGTCACCATATCCGAGGGAGTCAAGGTGTCGGCGAGCCCGATTCGAGAGGTCCTTGTCCCAAACGACATGATGCACTTCGCCGCCGCCGTTTTCTCGAACGGCCCTGCAGAACCAAGCCGTCGAATAACCGTAGCCGGACCCGAGTTCGAACACGCGCTTGGCTCCGATCAGCCGCGCTTGAAGGTAGCAGAATTGCCCCGAAGCCGGGCCCACGATCGGAAACCCATGCTCGCGCGCGTACTCCTCCATGATCTGCAGCTCGCGCGGCCGCTTGGGGACGAGCGAATCGAGATAAGACCTGAGGTCCGGATGGTGAAGTTCGGCCATGCGGCAACTCTACCAAACCGGACGCTCTAAGGGTTGCCTGCCCGCAGTCCGACAATGGTTACTGGTGGCAACGGGGGTAATGGCTGGGGGTGGGGCTTGGTGCTCCATCGGCGCGCGGATCGCAAAGTCCGATCCGTATGCGGCTGCGTACGCCGAGGTGCTCGACCATGCGGGCATCCCCTGGACGAGCCTCGATACGTTCGCTGCGGGAGCGCTCAAGCCCCACGACGTGCTCTTGCTCTGTGGGCGGGGTTCGTTGAGCGACCCCGATCGCCAAGCTCTGGAAAGTTGGCTCAAGGAGGGCGGGCTTCTACTCGTTTCGGGCTCGTCTTGGGGCGTGGCGGAGTCGCTGGGCTTGGGGGAGTGTCTTCGCCGGCCCCGGTTCGAATTCGAGTCGCAAGACTCAAGCCGAAGGATCGCGTTTGGGGGAGAGCCTGCGATCGCGAAGTCCGCGAAAGTTCTCTCTCAGACCAGCGACGGTCTGGCCGTGCAATCGATGCACGCGCTCGGCAAGGGAGTCAGCGCTTACTTCGCTCCGCACGTGGGGCAGACGGCTGCGCTCATGCAAATGGGCCGCGGGGTCGATACTGACGCTCTGGGCCCGATGGACGGCTCGGCCATCCTCGACGATGGGAGACTCCGCGCGGAGGATGGCGTGTTTCTCGATTTCGAAACGGACCGCGCGGGCGAACTCTTCGCCGAACCCTGGGCCGACCGGCTGAAAGAGTCCTGGATCGAGCAGATCGTCCAACTCGCAACGCTCTCTCGTAAGCCCCTGGCCTTGCTATGGCACTGGCCGAACGGGGCGCGAGCCGGCGCAAGCGTCTCCATCGACTGCGAGACTTTCGATGTGGACCAAGTCTCGAACATCCAGAGGCTGCTGCGTATGTTCGGCTGTCCGGTCACGTGGCTCGTTGCCCAGCCCGGTTTCCCGCTCGACACCTATCGGCTGTTCCGAAGTTGGGACCACGAAGTCGGCCTGCTCTTTACGCTCGACGACGACTCGGGATGGACGGAAGAACGCCTCAAGAGCCAGCACCTGGCGCTCGAAAGGGCCGCGTCGGTCCCGCAACTAATCTCGGCGCGCGCTGTGGATGGCCGCTGGAAGGGGTATTTCGACTTTTACGAGATGGCCGAGCACGTGGGCATTCGCGTTTCGGCGTCGAAAGGCGGGCGGCAGCGAGGAGTGAGCGGCTTCCTGTTTGGAACCGGCCACCCGTTTTTCCCCACGAAACTCGACGGCACAAGATCGAAAGTGCTGGAGTGTCCCTACTCCGTGTACCTTCCTGGGGAGGTGTTTCCCGAAGAGCGTTTCGGCGCGTTCGTTGAGGCGATTCTCAACTCACACGGACACCTTCATATCGCGTTCAAGAGCGATGCGCTGTCGCAGCATCACGCCGTGGACGCGCTCCGCAATCTCTTGTCGCTGTGTCATCAGCAACGCGTCGCCTTCCTGAAGCTCAGCGACGTGTATGCGTTCGAGCGAGCGCGGAGAACTCTCAAGATGTACTTTGGCGGTAACGAAGAGTCTCGCTCGTTGCGGCTTGCGTCTGACACCGACGTGAGGGGCTTGGGCGTGCTCCTCTTGAGTCCGGGGGGCCAAGTCGAACTGAACGGAAAGGCCGTTCGGAGCCTGCCGTTCCCTGCTTACGGCGCCCAATGGACCCATGTGCCGCTCGACCTCGAGTCGAAGCGCCTTGTGGAGTTGCGGCTCTCGGTTGAGCGAGATTCCCGCGCGGCATAGGACCCTTCCGCGTCCGTGCCACAATGAGGAATGCCTTCGGTTCGCGTCTTCGTCACCCTGAAGCCTTCCCTTCTCGATTCCGCGGGCCGAACCGTGGCCGATGCCCTCCAGAAGCTGGGATTTGACGAGGTGCAGGGGGTGCGAATGGGCAAACTGATCGTGCTCAACCTCGATCGGTTTGAGGAGTCCCAGGTTCGTTCGATGTGCGAGAAGCTCCTCGCAAACCCCGTGATCGAGGACTATCGCTTCGAGGTGGACGAGTGAGGGTCGCAGTCCCTCAGTTCTGGGGATCGAACTGCGACCAGGACGCCCTTCATTCGCTCCGCGACGACCTGGGGGTGCAGGCGTCGTACGTTTGGTATGAAGAGACCTCGCTCACCTCGTTCGACGGCGTTTTCATCCCCGGCGGATTCTCCTATGGCGACTACCTCCGGTGCGGGGCGATCGCGGCGCGGGCGCCTGTCATGGGCGCGATTCGGGATATGGCTCATGCGGGAGCCCCGATCCTTGGGGTGTGCAACGGTTTTCAGATTCTCTGCGAGGCCGGATTGCTCCCCGGAGCCCTGCTGAGAAACGAGTCGCAAAGGTTCAGTTGCCGCGATGTGTTTGTCCGCGCCGCGCAGCAGGATTCGCTTTGGACGCGAGGGATCGAGGGTGTCTTGCGGCTCCCCATCGCCCACATGGACGGGCGCTATGTCTGCGACGCCGAGACGCTTCGCGAGCTTCGCGGGGGGCACAGGATCGCCTACGTCTATTGCACGAGGGAAGGGCGACTCGACCCAACCGCCAACCCGAACGGCTCGCTCTTGAACGTTGCGGGAATTCTCAACGTCAAGGGAAACGTACTCGGAATGATGCCGCACCCCGAGCGAGCGACCCGAAAATCCTTCGGGTACGAAGACGGGCTGAGGGTGCTGAGTGCGTTCACCCGAGCAAATATCGCGGTGTAGGGTCCTCGGGACTGCGCCGATAATACGGAATACCAAGAGCCCGGCCTGCGCGTGGAGTCGCGATGGGTTGGAGCCTGTGATAAACTGATGCTTCGAATGAAGGTTCTGAGCCTGGTGAGTTCGATCTCGCTGCTATTCGCGGCGGGAATCGTATGCGCCCAGGAGTCATCCCGCGAGAACCTGCGGGTGCTGGGCAAGCTCGCGCAAGCGCTCCGAGGCGAGCCCATTTACTTCACCGACAACGTCAAGTCGCGGGTTTATTACCGGGTCAAGCCCTATGAGTACCTCGTGGTCGACGAGCACAAGTACGACGCTTGGGTGAAGGTCTTGATGGCCAACGGCAAGTACGGCTACATGAAATCCGAGGCCGTCGCCAAGCTGCCTTACGAAGTGACAACGCAGGCCTCTTCGAGCGCGAGTTCCCGAGGCAACACCGCGCTGATGTCTCGCGGGGGGACGACCGGGCAAGTTGCGGCTGGCTACTCCACGAGGTTCATCGGCACGCCCTATCAGTGGGGAGGCAACGACCCGAACCGGGGGATCGACTGCTCGGCGTTCGTGAAGTTCGTGTACGGCCAGATCGGAGTCGACCTCCCTCGGACAGCCGCTGAACAAGCCCTCGTAGGATCGCCCGTGACCAGGTACGAAGACCTTCAGACGGGCGACCGGCTCTATTTCTGGGACCGCAAGCGCGACAAGGTCGGGCACACCGGGATCTATCTCGGCAACGGCTACTTCTGCCACAGTAGCGCGGGCGCGGGCCAGGTTACGACCGATTACCTCTTCAGTGAAAAGTGGCTGAAGATTCTCGTGGCCGCCCGAAGGTAGCTTCGGCTGCCGGACTCGGGCAGGTACGATTTTCTCGTGGATACCTATGAGACCTGGGTCGACCTAGCCCCAGGAGTCAACGACCTCGAATTCGTCCGGGCTGTGGAAACGTACTTAGGCTACTTGCGCGGGCTGGGGCACTTGGAAGCGTTCCGGATTCGAAGACGGAAGCTTGGCTTTGGCCCCCCTGACCTCGGCGAGTTCAACATCTCGATGGAGTTTCACGACTTGGCGCAAATGGACGAGGCGTTTCTGCGGGTGGCTCGAAGGGACCCTGAAGTCGAGTCCCTTCATGCGGCGGTGTTTTCCCGGGTTCGGGGATTCCGCAGCGCCTTGTACCGGGACTTCCCCGATCCTGTGCGGGAGGGGCGCTGAATGGCGCCGAACATTCGCTCGGCGATGGGGGAACCTAACAGCCGCTCCCGAGGGGATCGGCGCATCCAGGCGAAGCAACTAGAGCGATGACCCGGCATCCCGCCCTTGAGCCGTTTTCGAGAGACCACAACGACGGGTTGATCTTAGCTCGCAAGGCTCTCAAGTTGGCCGAAGCGGAACCCCGACAGCGAATCGCCGCCCGAGGTGAATTGGACGAAGCTTGGGAGCGCGATCTCCAGAGCCATTTCGATTCGGAGGAGCTGCTGCTCGCCGAGATCGCCACCCCCGAAGAGAGGGCTCGGCTCCACTCGGAACACCGGGAGCTCGAGGCTCACTTCGGAGCGGTTCGAGAGGGCGATTCGAGCGCCGAACGGTTCAAGGCGTTGGGGCAGGCCCTCGCCGGCCATATCCGGTGGGAGGAGCGCGAGCTGTTCGTCGCGATCGAGGCGCGGGGGACCGAAGAGCAATTCGCAAGACTCGCCCAGGCGACCGAGGAACACGAAAGGAGCAGGTGGGAGCACGATCCCAGGCGGAGGCGCTTGGTCGAACGGCGATTACGCCGGTAGCATTTGGCCCTTTCGCTCGGCAACTCGGCGCTCGCTGTGATCGAGGACCTTCTTGCGGAAGCGTAGCGACTTGGGCGTCACTTCGAGCAGTTCATCGTCGCGAATCCAGCTAAGGGCTTGCTCCAGTGAAAGCTCCCGGTGAGGATCGAGAACTGTGGTCGATTCGGAAGTCGACGACCGGATGTTGGTCGCGTGCTTCTCTTTGGTCACGTTGACGACCATGTCTTCATCTCGTGCGCACTCCCCGACGATCATGCCGCCGTAAACGTCGGTTCCGACTGGGTAGAACAAGACCCCTCGCTCCTGAATGTCCTCATAGGCGTATCGGGTGACCTTGCCGGGGTCCTTGGCGATGAGCGCGCCCCGGGGGCGGGATTCCACGGTCCCCTTGAACTCCGAATATCCCTCAAACTCTTGGCTCAGAAGCCCTTCGCCCCGAGTCAGGGTGAGGAAGTGAGACCGGAAGCCGATCAGTCCCCGTGTGGGGATGGCGTACGTGAGTTTGACTCGCCCCGCTCCCGGAGGCTCCATGCTCCTGAGATCGGCCCGCCTCCGGCTCAGTTCCTCCATGACCGAACCGACGGCGTCCTCGGGAGCTTCGAGGAGGATCAGTTCGTGGGGCTCGGTGAGCCTGCCGGCCTCATCACGTTGGAGGAGCACTTCAGGGCGGCTGATCGCCATTTCGTACCCTTCTCGGCGCATCGTTTCAACGAGGACCGAGAGTTGCAGTTCACCACGGGCCTTGACCTTGACGGTGTTGGGCGGAGCGTCCGGGTCGATTCGCAAGGCGACGCTCACCTTCTCTTCTCGTTCGAGTCGGTCCCGAATCTTATGGATCGTGAGGAACCTGCCTCCGTCTTTGCCCGCGAGCGGCGAGTTGTTCGCGTAGAAGCTCATGGCGAGGGTCGGAGGCTCGATTTCGATCGGGGGGAGCTCTTGAGGACCTGCCGCGTCGCTGAGCGTGTCGCCCGTGCGAACGTCGTCGAGGCCGGACATCATGGCGATCTCGCCGGCTCGAACCTCGCTGCTTTCCTTGAGTTCGAGTCCCTCGTACGTCCAAAGCTTGGTGACCGTGAACGGTGTGCGCTTCCCTTGACGAGCGTGGACCAACTTATCTCCCACTCGGAGAGTCCCCGCCAAGAGTTTGCCACCGAACATCCGGCCCATATAGTCGGAGTAATCGAGGTTGTTGACCTGGAGCAGCGCGGGCGCGGAGACTTCGGAGGGGGGCGGGGGAACCGAGTTCACGATCATTTCGAGAAGCTCGCGCATATCCGACTCGCCGCCGTCCGGAGCCACCCGCGCGAACCCACCCGAGCCCGAAGTGTAGAGGTGGGGAAAGAACAAGTCTTCTTCGTTCGCGCCGAGATCGATGAACAGGTCGATCGTCTTGTCGTAGGCGTCGAGAGGCCGCGCGCCCTCGCGGTCGATCTTGTTAATGCAAACGATCGGTTTCAGGCCGTTTTGGAACGCCTTCTTGAGAACAAAGCGGGTCTGCGGCATTGGACCTTCGCAAGCGTCGACGACCAGAAGGACCCCATCGACCATGCTGAGCACCCTCTCAACCTCGCCCCCAAAATCGACGTGGCCGGGGGTGTCGACGATGTTGATCTTGTATTCGCGGTATCGAAAGCTGGCGACCTTCGAAAGGATGGTGATCCCGCGCTCACGTTCGAGTTCGTTGGAATCCATAACGCGGTCTTGCACGTGCTGGTTCTCTCGAAAGAGGCCCGCCTGACGAAACAGCGCGTCGACCAAGGTCGTCTTGCCGTGGTCGACGTGCGCAATGATCCCTACGTTTCGTATGGGGGAAGACACCGGCTCAATTGTACCTACCGGGCTCGCTTTCTGCTTCGGGACACTCGGGACGCCACGACGATTAGGATGACGACGCCGGCGAGGATCCCGCCTGCGAGGAGCGTCTGAACGAGGGCAAACTGCGATTGGGTCAACGCGCGACGGTCCGGGAGTTCCACACGCGCTGGCTCGGTCCAATCGGACCAGAATCCTCCGTCGGAGTCCGGATGACGGCCCTCCGCCAAGCGAGCAAGCACATACTCGTTCCGCTTCCGCACGTACTCGTCTCCCGCCGCCCTTAGCTGGGAATAGACCTTCGTGAGTTCAGTTCGGTACCTCTTCTTGTACTGGTCTTCCCAAAAGGAAGCGGCGTCGTCGAGGGTCATTCGCCAGCCCTCCGATTGGTCCAAAGGCCTCTTTCCTGACTGAAGCAGTTCTTCGACCCTGAGCGCAGCGACGAAGGAGAGGGAACTGTCGAACGAAAAGTTGAGCGTATGAGCCATGCAGTTGTACACATCTACGCTTTCCCAAGCCGCGCCCAAAAGAACCAAACCCGCAAGGCCTTCGGCGAGGACGTTGTTAGAGGAATCCATTGCGTAGGGAACGGACGACATCACTCTCTCCGCGAGGTGGTCGCCCAAAGGTTGTTTTCGCTCCGAATTGAGCCACTCGATCATGCCCAGTTGGACTACCT
Organism: Candidatus Nitrosymbiomonas proteolyticus; assembly: GCA_017347465.1. GTDB lineage: Bacteria > Armatimonadota > Fimbriimonadia > Fimbriimonadales > Fimbriimonadaceae > Nitrosymbiomonas > Nitrosymbiomonas proteolyticus. Next base: position 708,891 of record AP021858.1, on the reverse strand, counting down.
CTCTGCCGAAGTGAGCCTCTGGGTTGATCGCCATGCACTTCGTCAGATGATCGAGGGCAGCGAGGGCGTCGGGATCGTCTCGCTTCGCTCCCCCGGCGACCCACCGGTGGGCATAGAACGTCCCGATGTTGGCGTGGAAGCGATACCTTGCGTCGTCTCGCGCGGCTCCGTCGTGGACAGGCAACGCTTCCATCGCCGCCTGCTTCTTGAGCATCCAATCGATCGCTTCGTCCGTTCGCCCTAAGCGTTCACATGCGACCGCGGCGTTGTCGTAGGCATCGAGGGCGCTGGGGTCCTTTGCGATGCGCTCGGAGGCGATCTCATAGCGCTTTCGGTAGTACTCGGGGGGAAGCCGGTCGAACCGTCCCGTGAGAGCGTCGAGCACGAGGTATCCTCGATGCCGAACCTCTGCGGCGAGCGTGTCGCCATCCCAGATACACGCCAGCCCGGACGGCACCGTCGCTGCCGCGAGGGCAACCGCTGCCCAAAACCTGGCGCGGGAGGTCCTCATATACTGATTGTACGACAGTCGCCCCCGAAGCGGGACGCCTTGCTGGGTCGCAGAGAGGCCCCACGCATCGCAAGGCGGCCTGGACGCGTCTTCTGGAAAGAGGTCGTCGAAGTCATGGAAACCCTCAATCAAGTGCTCCTAATCGTGCATTACCTTGGGCTCACGCTGGGCTTTTCGGTGGGGATCACGAACATCGTCGTGTCGGTGGTGAATGCGCGAACCGCTCCCGAAATGCAGCCCGTCCTTCGGCCCATTCCCCCGATCATGTCCCGCATTGGCGAAGTGGGCCTTGCGTTGCTTTGGGCGACGGGAATCACGCTCATCTACACCCGCTGGAACGGGTGGGAAATGCTCCCGGCCCTGTTCAAGGTCAAGCTCGGCGCGGTGATCGTGTTGACCTTGGCGGTGGGGATCATCGCCCACCTGGGGCGAAGAATCAAGCGTGGCGACACTGGCGCAGCTAAGAACATCGAGAACTTCGGCAAACTGGCGAGCCTAAGCGCTCTCGTCGCGCTCGTGTTTGCCGTGCTGGCGTTCGGGTAGTTGCCGAAGGCGTAAGCTGACTCGGACCGGAGGACCGAGCCGCCCTATTCTTGCGGCTCCCGCAGCGCTGGTTCGGTGAGTTACTTATCCAAATCCACCCAGCGAAGTTCGTAACTTCCCATAGAGTCTCCCACCCCGGAGACGACGATCGTGACCTCGCCTTTCTTCAACTACAGGCGACATTTCTTCCTCCGAACCGATGGACGCGCGGGCGACCTCGCCGTGTTGGCGATGCGCCAGAATAGGCACGACACGCGGAGAAGACTGTGATTCCCATTGCTCTGATGATCGCCTGCCTCATTCCTTCCACCATGAACGCTTCTGAAATTCCCCGGCCCGAGCACCCACGGCCCGACCGAGTCCGATCGGAGTGGCTCAGCCTCAACGGCGTTTGGGAGTTCGCTGAGACCGACGACGATCAGGCCCTATTCCAGCCGAGAGTCGACTTCCCCGACCGCATCGTCGTCCCGTTTTGCAGGGAAAGCTCGCTTTCGGGCCTGAGTCGAAAGGGGTTCGTGCGAAACGTGGGGTATCGCAGAAAGTTTCGAGTTCCGTCGAATTGGAAATCCGACAGGGTGATCCTCCATTTTGGGGCTGTGGATTGGAGGACGGCTCTCTGGGTCAACGGCGTCCGCGTTGGATCGCATGTGGGCGGCAGCGCGCCGTTCTCGTTCGACATTACGGAACGTCTGCGGGAAGGCGAAAACGAGGTCGTCGTCCATGCGTTTGACGACCCTCGCAGCGGGCTGCAGGCTCTGGGCAAACAGTCTTCCCGACCGGAAAGCCACGGCATTTTCTACACGCGAACTACGGGAATCTGGCAGTCGGTTTGGATCGAAGGCGTGGGCGAGTCGTACATCGAGGACTTCGTCGTCACTCCGAACCTCCAGAAGAGCCGGTTCGAGCTAAGAGCCGAAATCAAGCGCGGCTCTGCGAACCAACGGCTTCGGGCGGAGGTCTTCGAGGGAGATCGAAGGGTCGCTCAAGCGGATTCGGCGGGGGATTGGCGGCATCCCCGACTCGAGCTTCCCCTTGCGGATCCAAAGCTTTGGTCCCCAGCCAGCCCCCATCTCTATCGACTTCGGCTCACGCTTTGGGAAGGGGACCGCGAACTGGACCGAATCGACTCCTATGCGGGTATGAGGGAGGTCACGATTCGGGGGGCGGCGATTCTGATCAACGGCGAGCCGACGTTCCAACGGCTGGTGCTCGATCAGGGCTTCTATCCAGACGGGGTTTGGACCGCGCCCACCGACGAGGCTCTCCGGCGCGACATCGAGCTGGCGCAAGCGGCGGGATTCAACGGAGCGCGGCTGCACCAGAAGGTCTTCGAGCCAAGGTTCCTTTACTGGGCCGATAAGCTGGGCTATTTGGTTTGGGGAGAAGCGCCGAGCTACGGCGCGAACTACGCACTCCCTGAGGTGAACCTGCCGATCCTCGACGAGTGGGTCGAAGTGCTGCGCCGCGACCGGAATCACCCCAGCATCATCGGGTGGTGCCCGTTCAACGAAACGATGCGGGAGGCCATCCCGCTCCAGTACAGTGTCGTCGAACTCACCAAGCAGATCGACCCCACTCGCCCCGTGATCGAAACGAGCGGCTGGGCTCACGGGCACCCTTACCCCGAGGTTCTCGACGCGCACGACTACGAACAAGACCCCGGCGTGTTTAGGGCGCGATGGCGGGACCGATTCTCTCCCGACTCCGCGCTTCCGTCCCGATACTCGCGCACCCCAACCGTTCCGTTCATGATCAGCGAATACGGTGGGATCGGATGGGACGTCGGCGGAGGCTGGGGATATGGCAACGTGCCGAAGTCACTCGATGAGTTCTATTCGCGCTACCAAGGGCTGGCCGAGGCGCTGCTGGACCACCCCCGGATGTTCGGGTTCTGTTACACCCAACTCACCGACGTCGAGCAGGAGCGGAACGGGCTTTTTACGTTCGACCGGCGCCCCAAGTTCGATTTGGAGAGGCTTCGCGCGATCAACTCACGCGCGGCGGCTTATGAGAAATCGCCTCCGCTATCGCTCGGCGCGCCGATCGAGGACGGATGGCGCGTGATCGTCGGCGCGCACCCCGACGGTGAACGTTCTCGCGCGTGGAAGTTCACGTTCGAGACGCCTCCGCAAGGTTGGGAGGCGCCTGGGTTCGACGATGCAAGCTGGTCCTCGGGCCACTCGGGGTTTGGACGAAAGGAGGGCTGGGAGCCCTCGACTCGAACGCCTTGGACGACGAGCGATCTCTATGTCCGGCAGCGGTTCGATTGGGACGGAAGAAGCGCGGTGTCGGTTCGGCTCGTGGTTCATTACGATAACGCCACTACCGTGTACCTCAACGGCGCGGTTCTTTGGCGGTCGTCCGAAGGCGCATGGAACGACCGCTACGAGGGCTTCGACGTTACGGACTCGTTTCTTAAGGCGGTGCGACCGGGGGGTAACGTCCTTGGCGTGCATTGCCATCAAGATGAAGGCGGCCAGTTCCTGGACCTCGCGCTATTGGTGAGGTAGGTGGGGGCTGCTGGGGCATCCGGACGGGCTTCTTTCAGATACATTCCTCTCGGGCGGGTGGCCCTCCCAAGGAAGTCGCGCCCGGGATTACTGTTACCGATTCCGCGAATGTGTGCGCGGAGACCTGCCAGATATGGGGAGGAGCGGTCCTGAGGGATGCGTAGGAAGTGCGGAAAGCTCCTCAACGGCTGAAGGACCACGGATCCAATCCATGCGTTGGGATATGGAGGCGAAGGATTTTGGAGCAGGCAGCTCTCCCCGTGACTCACTGCGCGTTTTGGCATGCAACTGGTCGCGAACTCGTTCATTCGGCGCTATCTTTCGTCGAACGGCGAAGGCTCCAGGCTTCCCATGCCCTCTCTCCCTGGCCGAGAAGTTCATCGAGTTGACACTGTTGGCCATTTACTTCGACAGCTAGCGACTCCGCCGCAATTAGGAATCGATACCAACCAAGGTCTACGTCTTCAGGCCCGACGTTGAGGGACCCTTCAAACTCCACAACCGACAGGTTGGGTCCAAGACTTGCTCGTGCCTCCAACACGTCCTCGCTTTGATCGAGGAGCGCTGGGATAAATTCGGCGAGCGACATGGTTTCCACGCGGGACTTCGGGCTTGCGTTTTCGGTTCTGTGCTCTCTGACGGGCAGCAACTGTCTTGGGGGACAGGCCATCGAGACATAAGCCAGGAGGTGACTTACGCCTCGAAACAAGAGGCGCGATACTGAGGAAGTCACCCAGCTTGCGGCCGTTACGTCCGGGAAGCCAAGCTTCAGTTCTAAGGTTGCGACACGACCTACAGGGTCATGTTCAATCTGAGTCCAGGTCGCGTCATGGAAACACGGGCCCAAGTCGGTCCAACTCGGGGATGTTGGAGTTGCCCAGTTTGGTTTGTCATGGCTCACGAAGTGAGATTACCGACTACGGGCGTCCGATTGGCGCTTGACGACGCTCATTCCCACAGCAGTGGCGCAGAACCGTGGCTGCCCGGCATTCCGTGAGTGACTTCGCACACGTGGCGAATCCGAGAACGCGTAGATTGGTTCGCCGTCTGGCCCTCGGATCGGATCGGATCGGGTCGGGTCGGGGGCCGCTTTGCCCAACTTCCTTCAGCGGTCGCTGCTTCTCGCGGTCAGGATGACCTCTCCGCGACGGCACAAGTGACCATTCCTACGCCACCAACAAGTCCTGGCCTAGGACCCCAGGGACATTAAGGCGCCAATCGTCGTCCAACCTCTCCGCTGTAAGATAAAGCGGCGGATGAGGCGTAGCCAACTCCGCTTCGCGATTTGCTGACAGCACAAGAGCGGGTTCGACTCCTGCCTAGGTGCGGTTACTAACTTCTCACAGCAGAAACTGCGCTCACGGCGGCGCTAATCCTAAGGGATAGGCGACGAACGGCCCTTGCGAGCCCCGAGGTTCCCGGCCGGGAGTCGCCGCGCCTGCCGTGGGTCTAAGGAGAAATCACAATGGACTCCGATTGGATCTGGATTCTGGCCAGCTTGACGGCGCTCCTTGCGCTTTCGAGCTATCTTGCCTTGCGAAAGTTCCGGCACGAGACCGTAACTCGCGAGGGGTACGTCGCGTTGCTCTACCGTTACGGTAAGTTGGTTCGAGTCGTTACTCCGGGCCGGACTGTCGTGTACGGGCGGGGTTGCTCCTTCGAAACCGTGGACGTGCGAGCACGTTCGTTTACGGTGGGTAACCAGGAAGTCGTCACTTCCGAAGGGGTCCCCCTGCGCCTGAGCTTCATCGTCCGCTATCGCGTTGCCGACCCTGTGAAGTACCTGGTAGGCGTCTTTAGCGCGTCGACGGAACTCTATCAGGCGGCCCAGATCGCTATGCGCGACGCGCTCTTGACTCGCACTTCCGACGAACTGCTAGGTCTTCGCAAGGAGGCCGCAGAGCAGGTCCTAGGTCAGGTGCGTTCGGCAGGCGCGGAGTACGGGATCGAAGTGATCGACCTGCAGATTCGGGACATCGTGCTCGGGGGCGACCTCAAGCGTGCGATGGCCGAGAAGCTCAAGGCGCAACTTGAGGCACAGGCTTCGCTTGAGCGTGCTCGCGGAGAGGCGGCTACGATGCGGTCCCTTGCGAACACGGCTCAAATGATCGAAAAGAACCCTGGGCTCGCGCAACTCCGATTGCTCCAGGCGATCGAATCGGGTAACGCTACGGTCGTCATTGGAGCCGACAAGGCGATCGTCCCCTTCGGCGGATAATCTCACGGCGCGGCGGAACATTCCCCGCGCCGTGATGCCATGGATGTAGCCCCTTCCTCGGCTCACCCCAACTGCCGTTCTTGCAGAGCCCTTCTCTCCGAACTTTGTAGCTGCCTGATGGAACTCGGTTCCGCTATCGGAGCGGCCGAGACGCAGGTTTCCCGGTGCGCCGCCCCGTGCGGCCTGGAGGCAGGCCGAACCCCTCATTCGAGAAATGCGGATTCCCTGCGGACGACCAGGTGCGCCATACTCCCTTCACGGTGGAACCCAAGACCCCCATGATGCGCCAGTACTTCGCCGCCAAGGCGGAGCATCCGGGGGTGCTGCTCGCGATGCGTGTCGGGGACTTTTACGAGTTCTATGGCGAAGACGCCGAGACCGCTGCCCGAGCGCTCGAGATCACCCTCACGGCGAGGGACGACGGCGACAACCGGGTCCCGATGGCGGGCGTTCCGTACCATTCTGTCGAGAAGTACCTCGCACGGCTGGTGGGACAAGGCTTCAAGGTTGCGCTTTGTGATCAGCTTGAAGACCCCAAGCAAGCCAAGGGGCTGGTGAAGCGGGGGGTCACGCGGGTGCTGACCGCCGGAACCGTGGTCGAGGACTCCTTGCTCGATTCGTCTCGGAACAATTTCCTTGCGGCGCTGTGCTTGCACGACGGCAAGTTGGGGCTCGCCGTGCTCGATTCCAGTACCGGCGAGTTTGCCGTCACGCAGATCGAAGGCGAGGAGATGCAGCAAAGCCTGCTCAACGAGCTTGCACGAATCTCCCCGTCGGAACTTCTTGTATCGGAGGAAACGCAGGAGTTCGGCGATTTGGCTTCGCGAGGGCTCGGCAGCGCGGTGAGTTGCATCGAGTCGCCCCGAGCCGACCGGGCGAAAAAGACCCTTCTCCGGCAGTTGGGGGCGAGCCACCTCGAAGGGTATGGCTGTGAGGACAAGCCGAGCGCGGTGATTGCGGCCTCGATGATTTTGACCTACGCCGAAAAGAACGGTTTGCAGTTGGGCCATGTCGATGCGGTGGCCACTTATTCGGTGGAGAGCTTCATGCGTCTCGATGCGGCCACGCGGCGCAGCCTCGAACTCTCCCAGAACATGAGCGATGGGTCGCGGCGGTACACCCTCCTTGCCGTTCTCGATCAGACCTGCACTTCGATGGGCGCGCGACTCTTGCGGAGGTGGATCGAGCAGCCGCTCCTCGACGTGGAAGCGATCCGGCGACGTCACGATGCGGTCGGTCGGCTTGTGGAGAACTCAGCGGCCCGCTTCGACCTGCGGGAGTCCCTAAAGGGCGTTGCCGACATCGAACGGCTGGTGTCGCGATGCGCTACGGGAAAGGCAACTCCCAAGGACCTTGCCGCACTGCGAAACTCGCTCGAACGGCTTCCCGACATCGCCGCGAGCGTTCGACCCGTCGCGCAAGGCAGGCTGGCCGAGTTGGGGGCGGGGCTTCTCGATCCCCATGAGTTGCTGTCGGAGCTGCAGTCGGCTCTCAACGACGACCCGCCTCTCTCGACCCGGGAGGGAGGGATCATCCGATCGGGATTCGACCCCGAGCTCGACCGGTTGAGGGAGATTCAGCGCAGCGGCAAGAAGTTCATCGCCGAGTTGGAGGCCGCTGAGCGAGCGAAGACCGGGATCGGCAACCTCAAAGTAGGTTTCAACTCGGTGTTCGGTTACTACCTCGAAGTGCCGAAATCTCAAATCGCCAAGGTTCCCGCCGAGTACATCCGCAAGCAGACCACCGCGAACGCCGAGCGGTACATCACCGCTGACCTCAAGGAACAGGAGTCGCACGTTCTTGGGGCGGAGGAGAAGGCGATCGCCCTGGAAGCGGAACTCTTCTTGGACTTGATGCAATCGGCGACGCGGCATTCTCGGAGGCTTCTCGATACGTCGCAGGCGCTTGCCGAACTCGACACGCTGGGTTCTTTCGCGGAGACGGCCGTTCGGAAGGCGTACGTTCGGCCGGAAATCGTGCCCGAAGACGTGCTGGAAGCTGAGACGGTTCGCCACCCGGTCGTCGAAGACGCCGAGCCGGGCTTCGTCCCGAACGACATTCTTTTGGGGTCGCTCGAACCCGAAGCGGGAGAGCCGCAGACGCGGACGATCATCTTGACCGGCCCGAACATGAGCGGGAAATCGACCTATTTGCGGCAAACCGCCTTGCTTGTGCTCATGGCGCAGATCGGCGCGTTTGTTCCGGCTTCGCGCACGAGGGCCGGGGTTTGCGATCGGGTGTTCGCTCGAATCGGCGCGCGCGACGAGATCGCCCTCGGGCAAAGCACCTTCATGGTCGAGATGATCGAGAGCGCCAACATTCTGAACCACGCTACGGAGCGCAGTTTGGTCATCCTCGACGAGGTGGGCCGCGGGACGAGCACGTTCGACGGTATGGCGGTGGCTTGGGCGATGATCGAGCGGCTCGCTGAGATCGGATCGAAGACCCTATTCGCGACGCACTACCACCAACTCAACGCGCTCGCCGACCAGTTGCCGACGGTCAGGAACTTCCGAGTCAGCGTCGCCGAGGTGGGCGACCAAGTGGTGTGGACGCATAAGGTGCTTCCAGGTGGGACGGATCGTAGCTACGGGGTCCATGTGGCGAAGATGGCGGGTCTGCCGCCAAAGGTCGTCAAGCGCGCGCAAGAGATCCTCTCGGAGCTTGAAGAGGGCGCCTCGGCTCCGCAAGTCCGGGACATCGGCGTCGCCAAGTTGCAGCTCTCGCTCTTCGAAATGGAGACACCGGAGGTGATCCGTGAACTCGAGGGGCTCGACCTCAACCAACTCACGCCGATCCAAGCGTTGAGCCTGCTCGACGAATGGAAGAGCCGCTACGCCAAGAGGCCCTGAGTGGCCCTCACCGCACCTTTGCGCCTTCAGGGGCCTCGCGATCGGGCTGAAGGAGAATTGCGCCTCCTTCGCCATCGACCGCCGCAAGGAGCATCCCTTGGCTTTCGGCGCCCCGCAACATCGCCGGCTTCAGGTTGGCGACCACGACCACCTGGCGTCCGATGAGGTCGAGCGGGGCGTATTGGGCGCGAATCCCCGCTACGATCTGGCGCGTCTCGCTTCCGACGACGACTTGCAGGCGCAACAGCTTGTCGCTGCCTTCGAGGGGTTCCGCCTCGAGCACCCTGCCTATCCTGAGTTCGACCTTCGCGAAGTCCTCGATGCCGATCGGTTCGCTGGGCGGGGCCTCCTTTGCGGGGTGGGGACGCTCTGGTGGCTGGGCTTTGGGCTCGGGTGCTGCGGCGCGCTCGGCTTGAATTCTGGGGAACATCGGCCTGGCTTCGCCCAGTTTCGAGCCGGGTTGAAGCGTAGGGGGCGTCCCGACGCCTTCGAGACTTGTTAAGGGGACCTGTCCCAGTTGAGCCGCGATTGCGTCGGCGACCCCGGGCATGAACGGCCTGAGCAGCCCCTCGGCGGTTCGCAGGCAAAGCGCCATCCCAAAGAGGACGCGCGGCAAGGCGGGGTCGCCTGACTTCGCCAGCGCCCACGGAGCCCGCGTATCGATGTACTTGTTGAGGAACCGGATGACTTCGAGCGACGCAGCCGAGGCGCGATCCAATCGAAACGCCTCCATGTGGCGACGGTACTGCTCGACGCTCTGGGCGATCGCTTGAGCGACCTCGTCTTCGGGCTGCTCGTCGGGGATTGCGCCGCCCACGAACTTGGTGGCCATCGCCATGCTCCGGTTCAAGGCGTTGCCAAGGTCGTTGGCGAGGTCGGTGTTGTACCGCCTGTGAAACTCTTCGAGCGTAAACACCGTGTCGTCCTCATAGGGCATGGTCGCGGCCATGTGGTGGCGGACCGCATCGATCGCCAGGTCGCGTTCGCATCCGGTGAGTTCGGAGAGCCCCTCGGCGAGCTCCAAAGGCCGCACAACGTTGCCCTTCGACTTGCTGATCTTCTCGCCGCCCAGCGTCATCCACCCGTGCCCCACGAGAGTGGCCGGCAGGGGCAGTCCCAAGCCCATCAGCATCGCGGGCCAAAGAGTCGCATGAAATCGCGTCAGGATGTCTTTGCCCATCCATTCGACCTCCGCGGGCCAGAGGTCTTCCCATCCGGAATCCGGCCAACCCGTCGCGGTGATGTAGTTGATGAGCGCGTCGAACCAAACGTAGATCACCTTGGAGTCGTCGCCTGGGATCGGAATCCCCCAGCCAGGGTTCGAGCGAGTGATGCAGACATCGCGCAGCCCTTGCTTCAGGAACCCCACGACTTCGTTTCGCCGAACCTCCGGCACGATGAATTGAGGGTTCGATTCGATGTGCTGCAAGAGGCGCTCCTCGAAGTCGGAGAGTCGGAAGAAGAAGTTCTCCTCTTGGACCCAAGTGACGGGGTTTCCGTCGGGGCTGAGCCCGTCGACGAGGTCGGATTCCTTGTAGAACGTCTCGCTCGATACGTCGTACCAGCCCTCATACGTTCCGGGGTAGACATGCCCTGCTTCCCGAAGCCTTTGAAACACCTCTTGCGCGCAGCGAACGTGCCGCTCCTCAGTCGTGCGAATGAAGTCGTCGAATTCGATCTTCATTCCGCGCCAGATTTCGACGAACTGACCGGCCACTTCGTCCACGAACTGCATCGGGTCTTTACCCGCTGCCTTTGCCGCTTCGAGCACCTTGAGGCCGTTCTCATCCGTGCCAGTCAGGAACATGACCTCGCGCCCTAGCATCTTCTGGTAGCGTGCGGTCACGTCCGCGGCAAACGTCGTCAGGGCGGTCCCGATGTGCGGGACGCTGTTGACGTAGTAGATCGGCGTTGTGATGTAATAGCGCTTCGGCATGGGCGCTTGATTTTACCGGTCTGGCGGATTCGGCCAGCGAAACCGGCTCAGGACCGCGACCTCGGCAGCCGTAAGCCTTCAGAATGGGGGCGACATGGCGTATCGGTACGTGATTCTGGGAGCGGGACTGCAAGGGCGGGCGGCGGCGTTCGACTTGGCGCTACGGGGCGAGGCGGAGTCCATCGTGTTGGCGGACCAGGACCCGGCTCAGGTTCAAGAAGCGCAGCGGTGGCTGTCCGAGCAGACCGGCTTCGACGCGTTCGAGCCCAGGGTCCTCGACGCCAGGGACGAAGCTCGAACCCGTGAGGTGATCCGCGGGTGCGACGTGGCGATCTCGTGCCTGCCCTATTGGATGCACCCCCTCGTGTTCCCTGCAGCGGCCGCGGAAAGGGTGAGCCTGATCGACATGGGGGGCGACACAGACGAGGCGAGAGAGACTCTGGCGCGGGACGAAACGGCTCGGCAAGCGGGCATCACGGTCGTGACGGACGCGGGGCTGGCTCCGGGTCTCGGCAACCTCCTCGCTGGGTGGCTGATCGACCGATGCGAGGGTGCCAGTTCGGCCTTGGTGTTGTGCGGCGGTCTTCCGGTGAGTCCGATGCCGCCTTTTGGCTATCGGCTTGTGTTCAACGTGTCCGGCCTCATCTCGGAGTACGCCGACATCGCTTACGTCTTGCGTGACGGCGCAGTCGAGGCGATCCCCTCGCTCACCGAGGCGCAACACGTCGAGTTCCCAGAAATCGGGGAGTTGGAGGCCTTCGTCACGAGCGGAGGGTCGGGCACGGCCCCGTGGACATTCCAGGGTCGGGTCGAAAACTACGAGTACAAGACCCTTCGCTACCCAGGGCATTACGACAAGATGAGGCTGTTCAAGGAGTGCGGATTCTGGTCGACCGACCCGCTGCTTCTCGACGGGCAGGAGATCGTGCCGAGGTCGGTCTTCGAGTCCGTCATCGAGCCCGTGTTGAGGCGTGGGGAGGGGGGCGACCAAGTGCTCCTGCTCGTCGAGGTGGTAGGAAGGGCCGGGAATCGCAACTTCGTTCGCCTCCGGGAGTTCGCCGATGAGGCAAGAGGGCTTTCTGCGATGCAGCGGATGACGGCGTTTCCAACCGCGATTGCCGCCCACGAGATCGCGCGGGGGTCCATCGCCAAGGGGTGCGTTCCCTTCGAGTCCAGCCTCCCCGGCGACCTCATGATGGAGGCGCTTGTGAAGCGGGGCGTCTCGTTCGAAGTCTCTTTGGAAGGCTAGCCGGACTTCAGCCAGCTCTTCCAGTAGTCCTCGTCTTCGAGTCTGAGGGCGTCGGCAGTCAGCTTCAAAGGGTGGAACGTATCGAGCATGACCGCGAGTTCTTCGGTCCTCGTGGCCCCGAGTGACGCTTCGACCGCTCCGGGCTGCGGTCCGTGCGGAATCCCCAAGGGGTGCAAGGTGATCGAGCCTTCCTGGATGCCCTTTCTCGAACCGAACTTGTCGTTGCAATAATAGAGCACTTCGTCACTATCGACGTTCGAGTGGTTGTAGGGAATCACGATCGCCTGCGGATGGAAGTCGAGCATTCTCGGGCAGAACGAGCAGATCACGAAGTTGTGGCCGTCGAAGGTCTGGTGGATCGGCGGAGGCATGTGGATTTGTCCCACGATGGGCTGGAAATCGCGAATGTTGAAAGCATAAGGATAGACGTATCCGTCCCAGCCGACGATGTCGAACGGGTGGTAGGGATACGTGTACAGCGTGTATCGGTCGCGAGCCTTGATGAGCACGCCGTAGTCCCTTCGCTCGTCGAAAGTCTCAAGCTCGGTGGGCGGCCTGAAGTCCCGTTCTTTATAGGGCGCGTGCTCGAGGAGTTGGCCGTACTCATTGCGGTATCTGCGGGGAATCGTCACTGGCCCCTTGCTCTCGATCACGATCGCGCGAACCGGGAGGCTGTCGAACTCGATCCGCCAAATCACTCCTCGGGGCACGACAAGATAATCCTCTCTTCGAAACTCGACCGTGCCGAAGTTCGTTCGCAGCCGGCCGCTTCCGTCGTGAATGAAGAGAATCTCGTCGGCCTCCGCGTTCTTGAAAAACACGTCCATGTTCTCGGCGGCATGCACCTGATACCACACCACGTCGCTGTTACCGAGAAGCGCGACCCTGCCCGAGATCATGTCGCCGCAAGTGGGCAGTTGAGGGGTCAGGAGATGACGGTGCCGGAGGGGTTCTTCTTCAAGGAACGCGACCTTTGCTGGACCCCGATCTTCCCACGATTTGACTTCGGTCGGCTTGTAGATGTGGTACATCGTGGACATCGGGCCGCTGAACCCGAACGTGCTAAAAAGCTCTTCCTCATAAAGCCCGCCGTCGGGCTTTCGGAACTGAATGTGGTGCTTGGCTGGGAGGTCTCCGAGTCTGTGGTATCGAGGCATCGCCGTTCTCCTGCGCTTCGAGGTCGCTTCTTGAGGTACTTGACTTTATTGTACTGGAGCGGAGCGGGGCAATGTTGACCGGACGAGTCGAGGAAATCTGGGAATCGACCCTAAAGAATCGACGGGAATCGACCGTAATTCAATGGAGAAGCCAAACGCCAACGGCAGACAATGGCAAGACGAGGGAGACCTCGCTCGCGCAAAGCCACGGGCCTCATGCAGGCAGCCGAGCCGCCTATCCGGAAAGCGTGGACTCATTCGAGGAGCCACCATGCGAATTTCGGACACTGAAGTCAAGAAGATCCTAGCCAAGTCGGTCATTCAGGACATCGAGAGCCTGATGGAAGGCATCGACGATCCCCAGTACGAGATCGACCCTCAGATGGTCAAGAGACTCACCCGTGAGGTCATCGAGATGCCGGACAGAGACGATTTCGTCGCCGAGATCAAGGCGCGGATCGAGAAGGGCGAATACAAGCCGACCGGCGAAGAGATCGCGGACGCAATGATCCGCCGTTCGATCGCCGATCGGGTTCGGTAGCCTCTGTATCCTGCTTCAGTTCAGCGCCTGTTGCGACGCCTCCGCGCCAACGCCAGCGCTCCGAGCCCCAGCGCAGCCAGAGTGCCCGGTTCTGGCACCATCGCGCACTTCTCATACGCCCAGTCCCGATAGATCGGGACGAGTTCGGTCGCCCGGCCTTGGTGGCCGAACAGCTTGGGAGTGAGCGGGTTGCCAGGCGGACGGCCGTGGTGTACGGCCATCTGAAACTCCGTTTTCACGACCACGTTGATGCCGTTGGGGTCGGGGTCCTGGCCAGTCGCGAGGTCGATCGCAGTGTCCCGCGAAGCGAAGTACGGCGAGCCTGAATCTCCGTCGAAGGCAACCCCATAGCCCCGGGTAAAGTCGTCGGCGTTCGTAGGTTTCTCAAAGGTCCAGTCGAAGTAGACCCCGTGGTACCTTCCACCGTAGTCTCCATTGACGGACGCGCTCCCGGTCTGGCCGTTTGCGAACCGTTTGGTCCCGTACGAGTTGCCCACGCGGTCGTAACCGAGCCAGTTCCCATTTTGATCGACGAACCGAATTCCCGTGTTCCCGTACCCTACGTCGGAGAACCTGCCACGGTCGAGCGAGTGCCGGTCGGCGAGGGCATATTCGTTCGCCTTATTGAAGACGGCAAGGTCCACCTTGACCCCCACCACAGCGATGTCCGGGTTGTGGACCTTTTGCGGATCGTCCGGGTCTTGGATGTTCGCGTTGCCTCCCAAATAGATCTGGCTCGCCCGGAACTCGGGTCCCCGCGCACCGCCGACGATCTCGTTTTCAAAGCCGACGTCGATGAACCTCGACCCGCGAACCACGTGGTCGGCTGTGAGAACACAAAGCCAATAGTCGTCGCCGAGGCGCTTCTTTCCAAAGACAGAGCCCGTGCCCTGAAACCCGTTTTCGTCTCGGATGCGGACGACGCCATATAGGTTGTTCCAAGCGTTCGTCCCGCTCAGAATCGATTGGTGGTCGGGCGCAGTCGCCCACGCGCTCGCGCCCCCCAAAGTGACAAGCAACGCCGCCCCAATCATTCGGGGCGCAAGCAGGATTCGCTTCGCGAACATTGCAATACCTCCTCCAGAAACCCCAGTGAGCCGTCAAGACGACTCAAAGAATACAAGTTTGTACAGAATCATCATAACGTACTTCTGCCGGATCGCTACCTGGAAAAAGTACCAGTGATGAGGTCGGGCTGCTGGGGGTGACTGTGAGGGAGGCGCGGCGCCGAAAAAGGGGATTTCGGAAAAGGGACTCTCTGGCCGCCCGTCGAATCGTTCGAACTATGCAGACGGAAGGGATGACCGCCAAGGTCTTGTTGGGGATGGTTCTCGGCGCGATCGCCGGGGTTCTGCTGATGTTCTATTCGCCCACGGGGCTTCAGGCGGGCGATGTGATCGAACTCACCGGGGCCGACGGGCAAACGACGACGCTCACTCTGGCGGCGGCGAACAAGTCGAAGTCGACCGCCGAGGTCGCTCTTCCCGGTGGCCAGACCGGTGAGGTCGTCTTGGACCAAGAAGCCGTTCTCGGAACCGTCGTTACGGGCGAGGGGGAAACGGTGTCCCTGCTCGGGCTCCAGCCTTCGGAGGCCCTCGCAACGCTTCAGAAGGCCGACCCTTCTGCGGGCTACACCGCGATCAAGCTCACCAAACGCTCAGCCGTCAAGGTGCTTCCCCCGGCGACCCAGGTCTTTTACGTGATCGGTGAGCTTTTCATCCGGCTCCTTAAAATGCTGATCGTGCCCTTGATCGTGGCGACCGTCTTGATCGGTATCGCCAGCTTGGGGAGCGTTAAGAAAATGGGCAACATCGGCGTCCAAACGATGCTGCTGTACGGCCTGACGATGATCGCCGCCGCGACCATCGGCATCATCGTCGTGAACCTTGTGAAGCCAGGGGCCGAACTCAACTGGGAGATGCCCGCTGGATTCGACGCGAACGGAGACAGGCCCACGATCCCCGACCTCCTATTGAGGATCATCCCCACCAATCCGATCGAGGCGATGGCGAATCTCGACGTGCTGGGAATCCTTTTCTTCACGATCCTCACGGCTTTCGCCATGCTCGCGCTTGGGAAGCACAGGATCGCGCCCGTTTTCAACTTCTTCGAGGCGCTCAACGACCTCGTGTACAAGATGATCTCTTGGGTCATGGCGCTCGCTCCCCTGGGGGTGGGCGCGCTGATCGCGTACTTCATCGGCATTCAAAGCCCTCAACTCTTGGGGCTTCTGCTTGAATCGCTCGGGCTGTTCGCGCTGTGCGTGGTGATCGGGTTGACGACCCATTTCATCGTTCTCATGCTGCTCGTTAGGTTCTTGGGCAAGTACCCTGTGGGGACGTTCCTGAAGAAGATGGCTCCTGCGATGGCGACGGCGTTCGGAACGGATAGTTCGAGCGCGACGTTGCCGGTGACGATGACCTCGGTCCGCGATATGGGCGTTTCCAAGCGCATCGCGGGGTTTGTGGTGTCGGTCGGAGCGACCGCGAACATGAACGGCACGGCGCTCTATGAGGCGACTGCGGTGCTGTTTTTCGCACAGGCCTACAACGCCGATCTTACGTTGGGCCAGCAGGTGATTGTGGCGATCACGGCGATGCTGGCCGCGGTCGGCGCGGCGGGGATTCCGAGCGCGGGTCTTGTGACGATGGCCTTAGTCCTCACGGCGGTGAACCTGCCGCTGGCGGGGATCGGCCTGCTGTTCGCGATCGACCGCCCCCTGGACATGATGCGGACGGTGGTCAACGTGTGCGACGACGCCGCCGCGAGCAGGGTCATCCAGACTCTCAACCCGGACATCAAGCCGGAGGAGGACGACGTCGTTACGGAGTACGAGCCACTCGATCCCGCCGCATCCCGCGGGGATTGAGGGGGTCAGGTGGAGAATGGCCGTGTTCGGAAGGAAAAACGCATTCTGGCGGCTACGTCCCGCTAAACCCTCCTTGCCCAAGTGCTCAATCCAGACGCGAGATCTGCCCACCCAGCCAGTGCCCTTTGCCAATTGCCTCGCAAGGGTCCCAGTACGCACCACTTGAGGCCATTTCGGGCCTTAAGCCAGGCCTCCCTTCTTAGATAGCTGCGGGTCCACTGGGCCCTTTCTTGCCCGAAGTGACCCGACAATGCCCTGCGCCTAATGCGATGGATGGCATTCGCTCCCCGATCTCCGCTCGACGACACGTTGCGGGAGTGAAGTCGAAACCGCAGAATGACTTCGGGAACGAAAGCCAAAGTCCCCAAGGACAGCAGCCGATGATAGAACTCCCAGTCCTCACAAGGCCAGAACTCGGGGTCGAATCCGCCGGCCTTCTCAAACGCCTCCGCCCGCAGCAGCGTGAGTCCCGGCGTTTGAATGCAGTTCGAGACCAGGAAGCCATCGAGGGAAGTCGGCTGGTTGGGGTCTAAGGGGACGAGGCCCTTTGCGCTGAGGGCGGAGCGAGAGAGACTCCACGAAGCCCCGTCGGAAGGGCGCAGGGGGTAGCCGTATACGTCCTCACCTAAGAGCTCCCTTGGTGCGGGAGAAAGGCGAACGCCGCCTTCGTCGCAGTACTCGAACAACCCGTGCGCCCCCACACTCCCCTGGGTCGAGCTTGCGCCGAGGAGTCGTTCGAGCGCATCCGGCAGCCACAAGTCATCGCCATCGAGGAACGACACGTACTCACACGAGCCACCCAATTCCTCGAACCCGCGATTGCGAGCGGCGCAGACTCCCCGGTTGTCTTGACGGACGAGCGCGATCCGGCCCTCGCCGGCTGCGGTCTCCTCTGCCACCGCCGCAGAGCGATCCGTCGATCCATCGTCCACGACGACCGCTTTCCAGTCCCGAAAGGTTTGCGATTGAAGGGATCGAATCGCATCGGCAAGAAACCGCTCCGAATTGTATGCGGGTATGACGACGCCGACCTCTGCCACGGGGCTATCTTATCTGCTCGGTTGGATGCCGAGTTCCTTGAACGCGGGGTGGTTGGGGTCACGGTATCCCAGCGCGATGGCCTGCCGCGCTTGTTGTTCGGCGGACTCTTTTTGCCCCAGCCGAAGCAGCGCAAGGGCCCAGTTGGCGCGGGTCAGCCCATCCTTGGGGTCGAGTTGAGCGGACTTCCGGAAGAGGCCTTCGGCTTCTGAGAAGTTGCTGCGAGCGTTGACAGCGATCATTCCGAGTTGGTTGTACGGCCTGGCGTCGTTCGGGCTCAGTTCCGAGGACTTCTTATAGAGCCGCTCCGCCTCGGCGTACTCCTTGCGCAAGAAATGGATCGTCGCGAGGTTGAAGGTTGATTCGAAGAACTCGGGAGCGATGGCGACGGCCTTGCGAAAATAAACCTCCGCCTCGTCGTTCTTTCCCTTCGAGCGCAACACGACACCAAGGTTGTTGAGAATTGCCGGGTGGTTGGGGTCGAGATCATGGGCTCGTTTGAAGAGCGTCTCGGCTTCGGCGGTCTCATTTCGCACCATCCAGAGAAGCTTGGCCAAGTTGTTGTGGGGTCCGGCCAGTCCCGGATCGATCCGAATTGCCTCCCGATAGGACTTCTCCGCGGCATCGTGATTGCCTTGGGCCTCTTGCACCTGGCCGAGACTGTTGAAGAGCCTGCCGCTGGAGTTGTCGATCTGAAGCGCTTTGGAGTAAGCGGTCTCCGCGTTGCCAGGTTGGTTGAGTTGCTGAAACGCGAAGCCGATCTGGGCGTACGCTGCGGCGCCCGTGGGATTGGCAGCAATCGCCTCTTCGAACCGCTCGATCGCGGCGTCGAAACGCCCCTGCTGAAGCAGTTGCATGCCCCTTTGAAAGGCCGCATTGTACGCATCCTTGTCGGGGTCTCCCGTCCGTTCAGGCTCGACCTGTCGGCCGCCTTGGCTGGGGGGCCTTCCTTCGGCGAGCACGATCGACAGCGCCCCCGTTCCGGAGGTTTCGGTGAACGGAACCTGTTCTTCGTTGACCTCCCGCGCAACGGCGGAGGGGACGGCTCGCTCGAGGTACTGCACCAAATTGCCCACTTGGACGACTCCGTTGGCATCGGCTGCCTCGCCCCGAAGGCCTTTCTCCAAGAAGTAGCTGAAGAACCCTCGCTCCCGGTCGCGCCACTCCCAACTCCTTTGCAGCGGGCTACTCGAAAACAGCGTCACGACCGATTTGGGCCCCGCGCCCGTGTCGTCGGTGACCACTGTGAGGTCTTTCGCTTGGCGCTGCCCGAGGGAGTTGCTGCCCTCCGCGTTTTTGGCGGCTTCCTTTGCGGGGAGGTTGCGGCACATATCGAACGCGAGGATAAGGGACTTGCAGGTGATCTTGCGGAGTTCGCTCCTGAGGTCGTCCGCGCTGATGGCCGAGGCTTTGAGGGCAGTGTCGTTTCGGAGGTCGCCGTCGAACGGGATCAAGTACGATCCGTCGACCAGTTGGAGCCCGTGGCCGCTGAAGAAGATAAACACCACGTCGTCGGGCTTGACGCGCTCGACGAGTTGCCCGACCTCGAACATGATGTTCCTTCGGCTGGGTTTGGGAGTCCCGTCGGAGGTGAGGATGCGGACGTTTTCGGCTTGGAAGCCGGATACCTCCACGAGCGCCTTTCCCAACTCGCGCGCGTCCTTGTTGGCTGCGGAGAGCGGAGCGATCCTGTCGGCATCTTCGTAGAGCTCGACCCCGATGAGGAGGGCGTGGCCTTCGGCAAGAAGGTGGGCCGAAAACAGAGCGAGCGAGGCGGCGGCTCCAAGGACTCGATGTAGACTCTTCATGGGCTTCTTACCTCCCGACGAGCGGGGGAAAAGGGCGTTTCTTCCTTAGCGTATGACGGCTTAGGGAGTCCTCGATGATCCCCCGAAGGCGAGAATGCCCAAAGTCGAAGGCGGTCCTTTCGCCTTGGAAGGGAAAGAACCGCTTAGAAAGTTCCGGCCGACGAATCGGCTCTGAGGACTTGGGGATCGCTTACCAGTCGCGATTGCGGCCGCCACGGCCACCGCCGCCACCGCCGCCATATCCGCCACGGCCCCGTCCGCCTCCGCCGCCACCGCCCCCGTTCGGTCGCGATTCGCGGGGCCGAGCTTCGTTGACCGTCAGGGTCCGCCCTCCCAGAGATGCGCCGTTCATGGCTTCGATGGCCGCGTTCATTTGATCTTCGTCGACATCGATGAATCCGAACCCTCGGCCTTCGATGATGCGTGCGTTGTGTCCGCCGTAGTTCGCGAACGCGTCGGTCAGAGCGAGCGCGTCCATCGAGTAGGGCAGGTTGCCTACGTAGAGTGTCTTAATTGCCAATGTTGGTCTCCCAGTTCAGGCCGAGCCTGATTGTTCGTTTCGGTTCAGGAGTCGAAGGCATCGAAATCAGGAACGACCGGGAGGCCAGTATCACGGATTCGAAAGCTTGGACGTGAATCGTAACGTGCATATTATACGTCAGATGAGCGCAATCCCCTAGGAATTCTTTCAGGATTCTGCGCTTGAAGCTGGCCCTAGTCGCGGGCGCGGCGTGCGGGGAGCGGTTGGGATTGGTCTGAGGGGAACGGCGTGCATAGGCCCTTTGATCCCGCTTCCGCCCCGAACAGAAGGTAACTTGGAATCTCTGAGCGCAACGCTGCGTATCAACGAACAGCCGATGAGCAAGCCGATCATCCACGTCAAGGACCTTTGCAAAGACTACGTCATGGGCGACGTGGTCGTCCACGCCCTTCGCGGGGCGAACATCTCCATCGACGAGGGCGAGATGATCGCCATCATGGGACCCTCAGGGAGCGGAAAGTCCACCTTCATGAACGTCATTGGTTGCTTGGACCGGCCCACGTCGGGCGAGTTCATCCTGAACGACCAAAGCGTAAGCCGCCTTTCCGACAACGAACTCGCTGACATTCGCAACAAGTACATCGGGTTCGTGTTTCAGACCTTCAACCTGCTCCCCCGGACCTCGGCGCTCAAGAACACCGAGCTTCCCCTTATCTACGCAGGGGTCAAGAACCGGACCGAGAAGGCGAAGGTCGCGCTCGAACGAGTGGGGCTGCTTCAGAGGATGCACCACAAGCCGAACGAGCTTTCGGGGGGTCAGCAGCAGCGGGTCGCGATCGCCAGGGCCATCGTTAACGATCCCGTGCTGATCCTTGGTGACGAACCTACCGGGAACCTCGACTCCCGAACTGCCGAAGAGATCATGGCGCTTTTCCAAGACCTCAACCGCGAAGGCAAAACCGTAGTGATCGTCACTCACGAACACGACATCGCGAATCACTGCAAGCGAATCGTTAGATTCAAGGACGGGTTCATCGTGGACGACGAGCGGGTCACCGAGGTCATCGACGCCAGGGACATGCTCGCCAAGATGCCCGATCTTGACGCTGTCGAGGTGCGGAAGCCCAAAGCTACGGCGAGCGCTCCCCAACCCGAGCCCGGTTTTCAGGTTTAGGGAACGGCGCGGCGATCAGGCGCCGGGTTCTTCGCCGAGAGACTCCTCGACGGCGTCGAAGTTCATTTTTCGAAAGCGGGCGATTTCGTCGGGCGCAAGCACGAGCACATTCGGGTTGGCCGCATGGATGAAATGCTCGAACGTGATCTCCCCGACCTCGCCGTTCTCGACGAACTCGTCGTACATCCGGCGCAGGACCAACGCGGGAGTCGGAGGCTCGGGGTACGCGTCAACCCAAATCCCCGGCATCGCGTCCCGGCTCTTGTAGGCGACGGCGGCGATATGAGCTCCTCGCGATTCCGGGCCCTCCTCGCCGCCCGAAGACCACCTTCCTTCGCGGACTTCGAAGCCGAGTTCCGTTAGGGTATGACGGACCTCCTCAATAGGAGCTGCGGCAAAACTCTCGACGTAGCCGCCGATCGACTTCAGAGCTGCCGTTGCGACGACCTCGCCATCTTGAGGGTCCAGAAACGCCAAGTTCTCCCCTCCGTATTTGCGGAGGGCCTCCGCGAACAGTTCGAAGGGAACTCGGAGAATCATGGGACAGCCTTGCACCGACTAAGCTAGAATGCACTCACCATTCTAACGCGTGGAGGGGCATTTTGTCAGAAACCATCAAGATCCTTCTCGAAGAAGACCGAGTTTTCGAACCCAGCGCGGAGTTCGTGGCTCAAGCCAACATCAATGATCCGTCGATTTACGAAGAGGCCGATTCGGACTATCTGGGCTTCTGGGAAGGTTGGGCCAAAGAGTTGGACTGGTACGAACCTTGGGGGGAGGTCTTGCAGTGGAAACTCCCGTACGCCAAGTGGTTCGTCGGCGGCAAGCTGAATGCGTGCTTCAACTGTGTGGACCGCCATGTCGCGTCCGGACGGGGCGAAAAGACGGCGATTCTCTGGGAGGGGGAACCGGGCGATGTCCGCGCGATTTCGTATGCGGAGCTTCAAGAGGACGTTAGCCGGCTGGCGAACGCATTGCGCGAGCTCGGCGTCGGCAAGGGCGACCGCGTGTGCGTGTACCTGCCGATGGTCCCGGAACTCGCGGCCACGATGCTCGCTTGCGCAAGGATCGGCGCGCCCCACTCGGTCGTTTTCGGCGGCTTCAGCGCCGAATCTTTGTACGACCGAATCAACGATGCCCAAGCCAAGGTCGTGGTGACGGCGGATGGAGGGTGGCGACGGGGGGGAATCGTCCAACTCAAACGAGCCGTGGATCAGGCCCTGGACATGGGGTGCCCTTCCGTCGAGAGAGTGTTGGTGCTCGAACGAGCCGGGTCTCCGGGAACGATCACGAACGGTCTTGCCACGCCCGAATACGATGCCGGAACGTGGGTTGAGGGCCGCGATGTGCAGTGGCGCGACCTCGTTCCCCGGCAATCCACCGCATCGCCCTGCGAGCCCATGGACAGCGAGGACCTTCTCTACATCCTTTACACCAGTGGGTCGACAGGCAAGCCCAAAGGGATCGTCCACACGACGGGCGGGTACCTCACAGGCGTTTACGCGACGACCAAGTGGGTCTTTGACCTGAAAGACGACGATGTGTTTTGGTGTACGGCAGACTGCGGGTGGGTTACGGGGCACAGCTACGTCGTGTACGGTCCGCTTGCGAATTGCGCGACGGCCGTGATGTACGAAGGCTCGCCGGACACTCCCGACAAGGACCGGTTCTGGAGGATCATCGAGCGCCATAAGGTGACCATTTGCTATACGGCCCCAACTGCGATTCGAACATTCATGAAGTGGGGCGCGGAGTACCCGGAGCGGTGCGATATGTCTTCGCTGCGACTGCTCGGGAGCGTGGGCGAGCCGATCAACCCTGAGGCATGGGTTTGGTATCACAAGTACATCGGCCGCGAGCGTTGCCCAATTGTAGATACCTGGTGGCAGACCGAGACTGGGGCGATCATGATCACCGCCCTGCCCGCGCTGGTGAAAACGAAACCCGGCTCGGCCACTTTTCCGTTCCCGGGAATCAAGGCGGCGATCGTCGACGACCAAGGGCGCGACCTTTCGACCGAGCACCTCGAGCGCGTTCGAGCTGGGGCTGCGGACCGGTCGGTGGGCGGATATCTGGTGATGACCCGGCCTTGGCCGGCGATGACGCGCGGGATCTACGGCGACCCTCAGCGGTTCTACGACACCTATTGGTCGAGATTCGAAGGCGTTTACTTCACGGGCGACGGCGCCAAGCTGGACGAAGAGGGGTATTTCTGGCTGCTAGGGCGCGTCGACGACGTGATGCTCGTCGCGGGCCACAACATCAGCACGATGGAAGTCGAGTCCGCGCTGGTGGATCATCCCTCGGTGGCTGAGGCTGCGGTCATCGGACGCAAGGACGACCTGAAGGGGCAGGCGATCGCGGCGTTCGTCATCATTCGAGCCGGGAACGAAGTGGGCGCCGACATCCACGACGTTCTCAAGGCTCATGTGGCGCAGAAGATCGGCCCCATCGCGCGCCCGGACGACATCATTCTGGCCGCAGAACTGCCCAAAACTCGGTCGGGCAAGATCATGCGTCGACTCCTGCGGGATGTTGCCGAGGGCAGGGCGCTCGGCGACACGACCACCTTGGCCGACGCCGCCGTCGTGAACGCTCTGAAGGAGAAATACGAGCATCTGGAAGGGTAGGCGCAGGTTGATACACTCGGTTTTTCGTCGTTGTGGGTGAGAATTTGGACCGAGGTTGACACTATATATGGTGTCATGACGTATTCGTTGATGACAATCGACCTGCGGGGTTTGGCATGAACAAGCTGGACAAGATTCAATCGATGGCGATTCAGGTCGTGCGACTGTCTGACGGGAGCTTCGAGGCCTCGATTCCTCAACTCGCGCGCTCGGTCGTCGGCTACGGGGATTCGTCCGAGAGCGCCTTGGCCGATTTGCTCCAGGTCGCGGAGGCGACCGCCCAGTTCCTGGAGGAGCAGGGCGAGGACCTGCCCGATCCGGAGCCCATTCCCGAGTGGACCGACTACAGCGGCAGGGTTACGCTACGCCTGCCGAAAATGCTGCACGCGCAGCTCGACCGCCTCGCCGCGAGGGAGGGCGCAAGCCTCAATTCCCTCCTGACGACGATTTTGCAGGCGGGCGCGACCTCTCTTGCTGCCGGGTGCGAGTTTGGGGTTGCGGCAAGTGAGCGCGCCGAGCCTCGTCGAAGGGCCCTACGCGTGTCGGAGGGAGCCCGCGCTACGACGTCGTATGCCAAGCGCGAGGAGCCTCCCTCCCGGCAAAGGCGGAAAAGAAAGGCGTGAGAGTTACGCTCTGCAAGCTGGTCATCGACCTCGGCACGACCGCGGACGGATTGCCGATTCTCCACGGACTAGTGAACCGGATGGGCCGCGCCAAGTACCCTTCGCCGTTCCCGCGCGCGAGGCTGGCCGTCGAAATCGAGACCGACATCGACGACGGCTTTGGAGGCGGGCCGCTCGTGGTGCAACTCATCGACGAAGATGGCGCAGTGCTTTGGAAGGAAGAAGGGGAGATGCGCTTGCCGAGTCCGCCCAGCCCCGGATTCCGGCCCCTGATGGCGTTCGACTTCGACGGCGTTCCTGAGATTCCGCAGCCCGGATCGTATCGGTTCGACGTTCTCTACCGGGACGAGGTCATCGGCTGGGAGCGAATCTACTTTGAGTGAGGCTGGGAGTCGGCGCGCGCCCGCGCGGCCCGCCGTCGATGACGAATGAACTCGATCGCGGCGGGGATGAGCGAAACCCCAATAATCCCCAGCACGGCGACGGCGAAGTTATCTCGCACCACCGGAATCCTTCCGAACAGATAACCTGCGCCCACGCATACCACGACCCAGAGCAGCGCGCCGGAGACGCTGTACACGATGAAGCGCGAAAACGTCATTGCCCCCATCCCCGCGACAAAAGGCGTGAAGGTCCGAACGATCGGCACGAACCGCGCGAGGATGATGGTCTTGCCGCCGTAGCGTTCAAAAAAAGCGTGCGTGCGATCGAGGTGAGACCTCTTGAACACCCGTGAGTTTTCGTTGCGGAAGAGCCGACGCCCCAGCAGCCGTCCGATTTGGTAATTCACATTGTCGCCCGCCAGGGCCGCAAATAGAAACGTCAGGGCCACCAGCCACAAATTGAGCCCTCCATCGGGTTGGCTGAAGATTCCCGCGGCAAACAACAGCGTGTCGCCCGGCAAGAACGGCGTCACGACAAGCCCCGTCTCCATGAACACGATCGCGAACAGGATTCCGTACACCCAAGGGCCGTACTGAGCGATCACGCCCTCGAGGTGGGAGTCGAGGTTTAGCAACAGGTCGATCAAAGCGGGTTTCCCAAGAAGCGCGGGTCGTGAAACGGGCTAGGCGAGGCTTGCAGGGTTCAGGCCCTCGAGTTGCGGAACGACGAACAAGCCATCCTTGCGGATCAGCTTGCCATCGAACCGGATTTCGCCCCCTCCATATTCGGGGCGTTGGATCACGACCTTATCCCAGTGGATCGCCGACTTGTTGCCGTTGCCGCCAGGGGGCGGGTAGGCGTTTCCGGGCGTGAGGTGGAACGAGCCCGCGATCTTCTCATCGAACAGCGTGTCGAGCATCGGGTCGAGCACATAGGGGTTGAAGCCCAGCGACCACTCCCCAAAGTACCGCGCGCCTTCATCGGTGTCGAGGATCTCGTTGAGCTTCTCGGTCTGCGCCCCAGCTTCCGCCTCGACGATCTTGCCGTTCTTCACCACATAGCGGACGTCCTTGAACACGGTCCCTTGATACAGCGACGAGGTGTTGTATTGAACGACCCCGTTCGCCGAATCCTTGACGGGGCAAGAAAAGCACTCGCCATCGGGGATGTTTCGCTTGCCGATGCAAGGAACGGCGCCGATGTCCTTGATCGAAAACTCAAACTCCGTTCCGGGCCCGACGATTCGGACTTGATCGGTCGCGTTCATGAGGTCGACGAGGGGAGCGACCGCCTTCTCCATCTTGGAGTAGTCGAGCGTGCAGACCCTGAAGTAGAAGTCCTCGAACGCCTGCGTCGAAGCGTTCGCTTGCTGCGCCATGCTCGGCGTCGGCCAGCGGAGCGCGACCCATTTGGTATTCGGGACTCGAACTTCGAACACGACCGGCGTCGCGTAGAGTCGTTGCCACATTGAGAGCTTCTCGCTCGGAACGTCCGAGTTCTCCCCGATGTTGTGCGAGCCTCTGAGCGACCAGTATGCGGTCATCTTCGTCATCTCGTACTTTTCAACATCGGCGATGAGTTCGGTGCCGGCTTCGTCGAGACCGAGGAGAAGCTGCCTTCGGACGAGGCTGCTTTCCCGTCGCAGTACCGCCTTCGCGCCCTTCGACTGCACGACCCGTACGCATTCGGCGGTCACCTCGTCGGGGATGTCGAAGGTGTGGATCAGCACGGCGTCGTCGGGTCCGAGTTCGGTGGAATGCGTGGCCAAGAGTTCGGCCAGCTTTGTAACGCGAGGATCGAGCATGGTGGTAGGAGGTTACCTATCCGAGTCTGGAAATAGCAGAAAGGGCGTCGGACTCCAAAGCCAAACGCCCCTCGTTCGTCGTCGCCTGCCGCTTACGCGGCGGCTAAAGTGAAGTTACTGGCCCGAACCGGCCGCTTCGCCGCCACCGGCATCGGTCGTGCCACCGGCATCGGTCGTGCCACCGGCATCGGTCGCGCCACCGGCATCGGTCGTGCCACCAGCGTCGGTCGTTCCGCCGTCGGTCGTGCCGCCGTCGGTCGTGCCGCCCGAATCGGGGGCCTCAGCTGGCGGGTTGGTGTCCGTAGTGGGCGCGGCGGTGTCTCCGGCTCCGGCGTCTTCCTTGGGAGCGCAACCAATCATGGCCCCTCCCACGAGAATGCCTGCAAAAAGCAGTGCAATCCAAGTCTTCATTTCTCCAATACCTCCTGTTGTGAGCGAGATTTGCCTTTCGGCGTTGCGCGAGATATTCCCTCGCACCTAGGGCAAAACGTCGCAATCATACCAGACGTTCCCGAAAGGCGATTTGTGGCCTCAGAACCCGAATTGCGACGCAGGGAAATTGGAAACGAGTTCTTGAAGCGCCTCCTGGGGGATCGTAACGCTCGTCAGCTTCCACTCCTTTGTGGGGATCAGGAGCCACTTGACGCCGCTCTCCTTTTCAAACCCCAGCTCCACTTCAGAGATTCGAACCTCTTGGTTGACGGGGAAGCCGAACTTGACAATCGCTGGCGAACGCACGCTTGCTGAATCTGAGCGAACGTCCGGGTTCCATTGGACGATTTCGATGTCAGGACGAAAGTCCCGGACGTATCGCGAGATGTCTCGGTGGCTCGGCGAAAGCGTCTCGTTCACGGAGAACTGGTTGCTCAGAAGCTCCAGTACTCCTCCGGGACGGCCTTCTTTGCTTGCTTGAAGCGAATCTTCGAGCGCCGCTTTGATGAGAGCTTGGTCGGAGGGCTCGTTGGCGAAGAGCACTAGACGGATTACGGCCGCGAGGAGCGCACCGGACAGGAACAGGATCCCGATTCGCAGCTTGGGGTTCATCAGAATTCTCCACTCGTGATCCGTTCTACGTCTGCGCGCATCTGTTCGATCAGTTCGTCCAGCGAAGCGAATTTCTGCTGATCCCTGAGCCGGGCGTCGAAGCGCAGCCGCAGTACTGCGCCATATAGGTCCCCCCCTGGGTAGTCGAGCAAGAAGGCCTCGGTCGCGGGCGCGGTCCCTCCCACCGTCGGCCGGCTTCCGATGCTGATAGCGGCACGATACTCGCCCTTTGGAGTCAAGCACGAACCCGCATACACCCCGTCCGGCGGGAGCGCTTGGCGGTCGAGGGGAGCAAGGTTGGCCGTCGGGAACCCGAGCCGCGCGCCCATGCCCGCGCCCTTCACTGCAACCCCGACGTATTCGAACGGCCTGCCCAGCAAGGTCGCAGCTTCGGCGACTGCCCCACCCGCGAGCAACCTACGAATTCGACTCGAACTGATCCTTTCTCCGTTCGAAGATACGGGTTCGACGACGTGCGTATCGATCCGCTCCTGAAGAAACGTCGCATTGCCCTCGCGTCCCCTGCCGAATCCGAAGTCCGAACCGATCACAACGGTCCTGGAATTGAGGCTATCGACCAGCACCTCCTCGAAGAACTCGGTGGCGGACCTTTGGCTGAAGGCGAGAGTGAAGGGCAGCAGGACGGCCAAGTCGATTCCGAGTCCGGCGATGCGCTCGATGTTGAGGGCAAGGGTGCCGATGGAGTAAGGAACTCGATCGGGCGCAAGCGTCGCTGCGGGATGCCGATCGAACGTAACGAGTACGGCGGGCAGCCCGGCTTCGCGAGCGGCCTTCACGCATTGCCCAATCACCGCCTGATGTCCCAAATGAACGCCGTCGAACGTGCCGACGCAGACGATCGAGCCGGGCAACTTCGGGGAATCGCCCTCGATGCCGAACCGGATCTCCATGCGCGAGGGCGGACTTTCGCTCGTCACAGATTCGACTCCTCGGCGTCCTGATTGCGAGAGGCTCGGGCCTGCACCATGGCGAAGGCCGTCATAATCGCCATTTCGCCCCCTGCGACAAGGAGTAGGCTCGCGGGCCGCAGCCAGTACTCGAGAACCGCGAACGACTCCGCGGGGCGCTGGATGCCCGTCGGCTTGGTGGTGACCAAAACCACGATCACAAGCACGATCGCGAGGTGAAGGACGGGCAAGGTGAGGTTGCTGGGGAACCTCGAACCCTTGAGAGGGACCAAGCCCGAAATGAACCGGATCAAAACGGCGAGAACGACGCTCGCGCCTGCGAGGGGGCTTAAGAGGAGCGTCCAGCCCGGCACGTCGTATCGGCTGAGCGGAAGGTTGGCGACGATGGCCGTCCCCGCGCCCGCCACGAAGGCCAGCAGAGCCGTGTCGCCTGCGACTCGCGTCAGGTCGTAGCTGGTTGGTTTGCTCATGACACGGAGCCTCGCTTTGCCCTCTTCGGCCGAACCGGATTGCACGCCTTGGGTGGGGCGGAGTCGATGGTCTATGATACCGGTCGCAATATGGGAGGTGTCCCGAGCAAGGAATCCACCAATCTCGAAACCCCATGACGGATCGGGTCGACGGTAGGCAAGCCGGTTTCATCTTCGATCCTCTTGCACTCGTCGAGCGCCGCGCCTTCTTCGAGACTCGCCGTAATCACACAAAGCCCCAGTGTCTTGGGCGAGGGGAACGTTCCCAAGGTGCTCGCCAGGCTCTCGTAGAGCGCGATGTACTCCTTCAGGCTGGGCACTCGAACCCAAGGAACCCTGCGAAGCGTCGGCTGGTTCGCCCGAGTACACATGATAAGGTCAGTGGGGATCGTCCCTCGCATTAGGGGGAGGGTCGCGCTGCTACCTGGGTGCAAGAGCGCGCCTTGGCCTTCGACGACCACAACATCGGCGTCCCTTGCGGCCATCACCTCTCTTTCGATCGCTCCAGAAGCGAAGTCGAGCCGCACCGCGTCGAGAGGCACACCCGAACCCATCACGGTAATGCCCACTTGGCCGGTCGCCACGAACGCGGACTTCACCCCTCGCCGAAGCATCTCGAAATGGACTTCGAGGCCCGAAGTCATCTTGCCGACGCTCATGTCGGTCCCGACCATCAGCACGCGCCGGTTGGAGAGCGTTCGAGCAAGACCTTCGCCCGGTTTGAGGCCCTTAGGCTCGACCCGAACGTCCCACACCCATTGCCCCTCGCGCAGATCGCGGTACCTCTCTGCCAGGTGGTCATGGAGTCCGTTGACCACGCTCAATCCGAGTTCGACCGCCTCATCGATGCAGGCCCACCACCGTTCGGGAATCAATCCTCCGGGGGGAGCGATCCCCAGCACGAGCACCTCCGCTCCGAGCGCCGCAGCCTCTCTGACCGTACCGACGATGGGCGGGCTCCGATCGACCTTCACCAATCCGCGCAGGTCCGCGCCGACATGGCAGGAGTCGATGACGCACGCCACCGGGTTCGGCGAGTATCGCAAGACCGCGAGCCCCATCTTGCCGGTGTCTTCGCCCAGAGCGCCCTCCATGAAGAGGGCGAGCTTGTGATCGGTTCGCAGCATTTCCGTCCTCAACTCGCGAATTCGGGCTTGAGGCTTGCGCCGTGGCCGGGAGCGTCAGGCGGCATCACCACGCCCTCGACGAACCCGAGGCCCTCGGCAGGGTCCGGGTCAAGGTTGAGATGGCTGTCGAGATCGATGTGATCGAAACATGCGCCGAGCGCAGCCCCCGCCGCGATGGCGATGGAGGATTCGCTCATGCAGCCGATCATCGTCCCCATGCCGTGCGCCCGGGCGGCTGCGATGATCCGCAGCGCCTCCGTGATCCCGCCGCACTTCATCAGCTTGAGGTTGACTCCGTCGGCTCCGCCTGCCAACCTCGGAACGTCTTTGGCGAACCGGCACGATTCATCGACGTAGAGGGGCAGGGGGCGGCCCGCGAACAACTGGGGTAGCTGATCTTCGGCCCCTTCGACGAGTGGCTGCTCCACGTAATCGACCCCCCGTTCGGCGAGCCAGCGGAGCATGACCTTCGCGTCCGATAAGCTCCAGCCCCCATTGGCGTCGACTCGCAGCTTGGGCGCGAACGGCGCGGCTGCCTCCAGAGTCGCCAAGAAACTTACTTGATCGGCTTCGATGCCCTCCTTCGACCCGAGCTTCACCTTGAGGCACTTCGCGCCCGTCATCGAAAGAATCTTCGGCACGCGCTCCCTCACGACCTCAGGTGGGTTGATTCCGATGGTCACGCTCGTCGGCACGGTGGGCTTGGGCAAGCCGAACACCTCATAGAGCGGCTTCCCGCATTGCTTCGCGAAGAGGTCCCAGAGGGCGACATCGACGGCGGCCATCGCGGGCGGATCGATCCCCGCCTCTCGCATGCGGTCCCAGACTTCCGTGCGCGAAAGCGAGGCGATCTCGGGAGTTAGGAATTCTGCGAGTTGCTGTTCGCCCCGCCCCGCCGTGACGTTTTCGGTTCCCGTGCTCGGCGAGGCCTCTCCGATGCCCACATGAGTCCCGTCCGACGCGAAAACGAACAGGTTTTCCGATCCGGTGCTCACACCGCGACTAATAGCGAGGGGAAACAGCTTTTTGAGGGAAAGACGTCGAAAGGAAAAGTCGGCCATGCAAAACCTTCGTAGACCCAATGCCAGCGGGATGATGTGTACCCGAAACCGGAGCATGACTACTCCGATCGACCGGTTGCAAGCGTCTGATAAAGTGCCGCAACGATGAGCCGACTTCGCTGGATAATAGGTGACTCCCGCCACTTGGCCGACCTTGAATCGAACTCGGTTCACCTCATCGTGACCTCTCCGCCCTATTGGCAGATCAAGGACTATGGCCACGCCTCGCAAGTGGGCTTTTCCGAGTCGTACGAGTCGTTTATCAACCACCTGAACCTCGTTTGGTCGGAGTGCGAGAGGGTGCTTCACCCAGGCTGCCGACTCTGCGTCAATGTGGGCGATCAGTTCGCCCGCGCGGCGGCGTATGGCCGATACAAGCTCATTTCGCTCCAGTCCGAGGTGATTCGCTGTTGCGAGACCTTGGGGATGGACTACATGGGCACGATCATTTGGCGCAAGGTCACCTCGATGCGAACGACCGGGGGCGCGGTCATTATGGGTTCGTACCCGCGTCCCCGCAACGGGATGATCAAGGTCGATTTCGAGTACATCCTGCTCTTCAAGAAGCTCGGCAAACCTCCGACAGTCTCGCAGGATCAGAAGGTGGCCGCGACTCTTACAGCGGAGGAGTGGAATACGTTTTTCGCCGGCCACTGGAGCATTCCCGGAGAAAAGGGCTCGTCTCATCCGGCAGCGTTTCCGGTCGAAGTGCCCGCGAGGCTGCTCCGCATGTTTTCGTTTCCAGGTGAGACCGTGCTCGACCCCTTCGCGGGGAGCGGAACGACGCTCAAGGCGGCTTCGGAATGGGGGCGTTTTGCGGTCGGCTATGACATCCATCCGGGCTTTGCGGAAGTCGCCCGGAGCCGGTTGCCTGAGATTGATGTCGTCGAGAGTCCTCCCCTCGACCCCGAATTCGTCGCTCGCAAACTGGAGGGGTTGCCCTACCAGTTCCGCGATCCGCACGGATTCGACCGTCGGCGAAGCCCTGACGAAGTCGAACAGCTCATGCGAAGCCGGTAGAACTGGGCCGTTCGGGCAAGATTCTGGGTCCTTTGCGGCAGACCTGCAACCTCGCGATATGCCATAACGACTACCTCACCATGCGAGGGATTGTCGTCACAGCCTTATTGCTCTGTTCCACCTGGGCCCTGGCGGAGCGAAACCGAATGCTTCCAGGCAAAAAACTCGATTCTCCGCCCGTCATCGACGGAGTCATCGACGCGTACGAGTGGGGTCAGGCGGAAAAGTCCGGCCAGTTCGTCCACCTCGCGACCGGGCAAAGAACCTCGTACGATTGCGAGTTGTATGCGGGGTACGACGAGCAAGCCCTTTACTTCGCGTTCTTCTGCCCCGATCCCCGGCCTGATCTGATTCGCGCAACCGAGTACCGCCGCAACGTTTCGCTCAATGGCAACGACAACGTTATCGTCCTGGTCAACCCGTTCGCAACCCACCAAGAAAGCGATACGAACGAGTTCAAGGTCTCGGCGGGCGGAGGAACCCGGGCGGAATTTGCGGGCGGTCGGGCCTCGAAGCGCGAATGGGAAGGCGAATGGCAAGCACGCACTCGCATCACCGACGCCGGCTGGGAGTGCGAGATCCGAATCCCCTGGAAAATCCTGAGGCTGCCCCCTGCGGGAGTCAGGAATCTGGAGGTCAATTTTGGCCGGGAGATCCCTCGCGAACAGTTGACCGTCGCTTGGTGTGATCTCGGCCCCCAGGAGCAAAGGAAGTTCAATGGGTTCTGGCTGGACGTCGCGGTCCCGGAGCTTTCCGAGCCCAATCCCCTGCTCGTTCTCGGCTACCAAACGATAGGCTACGACGACGAGCAGCGGGCGGAAGTGCTGGATACCGGACTCGACATTCGGTACGACATCAACCCTCAGCTCACGAGCCTCGCCTCGATCAATCCTGATTTCCGAAACATCGAAGGGTCGGTGCTGAGCCTTGAGTTTTCAAGGTTCGAACGCCTTGCCGAAGAGCGGCGGCCGTTTTTCGTCGAGGGAAGCAGCGCCTTCCGGATGGGGGGAATGTCAGCGTCCTTGTTCGCCCCTCAGAGGATCCGTCAGTTCGACTTCGGAGCGAAAGTCTTCGGCAAGGTCAGCGACCGGGCGCTCGTGGGAGCGCTCGCCACGACCCGATTCGGCCACGAAAGCGCGGCTGCGGCTCGTTACAGGCTGAGTTGGGGCACGCAGAGCTCACTCACTGCGGGCGCGGTCCACTTCGACGACCCGGACGACAATCTGACGAACACAGCCGCCGCGCTCGAACTCACTCAGCTCGAGGGGCCCGTCGGAATGGCCCTGCTGTATAACACGACCCATGATTCCGACCTGGGGACCGCACACCGATACGACGCCGACCTTCTCTACAGGCACGGCTCGGTATATGGCCAGGTGGGTTACCAACATATCGACGAGAACTTCCTGCCTCGCATCGGGTTTTCGCCCCGCGTCGGCTTTCGGGGCTGGAACGGCTTCCTCGAGGATCAGCGCTCCTACACCGCCGGGCCGCTCTCCGAACTCGGTTTTGCCCTTGGTTTTCGCGATACACAGGCGCTGGACGGAAGCGGGGTCTATTTGAGGGGGATCGAAGCGGGCGTCGAGTTTACGACGAGGTCGGACCTGAACGTCGAGACGTTCGCCGTACGTGAGGACTTCCGAGGGGAAGTCGCGACCCTTGGGGGCTTCGAACTTTCCTACCCCGATTCGAATCCCTACCATCGAATGAGCTTCGGCTACCTCTTCGGCGACGTTGAGGGAGAGGACTATTCCTTGGTGTCTCTTGGGCTGCAAAAGCGATTCTCGAACCGCATCACGGTCGGTCCGTTCCTGCAATTCGAGCGAGAAGGGTCGACGACTCGCACCCAGCACATTCTGGGGGCCAGCTACGAAGTCGATCGGTACCGCTCGATTTCGGGCAGGGCGGTCGTGCGCGACGACAAGTGGAGCGGCTACCTGTCCTTCCGATACTCAGGCAACCTTGGAGTCGAGTACTACCTTGTTCTGGGCGATCCGAACGCAGACAGCTTCCAAAGGCGCCTGATCCTCAAGGCGGTGTTCCCGGTTCGATGATCCGGGTTGGGGTCGGTTTCGGTAAACCCACTTGGGATGCCGTTCGGTTATGTATAATGTCCGTTGACCGAATTCAGGGGTTAGAATGAGACGCTTTTGGCGCTGGCTAGTGGGACTTTTCCACCGCACGATGGACAAGCTTGAAGATCCGGAGATGATGCTGGATCAGGCTCGTCGCGATATGCAACAGGCTCTTACGGAGAACCGCGAGAAAGCCGTTCAGGCGATCACGCAGAAGAACCGCTTGGAGAACATGTTGAACGACGCGCGGCGCAAGTCTCAGGAACTCGAAAGCAAAGCCATCATGGCCCTCAAGCAGGGCAATCGGGAGCTTGCCCGGTCGTTCGTGCGCGAACGAGCCAATAACGATGCCGTCATCGGGCAACTCGACCAGTCCTATGCGCAGGCGTCCGCTGCGGTCGAGTCGGTCAAGGTCGCCGTCAAGCGCCAAGAAGAAGAGGTCCGCCGCAAGACGGCTGAAGCCCTCGCCATGAAGGCGCAGTGGAAGCAAGCTCAGATTCAAAACAGCATCACCAAGGCGCTGGAAGGTCTGACCTTTGAAAACCAGTTCGAGTCCTTCGGAGCCGCCAAAGAGCGCATTCAGAACATGCAAGCCGAAGCTGCCGCGCGCCAGGAGATGTTTGGTACCAGCATCCAAGGCAAGATCATGGACATGGAAGACAAGGCGCTCGATTACGAAGCTGAAGAGGAACTCAAGAAGCTCGAAGAGCGGCTTGGATTAGGGGAGAGCAAGACCGCCACGGCGGACACGCAAGAGGTGAAAGTCGGGCAGGGCGATGCGACCGCCCCAGTCGAGGCGCCGCCTTCTGAGATCGATCAGCAACTCGACGAGTTGGAGAAGCGCATCAACCCCGGCGGGTAGCGGGAGCGAGCGTTTCCCATGATCGGCCGCGTCAACGTCGTCTTCTGCTTCGTCACCGACATGCCCCGCGCTGTCTCGTTCTATCGGTCGCTCATGGAGACCGAGCCCGCCTTCGAGTCTTCCCATTGGACGGAATTCTTGGCCGGGGGGCTAAGGGTCGCCTTGCATCTTTCGTCTCCGGAGTCAACGGCCAAGAGCGGCCCAACCGGCTGGGTTCCCTGCTTTGAGTGCGATGATTTGAGGTTGCTCCGCGAGCGAGTGGAAGCTGCCGGTGTACGACTCGAGCGCGAGTTTCACGATACGCCGTCAGGGGCAATTCTCGCGTTCGCGGACCCCGACGGCAACCCCCTCCAGGCGATTCAACTCGGCGTCCAAGCCAAGGACCTCGCCTAAGCCGTGTCGCAATTCCTCGCCACTGAAGCGGGCACGTTCGAACTCGCGCGAACCTACGCTCCCTTGTGGCGCGCCGGGGACTTGGTGTTGCTTCAGGGTCCCCTGGGCGTGGGCAAGACGACTTTCGTGCGATACGTCGCGGACGCCTTGGGCTTCGAAGGGCCGGTCCGGTCGCCCACGTTCACGCTCATCCAAGCGCTTCCTACCGATCCTCCGATCGCGCATGTCGACCTTTACCGCCTCTCTTCCGCGCAAAACATCGGGATCGAGGACTACCGGGCCACTCATTTGGTGATCGTGGAGTGGCCAGAGCGCGCGCCAGAGCTTCTCGAAGAGGAGGGAGCTTGGCTGCTCCGATTCTCGTTCGTCGAGGGAGGCCGAAGCGTCGATGTGTCGCGGATCGGCGTCGCTGAGTAGAATCGGGCCACATGCCTACCCGAATCGGACTTTTGAGTTCGGCCCACCTTCATGCCGCGGGCTACATCTCCGCGCTACGCCGCATAGAAGGGTGCGAGTTCGTGGGGTTGTGGGACGACGACGTGGCCCGAGCCCGCGAGTTTGCCGCCAAGTGGGGGGGCGAAGTCTTCGCTCAGCCCAGCGACCTCCTTTCTCAATGCGAGGCGGTGATTGTTGCCAGCGAGAACCGAAAGCACGCCGATCACGTCGCACTTGCGGCGGAATTCGGGTTGCCCTCCCTGTGTGAAAAGCCCCTCGTGGCCACCCGAGACGAGCGAGATCGGATGTTCGAGGCGGTCGATCGTGGGGGGACCTGGGTGATGACGGCATTTCCGACTCGGTTTTCGCCCGCGTTCCAGAGGCTTCTCCAGAGAGTTCGCGCGGACGAGATCGGGCCGATCGTGGGGATTTGCGCGACGAACCGAGGAACCTGCCCGTTCGGGTGGTTCGTCGAGACGGCTCAATCCGGCGGCGGCGCGGCGATCGATCACGTCGTCCACGTTGCCGACTTGCTGAGCGTCTTCACGGGCCGACTTCCTCGGCGGGTCACCTCCTTTATGGGGAATCGTATGTACGGTGAGAGTTGGGAAGACTCGGCCCTTCTCACGATGGAGTACGACGACGGGCTGTTCGCGACCCTCGACTCCAGTTGGTCGCGACCCAAGAGCTACAAGACCTGGGGCGATGTGACGATGAACGTGGTCGGCGAGCGGGGTGTGATCGAAATGGACATGTTCGCGCAAGCGTTCGACGTCTATGCCAACTCAGCGATGAGGCATGGCGTCGCCAGTTACGGCAGCGACCTGGACCTTGGGCTGGTCTCGGAGTTCGTGTCGTGCGTTCGGACGGGATCGACTCCCCCGATCTCGAGGGATTCAGGCTGGAATGCGGTCGCCCTAGCCCTTGCGGCCTACGAGAGCGCTCGGTCGGGAAGTCCGGTTGAGGTCGTTTACTAGGCACCCTAGCGTTTGTGAGGGAGCCGCAGAGTGACCTTCGTTCCCTTGCCCAACTCGCTATCGATGGCGACCGACCCTCCGTGCGCCTGTGCGACGCTCTTGACGATGGCTAGGCCAAGCCCCGCCCCGCCTTCCGACCTCGAACGGGCGGAGTCGACTCGGAAGAACCTCTCGAACACGTGAGGAAGAGCCTCGGGCGGAATCCCTTCGCCGTCGTCTTCGACCGTCACCCTAACTTCATCCGAATCCGAAGCGAGCCGCAACGTCACGTGTCCGGAAGAAGGGGTGTGGCGAACGGCGTTCTCGACGAGGTTTCCGATAGCACGCGAGAGCAGATCGAGATCGCCAAAGACGAAAAGCGGGCCCTCAGGCGCATCGATTTGGACCGCAGGTTCCCCGTCAGCTGCGGGCTTCTGGAACTCGGCGCAAAGGTCTACCAGGTCCACGTCCTGGCTCCCCTGGATCAGTTGCCCCGCGTCAGAACGAGCCAGCAAGAGGAGCCGCCGGATCAGGCGATCCATGTCGTCGGCGGAGCGGTCGACAATTTCCAGAGCGCGCTTCAGATCGGACTCGCCCTCTGTGCCGCCCAAGGCCGAACTGGCGGAGACCTTGATTCGGGTCAAAGGAGTCCGAAGTTCGTGAGAGGCGTCCGCGGTGAATCTGCGTTGCAATTCGTATTGCTCTTCCAACTTCACAAAGGCGCTTTTCTGCTCCGAGAATGCCGTTTCCAATCGCTCGAGCATTCGGTTGAACGTATTAGCTAGGTTGCCTAGCTCATCGTCCCCGGTCACGGGAATCCTCTCGGAGAGTTCGTGTTGGCCGATGCGCTCGGCGGCTCGCGCCAGTTCGCCGACGGGGCGAAGCGCGCGCGAGGTGAGAAACCACGCGCCGAATCCGACCACGACGAGGCCAAGCGGAAGCAGGGCGAGAAAGGCCCGCAGATGGCCTCCCCAAAGCTGGTCGATGTCGGAAAGCTCACGGGCGACCTGCACTACGCCCACGATCCGCCCGTCCACGACGTGAGGCATCGAATACACCCTGACGGGCTCGTTTTGCCAGGAGATCGTTCGGGATACGGTCTGTCCTTGGAGCGATTGAGAAAACGCCGTTGCGCTCCAAGGCCCCATTCGCACACCGTCGAGAATCGTGAAGCCATCGAGCCCTAAAAGCCTAGGTCTCCTAATGAATCTCAGACGGTCGCCCTCGAACTCAAACGGCGGCGGCATAGGCCCGGCCTCGGGTGGAACCAATCGCGGCTCGCCTTGGGGCGGTTGGCTCGGGGTGGCTTCTTGGGAGTTTGGCGCAGGGCCAGGCGGGTCGCTCGGCATACCCTGGCGGAGTCGCCCCGGCCCCATCGGACCCGGACCTTGGAGAATTCCCCTTCCCTCGGGAAGATTCCCCATGGGTCCAAAAGGTGGCCCCGGCCGAAGTCCGACCGAAGCGAGCGCCCGTTCCCGCAAGCCCTCGTCCACGCTCCGCAACAAGCTGCTTTGGAGGCTGTAAAAAAGCGCCAGCCCAAATCCGCACATCACCGCCCCAAGGACGAGGGTGTTGAGGAGCGTCAAGCGAGCGCGAAGGGTGAGCTTCATGGTTCGGCGTCTGAGTTCGGCGACCTCAGCACATAGCCGACGCCATGCACTGTATGGATGAGTTTTTTCGGGAAAGGCGCGTCGAGTTTCTTCCGCAGCGCCGCGACATGGAACTCAACCGTGTTGGAGATTCGGTCCTCGTCGCCCCAAACGGAGTCCAGGATGAGGTCGCGGGTCAGGGTGCGGCCTGCGTTTCGAGCAAGCGCTTCGAGGAGCGAATACTGGTGTGGCGTGAGTTGGATGTCCTGCCCCGCGCGGCGAACCGTTCGGGCGAGCGTGTCGATTTCAAGGTCGGCGACCAGGATTCTGGACGACTTGATGGCTGCGGTTCTTCGCACGAGAGCGCGAATTCGGGCAAGCAACTCCCGAAAGTCAAAAGGCTTCGGCAAGTAGTCGTCCGCGCCGGTGTCGAGCCCCTCCACCCGATCCTCGATCATGTCCCGCGCGGTAAGCATCAGCACGGGAGTCGTGATTCCCGAGGCCCGAAGTTTCCGGCAGACCTCCCAGCCCGCCAACCTCGGCAACATCACGTCGAGCAGGATGATCCCATGAACTCCTTGCAGCGCCCGTTCGAACCCCGCGACCCCGTCGAACTCCACGTCGACTCCATAACCCTCCCGTTCGAGTCCGTTCTTGACTCGTTCCGCGATCACTTCGTCGTCTTCGATGAGGAGAATCCGCATGGCCGCTCGCCGCTCTGTGTACTCTACTGG
The DNA here is from genome assembly GCA_017347465.1 of Candidatus Nitrosymbiomonas proteolyticus. Taxonomy (GTDB): domain Bacteria; phylum Armatimonadota; class Fimbriimonadia; order Fimbriimonadales; family Fimbriimonadaceae; genus Nitrosymbiomonas; species Nitrosymbiomonas proteolyticus. Next base: position 669,868 of record AP021858.1, on the reverse strand, counting down.
AAACGCATGAGGGAATCCTGAGCAAGCCGCCCGGTGGGCCTGAGCGGCGGCGCCCTCGCCGTGCCATAATCGCACTATGACCCAGCGATTGCCGGATTGGCTCACGATCCGGTTGCCTCGCCCTGAAACGATCACCGAAGTTAAGGGCATGATGCGAGCAAAGAACTTGCACACAGTGTGCGAAAGCGCTCGATGCCCCAATCTGCCGGAGTGTTGGAGCAAACGTACGGCTACGTTTATGATTTTGGGCGATACTTGCACGAGATCGTGTGGGTTCTGTGCGATCAAGGTGGGCAAGGGCGAGGAGGTCGATCTGTTTGAGCCGGCCAACGTCGCCAAAGTCTCTGCGGACTTAGGGCTCAAGCACATCGTCGTTACGAGCGTCGCTCGCGACGACCTTCCCGACGAAGGGGCCGAGCAGTTCGCGCGGACGATTCGGGCGCTCCACCACCAACTCCCTCACGCGATTGTCGAGGTTCTGACGCCCGATTTCAAAGCGAAACCCGATCTGATTCGAATCGTAACCGACGCCCACCCCGAAATCTACAACCACAACGTCGAAACAGTCGCCCGACTGCAGAAGATCGTTCGCCCCCAGGCGCGTTACGCTCGCTCGCTGGACGTGCTTCGAAAAGTCAAAGAAATCGACCCATCGATATATACGAAATCTGGAGTCATGCTCGGTTTGGGCGAGACGCGGGACGAGGTTGTGCAGACGCTTCGCGACCTGCGGAATGCCGGGGTCGACGCGGTTACGATCGGCCAATACCTTAGGCCGACCATGAAGCACCTGCCGGTTCACACCTTTGTCCACCCCGAGGAGTTCCAAGAGTACGCCCGCATCGGCGAGGAGTTGGGGTTCGCGTTCGTTGCGAGCGCGCCGTTTGTTCGCAGTTCGTACAACGCGATCGATTTCAGCAAAAAGGTGATGTCGGAGCGTCTGGCCGCGGCCTCCCGCGATGCGTAGGCCCTTCGCTTCGAACGTGGGAATTCGCTTTGGGCAAACAGCCCGTCTCGCTCGCTCGTCTCTTGGCATGAGGAGGTCGCGCACATCCGAACGGTCGAGCGAGTGCTGAGCCTTGTGACGCTTTGGGGTCCTTTGGGCCTGATGGCGTTGCTCGCTGGCGTCTACCTGGCCGACTGCTTCAACTACCTCACCTCTCCGGGAGCCGGACTCACTTTCCGCGTCGAGGGGCGGTCGGGCGATCTCCGCGTCACGACCGGACCGTACTCCTTCGACCCCTGGCTGGGTTACGTCATCGTCAAAGACGTAAAGGTCCGTGGAGAGGCTGGGGATCTCATGGCCTCGGCCGAGGAACTCCGGGTCGGATTCCCTTACAATCCCGCCTCGAAGGGTCCCGTATGGGACGCTTGGGCGAGGGGCGTTTGGGTAGGGCTGGAGCGCGATTCCGAGGGTCATTTCAGCTTCCTCGATTACCTGCCCGAACCCACGGACGAGCCCAGCGACCAAGCCTACCGAGTGCGCGTGGATGAGTTGAACGTCGGCCTGACGGACCGGGCTGGCGGAGAGGTCTGGTCGCGTACGGTACGAGTCTCGAATCTTGATGCCGAGGGCGTGGGAGACCTATTCGTTGCGGTGGGAGAGATCGCCATCGAAGGGAGCTCAGGCTCGTTCCTCGCCAAGGTCCGTTCCGGGGCTCCGGGGAAGGTCCTCGCTTCGGCGCAATTGAGGCAAGTCGAACTCAGCGAGGTGATCCGGAGGCTGCAAGTCACGCCCGAACTCGCGGAATTCGACCTCCTTCGGGGCTTTCAAGTAGGTCGCTTGGTGGCGGACGGGGACCTGAATCTGGCCTTCGGAGAAGACCCATCGGCTTCCTTCGTGGGCGACCTCATCGGAGAGCAACCGGTTTGGCAGGAGTATGGACTCGACCGCCTGACGTTTCGCGGGAGCATAGGAGAGAGCGGTGCGGCGGGCTACGCTACCGCCCGGTCTCGCGGCGCATCGTCCGAGGGTCGAATCGAGCTGAGTTGGGGTGAGGAGCCCCGGCTGCAATTCTGGGGGAAGGCGTCCCTGAGCGACTCTGCTTCGCTTCCTCCCTTCTTGGCGAGACACGTTCCAGGCGGGTGGTCGTTCCAGGGCGCGGTGTTTCGTGGCCCCGTTGTCTGGACGGATCGCGAGGGATTGCACGCAGGGGGCGAGGCCGAGGTTCGGCAGTTTGCTGTCGGCGACGTCGATGCTGCCGACCTGCGCCTTCAACTCAGCGCCGCAATCGACAAGTGGGCTCTGCGGGTGTCTTCAGGCTCGGTCGAGGGGGCGAAGTTGGAGGGCCGCGCCGATTTCGACGCCACGAGCCGTGCGATTTCCGGCGGGTTCAAGCTGGCCGGTTTGGACCTGGCACGGGTCCCTGCCCTCCACGGCGTTGAAGATGTGTTCGGGTCGGTCGATTCGGAGGGGCTACTCAGCGGCACGATCGAGGCTCCCGTGGTGAGCGTGCGTTCAGAAGGGCTCCTTGGCTTGACGCTCTCAAGCACTTCGGTTCGGATGGGCGCGGTGCAGTTGGCCGGAACCTATCAGGGGGATCGCATCCGAATCGATCGGTTTCTCGCGGCCGACGGGTTTGGCGTGTTCTCTGCAACCGGGCGCATCGGCCTGTCGGACGGGTCGATCTCGGGCACGCTGTTGGCTTCCGGAGTCGACATCTCGGTGCTGTATGAGGGCCTTTCGGGCACGGCCTCTTCGCTCCTGGAAATCTCGGGCACGTTGGACGATCCTCAGTATCGGGGTCGGCTGGAGGCGTTTTCCACAGAGTTCGCGGACCAGGGGGCGCCGCTGATCTCGGCGGACATCGAAGGCGATCTTGGAACGTTAAGGGCCAAGAGTTGGACGGTTCTGCGGGGGGCGAGTCGATTGGAGGGCGACTTGGTTCTTGACTTCGATTCGCGGCAGGTCAGCGGGGCGATGCGAGGGCCTTCGCTCGAGGTGGGCGACCTTCTCGGGCCGGACTATTCAGGGGCATTGATGCTGGTGTCGGGCTCGATTTCGGGCACGTTGGATTCGCCCGCGGTCTCCGGTTCACTCGCGGGTCGCAACCTCGTGGCGAGGGGTACGCGGATCGATTCTTTGTCGGCGCAGGTCGCCTATCGTGAGGGAAAACTGAGCCTGAACGAGGGCGAAGCCGTCTTAGGCGAGGGACGGGTCACTGCCCTAGGCGAATACGACATCGACTCGCAGTCCTCGAGCGTTTCGGCCTCGATCGAGGAGCTTTCCATCGCCTCGATCGCCCCGAAGCTTCCCGGAGGGGTTACCCTCGCCGGAACCGTCTCAGGCGAGGTGCGCGTCGGGTTTGAGTCCGCAGTTTTCTCAAGTTTGACCTCCGATTTCAGGCTGAGGGACGTTCAAGTCAACCCCACTTACGTGGGTAGCGGGTTCGCGAACGCTCACTTCGAAGCTGGCAAGTGGTCCGGGGAAGTTCAGGTCGGACAGCCGGATCGATATGTGCAGGCGTCATTGAAGAACTGGGACGTACAGTCCGATGAGATTTCGGGCGAGTTGGTGGTTTTCAACGTCCTGTTCGAAGATGTCTTCCGCGCGCTCCGGACGTCCATCGAGCTCGATCCGGATTCGGGAAGGGAGCCTGTTCTAGAACTTCCGCCCGCGGTCGTCGAAGAACTCAGCGCGCTTACGGCGCAAGTCGACGCGTGGGTGACGGTGGAAGGGACCTCGAAGGACCCACGACTTCAGATTCAGACCCTGGAGGCCAAGGCGATTCGGCGATTCGAGGAACCCGTCGGCGCAGTTCGCGCTTCGGGGGACCGGCAAGGGGGCATCTGGACGATCAACGAGGTGCGCTGGGAAAACGGCCCCACCACTGCAGTCGCGAAGGGGGTCATCGACGAGCACGGCGAAGTGAATGTGGACGCCAACCTCAACAATTTCGTGGTCGCTGAATTGGGTCGGTGGATTCCGGCGCTCGCGCAAGTGAAGGGAACCGCGAACGCCTACATCTTGGCTTCGGGCCCCGTGGAGTCGCCGCTCTTGGAGGCGAGCCTCGATGCGACGCTGTTCGAGCAAGGCGCAGGGTCGGCCGGAATTTCGCGCACCCAAGACCCCCGGCTTCACTTGAACCTGATTCCGATCCGGGTCCAAGAAGGCTTGCTGACCCTGCAAGGGGACTTCCGGTTTCGCGGCTTCCAAGGCGAGATCGAAGGTGAACTTCCGTTTCACTACCCGTTCGATATCGACAAGGAACAGCCAGTAAAGGGGCGCCTAACGATCAACAGGCGCCCGCTCGTCGAGCTTGAAGAACTGTTGCCCCTACTCGATATCGAGCGGACCGAGGGAGTTGTTTACGGCTCGTTCGCTCTTTCCGGGACGCGGGATGACCTGCGGTGGGAAGGGAAGTTCGACGTCGAGGGTTCGAGTCTGGCCGTCGACGGTGTTCAGACGGCACTGAGCGACGTGGGGATGCGAGTCGTGACCACCCAGAACGAGGCCAAGCTCACCGTGACGGCGAACGGGTCGCTCGGCGGATCGGTGGAGGCGGAAGTCGTAGGGATACTGGAGGACATCGATTGGTCCAAGTCAGATGCCTTCAGCCAGGTACTTTCCTTGCCGCTTTCTGGCTCGATGAGCGTCAAGGGATTCGAGGCGGCCGAAGATTGGGGGGCGAAAGGCGCGGCCCAAATGAAGGTCGACGGCGAGGTCCAAGTACTCGGGACTTTGAAGTCGCCGCTCCTCCGTTCCGATCAGCCGATTTCCCTCACCCAGATCGTCGCGAGGGCGCCCGACGAGTTCGAGCCGGCTGGCGAACCCGCCGAGGGAGCGGTCGTCCCCCGGTTCGACCTCACGTTTCGAGTCGCAGAGTCCGGCCGGCCGGCATCGCTGAAGATCTCCAACGGCTCGTTTGGGCTTACCGGAACGGGGCAACTGACAGGCGATCTCGTCCGCCCGGAACTTGTGGCGAACCTGCGGGTCGCAGAAGGGCTGATCCGGCTGCCTAACGCCCGGATCGCTATCGAAGAGGGCGGCGACTTGCGCGTCCTTCATACTGGCCGCGGACAACTTGAATCGGAAACGCGCGTTGATATCGACCTCGAGGGCCGCACGAGTCTGACGGCGCTTCGATTCGGCGGACTTGTGCAACGGTACGAAGTGCGGCTTCAAATGAGGGGCAATCTGCTCGACCCTAACCAGCAGCTAATCACCGCTTCGGCCGATCCGCCCGACATTTCTCAACAGCGCATCCTCCAGCTCTTAGGCCAAGCCGACCTGATTGAGGGATTGGGCGCAAACGTCATTGGAGGGCTCGACTGGAACAAGCAGGTCCTAGGCATTGCGGGGTTTGCGCTGCCCTCGATCGTGGATCCGCTCACGGAACGGCTTGCCAGCGAGTTCGGCCTTGAGTACCTCAGCTTCGAATACTCCGCCTTCGAGGGCCCCACGGTTTCGGCCGCGAAATGGCTGGGCAAGGGCTTGATGCTCCAGTACCGCCGCCAGCTTACCGACCCCGTCGACGGTCCGATCCGCTATGATTTGCGGCTCACCTACCGCCCGCGTTGGCAAAAGGGCTTCTGGCAAAACGTGTTCTTGAGTCTGGGGATGGACGAGGTCACACCTTACAAGTTCGCGATCGAGTACGGACGAAGGTTCTAGCGGCTCGAATCCGCTGAAACGCTTGGGGATTCCGGAAGTCAAACAAGCGGACTTTCCCACAGGAAAATGGGGATTGCGAAAGAAATCGGGCGTGACACGCGCCACGGTCTTGCGTAAACTACCGGAATCCTGCGGGGTTTCCGTCGAGGGCCGGCAGAGGCTGAATCGCAGTTGGACTTGAGACACGGAAGACGACCGGCGCTTGGGCCGGGGTCAGATAAGGCAAGGACGTCATGATACGTGAGGGAAAAATCGTTCGGCTTGGCATCGCGCTCTGTTTGATGCTGAGTTTCGCGCTGGCTATGGGCCAAGGGATGGTGGCCGAAATCGAGATTCGCGGCCTCAAGAACGTGAATCAAGAGCCGATCATGGCTTCTTTGCGGCTCAAGGTAGGGCAGCCCTACACTCAAGTTCAGCTTGACCAGGACCGGCGTTCGGTCGAAGAGATCGGGTTCTTCCAGGCCGTGGACGCGCGAGCTGAGGAGTTGCCGGACAAGAACTGGAAGATCGTCATCGAGGTCGTCGAGTTCCCCGTGATCAAGGAACTCAGGATCATCGGGAACTCGGTAGTATCCACCGAAGAGATCGAGCGCATTCTGCGAGAGGTTCCCAGTCTTCCGATCGCGCCGGGATATGTGTACAACTTAAACGGGGAGCGAGCCTGTACAGATGCGATCTCTAAGTTGTATTCCGACCGGGGTTACTTCGCCCAGTTCGCCGAGTTTGGGCCGATGCCAGGTTCGCCCGAGACCATCACGGTTTCCATTCTCGAGCTCGTCGTCGACAGTGTGGCGATCCAAGGCGCGACCCGAACCCGACCGTATGTGTTCCAGCGCCTGATCCGCACCAAACCGGGAGAGGCGTTCAATCTACAAACCTGGACCGATGATCTTAGACGGATCTACAACACGCAGTGGTTTGAGACCGTGGAACCGCTGCAGCGGGAAACCGACGACATCGCCAAGATCGCGCTCGTCGTCAACGTGAAAGAGGCTCGGACGGGGATGTTCAACGTCGGAGTGCAGGTCGACCCTCGAAGCAGCGTTGCGGGTCTGCTGAGTTTTTCGGACAGCAATTTCCGGGGAACTGGGCAGTCGGTTCGGCTCAACTTCCTTCAGGGCACGTCGGGAGGCGGAACAAGCGTCAATCTCGACTACGGAAACCCGATCTTCGACGACCGTGGGACCGCGCTCAACGTGTCTGTTTTCAGTCAAATCGTATATAGATTCATGGGGACCAGCTTCGGCGGCAATCAGATTCCCACCGAAGATTCCCGGTACTTCGAGCGTCGGACCGGCGCGATTGTGGGAATGACGCGAACCGTGAAGCGCGACACGTTCCTTTCGACTGGTGTTCGCTTTGAGAACATTAAGACGTCAGAGCTAGACACATCGTCAACAACTGGGTTCATTCAGCAGGACGGCGACGTTGCCTCGATCTCCGGTGCCCTCACGATCAACCGGCGCGACGTCGACATCGAGCCTTCTCGGGGCAACTGGATCCGGTTATCGCTGGAGCCCGGATACACCCGAATCACCAAAGTCGGCGGAGATGCGGGTGGAGACGACATTCTGGGTTCGCACACGTTTGTGAGAACCGGGATCGAGTACCGCCACTACTTCACGAATCAGCCTCCCCGCGGGCGGGAGTTGGACGCGCCACGAAGGGTCGTGGCGTTCCGCGCAAAGGCGGGATTAGTTGCAGGTACGGTCCCGTTCTTTGAACAGTTCTTTGTTGGCGGATCGGATACGCTGCGCGGTTATCCCGAAGACCGCTTTTGGGGTAAGAACATGGCGGCCGTCACTCTCGAGTACCGCCATCCCGTTCAGAAGTCGTTCAACGCGATTGCGTTCGTGGACTACGGCGGCGCTTGGGGCGGATTCGGTACCGTCAACGAGTTCACTCAATCGAAGAGCGCTCAGTTTAAGTTGGGGTACGGGCTAGGATTCAGCTTCCGCACTCCGCTGGGCCCCATTCGGCTCGATTTCGGCTGGAACCAGGACGGGGGAAGCCGGACGCACTTTCTCATCGGAACGTCTTTCTAAGTGGACGTTCGTAGTAACTACTGGAGCAACAACACACAAAATGACGAAACTCAATGGGTTTGGACTGGGATTGGCCATTCTGGCGCTTGTGGCGGCGATCGTCGGATTTCAGGGACAGGATTCGAAGATCGGCGTCGTCGACTTTTCGGGGATCATCGAAAAGTGCGATTTCTATAAGCAGAACAGCGATCAACTGGAACAAATGAAGGTAGTGCGCGAAGGGCTGCTCGAGTTCCTCTTCACCTATAAGGCTGCGACGATGGAACAGGCAACGCGGCTGAAAGAGCTGACGGTCAAGGACGCGCCGACGGCCGCCGAAAAGACCGAGATGCAGCAGATCAAGGACGCCGTGATGGGGTCGGACAAGACGTGGAAAGAACTCACGCTGAAGAGCACTCACACGGCCGACGAGACGCAGAAGCTGCGCGAACTCGCTTCCCGACGACAGGCAACTGACGAGTTGATTCCGAGGTGGCAGCAAGAGTTCGAAGGCGAACTTCAATCGCGCTTCGCCAAAGTCCGCAACGACACGATCGACCGCGCTCGGGAGGCCATCAACCAAGTGGCCAAGGCTCAAGGCTACACGGTGGTTCTGCGTTCGGACGTTGCGCCCTACGGCGCTAACGACATCACGGATGCCGCCCTCAAGGCAATGAATGCCAAGAAATAGCGTAAGTCTCGCCATTGCCGCTTGGATATGTGCCGGGTGTGCCGCTCGGCAACCTGCTGTTTTCGTCGATCTCAGCCGAGTCGAAGCGCTCCCTCCTGCGGCCGTACAGTCGGGGACGGAGGGAGTTCTTTCGACAGGCGCAGTCTCTGAGTACCAAGCTTCGCTGCGGCCGTTCGCCGGGAACTTAGAAGAGCAAGGCGTGCCCTTGGAGCGGCTTGTGTCGGCGAGGGCCGATCTGGAAGACAACCGAGCTCGCGCCCTGCGGGGCCTGGAGGACCGGCTGTTTCGCTCGTACCAGCGCGAGCTCGATGGGCTGGCGGCCGAGCAGGCGCAGGAGTGGGCGGAATGGGTCGAGAGCGTAACCCTCCAAGCTGATTCGGACCTGCGGGCAAGGTTCGAACAGTACGGATTTGCCAACGGACCGCTCCTGGCCCGCGTGGCGTTTCTCACTCGATTCCCGTTGCCCGATGTCGCCGCGTTGCCGGATCCTCCGATTGAGCGCGTTTGGGCGAGAATGCGTATCGAGGAGGCGAGGTTCAAGTTCGACTTGATGAAGCGCCTCGAAGAGGGCTTTTTGCAGGACGTGGAACGCATCGAAGGGTGGATGGAAGAGCAACTGGACGCCAAGAGACTTGCACAAAGCGTGCGGCTAACCGAACAGACGTCGTTGTATCAGGAGCGGGCCCGTTCGAAGGCGAGCGTCGCGTTCCAATCGACCGCGCACGACTTTGAGAGCCGACTCGCCGAATCCAGCGTTCTGCCCTTCCCTCAGTTGCCCACGGGGACCGTTCGCCTGGAATCCACTAACCCCTCGACCGTTCCTCGGTGGGGCCGAGAACCGGTAACATCGCAACGAGACCCGCGCGAAGAGTTGGATCACGACCTCAGTATCTGGGCTCGACTCAGGGGTTTTCGACTCGTGTCGAACCCACGCGAGGGTCGAAACGCAACCACCGAGTTCTTGGAATGGAGAAAGTCGCGCCGCCTTGGACCCTGAAGACCCTCGCCGCGTTGGTAGGTGGTGAGATCGATGGCCCCGAAGACCTTGTGATCCAGCGGCCCGTTCTGGTCGGAAGCGACGATCCCGAAGGCATCACCTTTGCAGTTTCCCGCGCCTATTTGGAGAAAGTCGAGGCTTCTGGGGTGGGCGCGGTGATCTTGCAGGATCAGATGTTTGCGTCGAGCAAGCCGTCGATTCGGGTTCCTGACGCCAAGCGGGCATTTGGGATCCTCTTGCACTTCTGCGTGCGCCCGATTCCTCTCGCTCCAGGAATCCACCCGACCGCGCTGATCGATCCCAGCGCCGCCATCGACTCCAGCGCCTCGATCGGGCCGTTTACGGTCGTGGAGCGCGGGGCATGGGTAGGTCCAGGCGCCAAGGTCCATGCGCAGTGCTACGTGGGTGAGAACTGTAAGATCGGAGCCGGCTCGGAACTCCGGCCGCAGGTCGTCCTGATCCAAGACGTCACGATCGGAGAGAACACCCTCATTCATAGCGGATGCGTGATCGGAGCCGATGGGTTCGGGTTTGTCTGGGACGGAGCGCAGAGGATCAAGGTCCCCCATTCGGGAGGAGTCTCCCTTGGGAATGATGTGGAGCTTGGCTCCAATTGCGCGGTCGATCGCTCGATGGCGGGCAACACCGAGATTGGCGACGGAACCAAGATCGACAACTTGGTGCAGGTGGCTCACAACGTGAAGATCGGCAAGAACGGGGCGATCGCCGCCCAGTCCGGGATCGCGGGCACGTGCAAGGTCGGGGACAACGTGGTCATGGGGGGCGCTGTGGGGCTGCGCGATCACGTCTCCATCGGAGACAACATCTCGCTGGGAGGCCGCAGCGCGGTGGACACCGACCTGACTGAGCCGGGGGAGTACTTGGGGATTCCCGCGAGGCCGATTCGCGAGGCCGCCAAAGCGATGATTCTTTCTCTCAAACTGCCCGAAATGCACTCCAGGATTCGTGATCTCGAACGAACGGTCCGTGCGCTTCAGGCTCAATTGGAGGAGAAGGGCACGGATTGATAGTCCAGGAGAGGCGAACGGTTGCCGAGAGCGTAAGTTGGTCCGGCAAAGGCTTGCACGGAGGTCAGGCCGTTCGAGTCACCGTTCACCCAGGCGACCGCGGGATTTGGTTTCGTGCGGGCGGAGCTTCGCTCGAAGCGATCCCGGAGAACGTTGCAGATACGTCTCGGTGCACCTCTCTCCCCGTCGCGCGGACCATCGAGCATTTGATGTCGGCGCTCGCGGGACTCGAAGTCACGGACGCCGAGATCGAGGTCCAGGGCGGCGAGCTTCCCGGCTTGGATGGAAGCTCGAAAGAGTACGTCGAAGGGTTGTTGGACGTGGGACTCGCAAGCGTCGGGACGGTGGAGCGCGAGCCGCTGTTCGAGCGCGTGTTCGTGCAAGAGGAATCGATCAAGGTGGCGGTGAGCTCAGGGAGGGGCGTTTGGCGATACGGTTTTTCATCTGACGCATGGCCGTTCGAGCAGGAGTTCGAATCCATCGACATCGTTGGAGAGTTTCGCGAGGAGATCGCCCCAGCGAGGACTTGGGCCTTCGAGCATGAGCTACTGGCGATCGAGCAGCTTGGATTGGGGAGAGGCCTCGATGCGACTTCGGCTGTAATTCTCGGGAAGCAGGGTTATGTGAACGAAGTGCGATTCCCAGACGAGCCGGCGCGCCACAAGCTCCTCGACCTCATTGGCGACCTCTATCTCGCGGGATTCCCGATTCGGCAGCTAAACGTGTCGGCGTGCCGATCGGGCCACAGGGCCCATGTGGAGGCGGCGAGGAGGCTGCGCCACGCGCTTTCGCGCACGGAGTCCTATCCGTGATCGGAGCCCAAGTACAAAAAAAGTGCCCGGGCAGGAGAGAAGGAGGAGAGCCTGCCCAGGCCGATAGTTGGTGTTCTTTGCTTGGTTCGCTTCGCTTGGCTTGCTCTCAAGGGCAGCCTTTGCTTGCTTCTACATGTATATCCGCACGAGCCCGACATTTCGTGACAACTTTTTTTGCGGTTTTTTTGATGAGGTTCAACGGCGACGATTCTGCGGCCTCGAGTGGCAGTCTTGTTCGACCGGGTTCGAGGCTTCGGGCAGCCACTAGGGCGCCGCAAATCGGGTAACTCCTTCCTCATGGCGCCGATCAAATTGAGCCCCTCCGACTTCGCCTTCCTTTGGGAGGAGTGCAAGCGGTGTTTTTGGCGCAAGGCGGTCCTCCAGGAATCGCGCCCATTTTCACCGATGCCCAAGATATTCACCGCGATCGACCTGCAAATGAAGGCGCTGTTCGCTCACCGCGACGTGAGGGACATTGTCCCCAACGCGCCTTCGATGAGGATTCACGCGCAGGATGGCTGGGTCGAGTCCAACCCCGTCGCCACCGGGCGCCACGAAAGAACCTGCTTCGTCCGCGGCATTTACGATTGCGTCGTCGCGACCGAATCGGGTTATGGCATCGTCGACTACAAGACCTCCCACGTTCGAAGCGAGCACGTGCCGCTTTACCAGAGGCAACTCGGAGCGTACGCTTATGCTCTGGAGCACCCTGCCCCTCGCGCGGCTGCGCTCAGTCCCATCGTCACGGTCGGGCTGATCGTGTACGAGCCCCACCGAATGGAGCCTACTTCGCAGGGCGCATCGCTGGGCGGCGCTTTGGAATGGGTGCCTATGAGGTACGACGAGGGCGAGTTCCTCGCGTTCCTCACTCGCGTTTTGGACGTCGTCTCTGGCCCGGAACCCGCATCTGCGCCGGGTTGCGCGTATTGCGCCTATCGAGGGAGGGCCCCGGAACCGGCCTCCGGCTCGTAAAACCTGCCCAGTGCCGGGATCGGAGAACCCCGCGGCGAGACCGATTCGTCCCAACCTTGATGCTGCTGCCTCTGTTAGTCGCGGGCGCCGTCGCCCTACCCCAGGTCATCGACGGCATCCGCCCCGTCGATGATCGAACCGTCGAATACGCCAAGGCCTTTCTCAAGCAAGTGCAGGACGAACCGGAGGCTTTGAGCGTGCCCGATCCGTTCATGGCCGGGTACTTCGGCTTCCGTGCGAAGGCGCTCGCGCCGCTGCTCCACACACGGTACACGGCAGCTCAGATGGGTCTCTCGGGCGTGGTTCTTCAACTGTTCGACCCCAAGCTCGCCGCCGCCGTTGCCAAAGCCACCGATCGAATCAAGCAGGGCCCCAAGGACTTCGATTCGCTGACCGAGGACGAGCGAGAAGCGATCATCGCCGCTTGGTCTGCCGAAGGCGGGCTGAATCGCAAGTTCTTGTTGGGTGAGGTCTCCGAAAGCGATCGATGGCGCTATATGGCGGGCGCGGCCTTAGGCGAGGCTTCGGCGCACCTTACGGTTTGGCACATATCACCCAAGCAGCCGATCTTGCTCGAATGGATACAACGCGCAGTGAAGTCGTGCCGAGAGCATGCCGAAAGGCCTGAAGCGGCGAAGCATCAGGGGTTGGCGCAGGCCATGCGAGCGTTTTCCGTCCACGAAGGCAAGGCGGTGGACGAAACGAGGGTCCGGGCGATCGCTACCTCGGTCGAAGAGGCGTTGAAGGCGTCGCTTCCCTCCAAGTATCGCTGGTAGGGCTTCAATCGCTGGCGGGCAAAAAAGAAAAGCGGCCCCGGATTCCCAGAGCCGCCAAGATCATCAATTAGGGCAAATGAATCAAACCATAACGCTCACCGCAGACTTCTCTTGGAGACTCTGCGGCTACAAGATGGCTTGTCAGGATTAAGATACGATGAATTCCGGGAATCCCTCCCAAAAAAAACGCCAATCTAGGAGGAATGCAGGGCTCTTGGGTTACAGAATGAGGGCGTGGTTCGCTGTACGGTCTCGCTAGAGCAACGGGTCCTAATCGGGTTCTTCGCGCTGGGGCTCGCGGCGTTCGGCTGCCAAGGGCCGGAGCAGGTCAAGGACCTCGAGGGGTCGGCTTTGCTGCCGACGGGACACTGGATTCAGCCAGAAGGAAAGACTGCGGAGTTTGCGGGACGCCCGGTCGACATGGTCCGAAGCCCCGACGGAAAGTGGCTGTTCGTGAAGGACAACTCTGGGCTCCAGGTGTTCGCTGCCGATACGTTGGACGCCTCTCAATCGATTCCCAGCCCAGGAGGAACCTCCCAGTACGGCCTTGCGGTCACTCGCGACGGGAGTACGGTGTACCTCTCCAACGCGGAAAGCCGGGTTCATCGGTACGTACGAACGCCCGAGGGGAAGTTCAAACTCGAAGGGGGCTACACCCTCCCTGCGCCGGAGATCGGAGGCCATGCCTACCCGACCGGACTCGCCCTCGACGAAGACAGGAACGTGCTTTATGTTTGCGCATCGAGGTCCAACGCACTTCTTTGCATCGACCTTACGTCGGGTGAGGTGCGAAAGTCGATCCCGACGGGCGTCGCGCCTTATGCTGTCCTGATTCACCCGAAGACCCGGCAACTGTGGGTGACGAACTACGGCGGCCCCAGGCCCCAGCGCAGCGAGAAGCGCGCGCCAAGCGCTGGAACCGACGTAGCGGTCGACGAGAGGGGTGTTGCGAAGTCTGGATCGGTGAGCGTGATCTCGAGCGATCTTGAGAAAGTGGAGGCGGAGATTAGCGTCGGACTCCACCCCTGCGCGCTCGCCTACCATCCAGCGGGGGACCTCGTTCTTGTCGCCAACGCCAATTCGGACGAGGTGACCGTGATCGAGTGCTCGCGCAAGGCGAAGGTTCAAGAGATCGACACCCATCCTGTGCGGGACCTGCCCTTTGGTTCGATGCCCAACGCTCTTTGCGTCGACGAAGAAGGGAAGGTGTGGGTCGCGCTTGCGGGCAACAACGCGGTGGGCTGCTTGGAGCGGGAACCCAACGGCGAATTCAGTCTCAGGGGGCTTGTACCCACGGGTTGGTATCCGTCATCGGTCCTTGCCGATGAGGGGCGCGTTTATGTTGCCAACAACAAAGGCGTCGGTTCGCGCACGAGGAATCGGCCTGAGGAGAAGGGTCGGAACTCTCACGACCACCGCGGATCGATCCAAGCGTTTTCCACCCCGACGCCCGCGAGGTTCGCCGAACTGAGCCGGAAGGTGACGACGCTAGCCAAGTCGACCTCGGTTCTGCGCGCTTACGAGCGTTCCATCCGCTCAAACGTCGGCCCGACGCCCGTCCCGGCGAAATTGGGCGAGCCTTCCGTGTTCGAGCATGTGATCTATGTGATCAAGGAGAATCGCACGTACGATCAAGTGCTCGGCGACTTGCCTGAGGGCGATGGCGACCCCAACCTCTGCAACTTCCCGGAGCCCCTTTCTCCCAACCATCACGCCTTGGCCAAGGAATTCGTGCTGCTCGACAACTACTACTGCAACGGGGTGCTTTCGGCGGATGGGCACTCGTGGGCGACCGAATCGAACGTGACCCCCTACTTGGAACGCATGTTCGGAGGCTTCACGCGGAGTTACACCTTCGGAGACGACCCGCTCACGTACTCCTCGTCGGGGTTCATTTGGGACGCCGTGCTGGCAGCCGGCCTTTCGTTTCGCAACTATGGCGAGTTCAACTACTCCGAGCCGCCCCAAGGGATGGGCTTCAAAGAGGTCTATCAAGCTCACAAATCCGGCCAGAGGGTCGACTTTCGGCTCGAAATCGGGGTGGAGCGGGTCAAGAGGTACAGTTGCCGCGACTACCCGGGCTGGAACATGAACATCCCCGACGTGCTTCGGGTCGATCGATTCTTGGAGGAGTTTCGAGAGTTCGAGAAGAGCGGAGACTTCCCCAACTTCGTGATCGTGTACCTCCCGCAGGACCACCTTTCGGGCACGACCGAAGGGATGCCGACGCCGAGGGCTCACATGGCCGATAACGACCTGGCGTTAGGCCGCCTCGTGGAAGCCGTCTCGAAAAGCAAGTTCTGGCCGAAGACCGTTCTCTTCATCAACGAGGACGACCCTCAGAACGGCTACGACCATGTGGACGGCCACCGGTCGATCTGCTTCGTCGTGAGCCCCTACAGCCGAAACCGAGGGGTGGTCAGCGAGTTCTATAACCAGTCCTCGGTGGTCCGAACGATGCTCCACATTCTGGGTCTGCCCCCCCTGAATCAGCAAGATGCCGCATCCAATCTAATGGCGGCATGCTTTGCCCCGAAGCCAGATTTCTCGGCTTACCAAGCGAGGCCGGCCGGTTGGGCGCTCGACGAACTCAACGGCTCGCTGGCCCAGAGATCGGGAAACGACCTGAAATGGGGCCGAATCAGCGCGCAAATCCCGATGCATCGGACGGGGCTGAAGTCGGTGCAAGACGAAGACAACCTCAATCGCATCCTCTGGCACGCTACCAAGGGGTATGCGACGCCTTACCCGGAGCGATTCGCCGGCGCTCATGGAAGGGGCCTTAAGGGTCGCGGGTTGTTGCTGGACTCGAACTCTGACGAGGACTGACGAACTCGTTTCCCCTCGAAGGACTCGGCCCAGGCGATCTCGAATCGGAGGATCGATGGCGCACGCCGACTCCCCGCAGCCGGAAACGAGGGCCGACGAGCCGCTCGCCCCTCAGGAGTTCCAAGAGGGGTTCACCTTGCGGACGGTTCTTGGAGGGCTCTTCATTGCGCTCTTCATGCTGCCGGGCGGGATCTACCTGGGGTTGGTCGCCGGTTATGGAATCGGCGAAGCTGCGGAGTGGGTCACGATCGTGCTGTTTGCCGAAGTTGCGCGAAGGAGCTTCCACTCGCTCCGGCGGCAGGAAATCTACATCCTTTTTTACATGGCTGCGGGCCTGACTTCAGCCATCAACGTGAACCGTGGACTCTATGGCGGCCCCCTTTCTGGGTTGATTTGGAACGCGTACTTCGTTCAATCGGAGTCCGCTGCTCCCATCGCCTCCCAAATCCCTAGCTGGGCCGTTCCGGGTCCTGAGTCGGCGGCGGTTGTCGAGCGGCAGCTTTGGCATCCCGCTTGGTGGACCCCTTTGCTTCTCCTCGTGGCGACGGAGGCCTGTGGCCGATTGGGTTGGATGAGCATGGGGTATGGGCTTTTTCGGGTGACCAGCGACGTCGAGCGGCTCCCGTTTCCCTATGCGCCTGTGGCCGCATCGGGCGCGACCGCGCTTGCGGAAGCAGGCCAAGAAGGCTGGCGGTGGAGGGTTTTTTCAACCGGGGCAATCGTTGGGATGCTGTTCGGACTGGTCTACATCGCCCTTCCGGTGATCACGGGGGTCCTTCTCGGCCATCCCGTGCAGGCGCTTCCGATCCCGTTTGCCGACTATACGGTCGGGATCGAAAACCTCTTGCCGGCGGCCATCGTCGGCATCAGCTTCAGCTTGGGCAACGTGCTGGTCGGATTCGTGCTTCCGTTCGAGATCGTTTTGGGGGCGACCGTCGCAAGCGTCCTGGCGATGATCGTGTTGAACCCGATCCTGTTTCATGCTGGCCTCTTACCGAGCTACCGGTTCGGTTCGGATGCGTTCATGACCAAGTTGGCGGCCGACATGGACTTCTGGCTTTCCATCGGGATCGGAGTGAACGTCTCTGTGGGCATTCTCGGGATCGCATTGGTCGCAAAAGCGGTCGCGCAGGCGAGGAAGTACCGCATCGAACGGCAGTTCAGCCTTGCGCCGCCCACAGGAAGAGGCGACATTCCCCTCTGGATCGCCGTTTGCGCTTGGGCGCTTTCCACCGGGTTGCTGGTGCTTCTGTGCCGGTGGTTGATTCCGGGGTTTCCTTCGTGGCTTCTGCTCGGGTTCGGGTTTCTGTGGAGCCCGCTCAACAGTTACATTTCTGCGCGAATGCACGGGCTCACAGGCCGAGGCGTTTCGTTTCCTTACTTGCGAGAGGCCTCCGTCATCGCCTCAGGCTACCAACGCGTGGACGCCTGGTACGCTCCGCTTCCGCTTTATGACCACGGGTGGGCCGCCCAGAGATTCCGCGAGGTCGAGCTTACGGGAACGAGGTTCACGAGCGTCCTCCGCGCGGAGGCGTTCATGTTTCCCGTCGTGCTGGTCGCAAGTTTCGCGTTTTGGAGCTTCTTTTGGCACTCCAGCCAAGTTCCTTCGACCCAGTTTCCCTTCGCGCAGAAGTTCTGGCCGGTCGAGGCGACTCTCCAGTCGGCCATTCAGCAAGTCAACCTTCCGCGTGAAGGGGGGGACACGAGCTGGTTCCTTCGCGCGATCCGGTTCGACTACATCGCCTTGGGCACGGCGGGCGGATTGGGGCTTTATGGGTTGTTCTCACTCCTGAAGCTGCCGATGCTGTTCTTCTACGGCTTCGCGGGCGGGTTGGGGCTGTTTCCCGCCAACACCATCCCCCAATTGGTGGGGGCGGTCTTTGGCAAAAGGGTGATGGAAAAACGGTACGGCCAATCGGAGTGGCGGCAGTACGCGCCCGTGCTGCTGGCCGGATTCAGTTGCGGAACGGGCCTCACGGCGATGGCAAGTATCTCGCTCGCCCTGATTGCGAAGGCGGTATCCCACTTGCCCTATTAGCGGGTTCCAATTGGGAGACGGACGAAGTCCCAATCCAAAACTGCAGCCGCACCTCATACGCCCTCGGCCACGGAAGCTCGATTCTCACGTCGTTCAAGCTCGTGATTTCGTACTGCTCGGTGCCCGCAAAGAACTTTTGGCCGAGGAACTGCTCGCGGAAGTACCGGTCGAGGTATCCGGCCAGATCGACCTGCACGAGCGTGTTGACCCGTTCGAACTCGGCGCCGTAGGTTTCTTCACGGCTGGCGCGGGACATCGAGTCGATCAGTTCGTACGCTTTGGGCCGAGTGAACGAGTGATAGGCGAAATCGTTCACGAACCGATGCAGGATGAACTCCCTGAGCGCGAGTTCTCGCTGGAGAGGATCGACGCCGATCTTTCGAGCGAGGAGATAAACGTTGGCGGCTGGGATGGCCGTCCCCATCGTGTTGCCGGCCGTGTTCCAGCCCGCATAAGAGAGCATCCGCTGCATCCGGTGGTTCTCCCAAAGCGCCTGGAAGAGCCGAGGGTCGCCCGTGCCGTTCTTGGCGAGGTTGATGTCGGCGACGGCGATGGGAAACCCCTGTTCGATATCTTGAATCAGCACCTGCAAGAAGCCCTCGAACAGCGGATCGCGCGGGTCCGGCACGTTGAGGAAGAGCGAGTAATCGTGGTCGCCGTCCCTGAAGACGGGCCTGGCTCCGCTCGCAAGGAGTTGGTCCTGGAGGCTCAACTCGACGTTCTTTGACTCGTAGCTCGCGATTTTGCGCCGCCCGGCATCGTCCGAGAAAGCCACCCGAACGCGGGGCATCCAGTCATGCGCTCTCAGTAAGGCCCGACTCACCAAGACGTTCGAATGCTGATCGATCCCTTCACAGATGTAGACCCTTGAAGCGACTCCCAATTGGGCGATCCGTCGCCTGAGCGCCTCTTGGTCGGGGATGTGAGGTCCATAGGGCTGCGCGTCGTCCTGCCCCAAAATCACGTAGTCGAACAGCGAGTCCTTCACCATTTGCAGCAGGTGAAGCTGGAGGCTGTGGTTCCTCGCCCTGGTGCGCTCGTACCGGTTGAGTTCGACCGGGGGAACCCGCGCCAAGAGGTTTCTCATGCTCTGCGCGTACTCGCTGCGCTGGGTTCGTCGGTAGCGATCCTGCAGCTCGACGTACTTGCTGAGCTGCATCCTCCACGAGGCGTTGGCGAGGGTCGCGGTCGGCTGGATTCGCATAATGGCCGAGAATGCGTAAAAAGGAACCTGGGGGTGCCGTTGCCGGATGAACCCCACCCTCTTCATCCGGTACGCCGCGGTCTCATACGGCACGGAGTCGACGCGGCTTTCGATCAACCCGCCGAAAGCGACCATGTCCGTGCTGACGATGACGGCGAGAACATCCGAGTAATCCTCGTCGCGAAGCCATTCGATGATCCTCTCTGGATTGCCGGGATCGGTGAAGCGTCCCAAGTGCTCGATCGGCGGCAGGGTAACTTCGACACTTGCCATCCGGCCGATCATCTGCGCGAAGTGGCCCGCGGCGGGACGGCTATCGAGGGGAATGAGCAGGATGCGCTCCGCGACTGCCCACGACGCAACGCACACCAGCGCCCAAGCAGCAAGGACCCTCACGCGTGACAAGATACCTTGATTTGGAGCGACATGACTTCGGAGTTAGAAATCGAGTCAGGAGCGAACGACAACGCAGGCCGCAAGGCCATCCCCTTCGTTCGGCGGGTGGTTCGAACGGCGTTGCTGACATGCTTCGTTATCGCGGTTCTCTACAACTGGCAACCCCAACGGTACGGCGTGCAAGCCGAAGCTGTAGATCCCGGCGAAAGGCTCACCTTTGCCGACCTCGGGCTTTTCACGAGCGGGAAGACGGCGCTCGCGGTCTTCGGCCATCCCGACGACGAATCGTTCTACATGGGTGGCACGCTGATCCGACTGGCGAACGCGGGCGTTCGAGTTCATTTCGTCGCCCTCACCGACGGCAATAAGACCTATTATCCGGGGAACGATTCGCGTCAGCTTGCTCAGATTCGGAGGAAGGAGATGCGGTCGGTCGCCCACCAAGTCCTTGCCAAGAGCCTTACGTTCTTTGGGCGCGACGACGGCCGGTATCGGGTCGACGACCGATTGGTGCGAGACATTCAGTCGAAGATCGAGGAGCTCCGGCCCGACTACCTGTTCCTCTTCGAACCGGAGGCTCCCGCGCAGGTGTATCACAAGGACCACCGGAATGCAGGCGTGGCCACGCTCGAAGCTGCCCGCAGGGCGAGATTCTCGGGGCGTCTTCTTGCTTACTCCACCAGCACGCCCAACCTCGCGATCGACATATCCGATGAATGGCCGAGGGTCGATACACTATTGGCGACTCATGCCTCGCAGTTCTCAGGTTCCCGGCTCGAACTGATTCGAACACTGGTATTCAGTCGCAACTACCGGGATGGCGAGCTTAACGGCTACGAACTCGCGGAGACGTTTCGAGTGTTCCGGTTGGCAGAGCGCTAGCTAAGGGGGCCGACGGGCGACAATCGCTCTGCGCCGACCAAGAGCCGTAGCGGTTCGGGGAGTTCAACCGACCCGTCGGGCTTTTGGAAGCCTTCCAGAATGGCGATCATCAGGCGAGGGCACGCCAACCCGCTTCCGTTGAGCGTGTGGACGAACTCCGGCTTCTCGCCCTGGCCTCGTCGGAACCTGATGTTGGCGCGTCTCGCTTGAAACGACTCGAAGTTGCTGCAGCTGGAGACTTCGAGGTAGGTCCCCACTCCCGGCGCCCATACCTCGAGGTCGTATTGCTTGGAGTTCGAGAAACCCATGTCTCCAGAGCACATCAGGGTCACGCGGTAGTGGAGCCCCAGGGCCTGTAAGATCGACTCGGCGTCCCGAGTGAGGGACTCGAGTTCGTCGTAGCTCGTTTCCGGCAACGCGTACTTCACGAGCTCCACCTTGTCGAATTGGTGGACCCTCTGAATGCCGCGCGTGTCCTTCCCAGCGGCGCCCGCCTCCCGCCGGAAGCAACCGGTAAACGCGGCGAACTTCATCGGAAGGTTCGAAACGTCGAGAATCTCATCACGATACAGGTTGGTGACCGGAACTTCGGCCGTGGGAATCAGCCCGAAGCCGTCCTGGGTGAAGTAAAGCTCCTCTTCGAACTTGGGGAGTTGGCCGGTGCCCACCAGGCAATCGCGAAGGACGAGATAAGGGGGGTAAATCTCTTCGTAGCCGTTGGCGCGAGTTTGGTGGTCGAGCATAAAGCTGATCAAGGCTCTTTGGAGCCGTGCCCCGAACCCCCGAAAGACCGCGAAGCCCGATCCTGAGATTTTGGCGGCGCGCTCGGCATCGAAAACGCCCAAGGTAGCCCCGAGGTCCCAGTGGGCTTTCGGCTCGAAGTCGAACTCAGGCTTCTCCCCCCAGCTTCGAACGACGACGTTGTCCGCCTCGCTCTGCCCCGAGGGAACCGACTCGTGGGGGAGGTTGGGAAACTGGAGTTCGAGGGCGAGCAGAGCCGACTCGAGTTCCCGCTCGTGCTGCTCAGCGCTGGAGATTCGATCGCTGAGGGCCTTGGCTTCAGCTTTGGCGGCTTCGGCTTCGTCCTTCTTGCCCGCCGCGAAAAGCTGGCCGATCGCCTTGCTCGATTGGTTGAGTTGGGCGCGCATATCGTCCAGCGACGCCCGCAGCGCCCGAAACTCGGCGTCGACCCTTTGAAACTCCTCGAGAGGGGGCTGGATTCCCTTTCGAGCGGCGCCTTGAAGGACGGTATCGGGAGACTGCCGGAGAATCTGGCGGTCGAGCATACGCCCGTTTTACCTTTTGGCGGGTCGGGGAAGAGGATTGGGCGGCAACGAACCTATAATGGGCTGTGCCCGACGCCGAAGCGCTAAGGTCGTTTGAGCCTGATCTGAGATTGAGACCCTGAACGGGTAGGGCTTTTTGCCCATCTTTCGAGTTCGACTTCTTGGATTTCGCTTCGATATTCCTTGCATTTTTGTCGGTGTTGGTGCATAATCCAATCGGGTCGGAGTGTCTTCGGCCCAAAAGGATGGCGCCCGGTGGCGCGGCCGAGCTTGGATGCGAGGTCTGGGTCTCTAAGGAAACTAAGGAAAGATTAGAGGACGGCCCACGTGGACCAAGTTCCCCGCCCTTGGCGCTGACAAAAAACACAGCACAAGGAGCAGTGAAGGAACAATGAAGCGAACGCTTACCTATGCGTTGAGCGCAGTGCTCGGCGCAATGGCGGCTCCTGCGTTCTCGCAGGATGCCTTCCCCGACACTCCAGATAACCATTGGGCCTACGAGGCGCTGGCGAACATGAAGCGAGCCGGCCTCTTGGTCGGTTATCCGGACGGGCTCTTCCGCGGCAGCCGCCCGGCTAGCCGCTACGAGCTCGCAGTCGCCGTGCATGCCACGTACATGCACCTTCGCAATCTCGTCGACGGACTCGAGCAGCAGCACGACGCTCTGTCTCGCAAAGTCGATGGCATGACCACCGAAGGGTTCGCCACCAAGGCCGAACTTCAGGCCGTCCGCGATGCGATGGCTGCTTTGCAGACCAGCATCAACGGCATGAAGTCTTGGGGCGACGACATCGCCAGCCTGAAGCGCATGGCGTCGACGTTCGAGCGAGAACTCGCATCGATGGGCGTCGACATCGAAGCCATGAAGCGGGGCCTCAGCGAACTCGCCGATCGCGTCTCCAAGCTCGAAGGGCGCAAGATGCCCATTTCGATCACGGGCGACGTGAACCTCGCGGTGTTCGCGGGTTACAGCGAAGATGGCCGATTCGGTATCGATCGATCGGGCCGCCCGACCGGCGTCAGCCGCGACGGTAGCTTTGGTCCGGCCGGAATGACCGAAGACCTCTCGATGTACCACGAGGGCACCTTCAAGATCACCAACAACGACGAAGACGGTCCCAAGCTCAACGCCGTGCTCGCCGTGCACAACCTGTTCGGAGGCAGCTCCTACTTGAGCTCCGCTTTCAACACCGAGTTCGCATTCGGCGACCTTTCGGCGATTCCTTCGGGAATCCCCTACGGCGAGCCCTCGACCGACGTCTACTTCCAAGAGCTCAACGTGAAGTTCAACACCAGCTTCCTGGGTCAGGACTTCAACGCGACGATTGGACGACAAGGCAAGAAGCTCGGCGGGTACTTCTTCCGCCGCCCGGACACCACGCCGTACTACTGGTCGCAGTACTGGGACGACGGAAAGTGGTACTTCGACGGCGCGAACTTCGACTTCAACTTTGGCAATGTGAACCTCGACATCTTTGGCGGACGCCAAAGCAACAGGCTCTCAACCAATGGAGTCGAACTCAACCCGATGTTCGCCGGTCAATATGGCCACCTTTGGGACCCTGAGACCAGCGGAATCACCGAGCGCCCCCGGGGTTACGGTTTCCACACCGGAATCATGGTCGACCAGCACCTCGGTGCGAGCGTCGGCATTCCGTTGATGGAGCGCGGGAAGATCAACCTCAACTACCTGATCCTCGATCAGAACGCGACCACGGTCCTCAGCTCTTCGCCGCTGATGGCCATCAATCGCGCGATCGTGTTCGGCGGTGAGGCCATGTTCGACCTGAACGACAACCTGTCGCTCAGCGGCGGCTTCTCGCAGACCAACCTCAACTACAACGACTCTTCGGTCGTCGACAAAGACAACACCGCTTGGTGGGCCGGCATTAAGTTCAACACCGGGAACGCTTCGTTCTACGCGGGCTACCGCGAGATCGAGCCGCAGTTCTATGCTCCGGGCGACTGGGGCAGGATCGGCATCTGGCAGAACCCGACGAACATCAAGGGCTTCAACGGTGGAGTCAGCTTCGACTTCAGCGACCGCTTGGCCGCAAAGGTCGGCGTGGGTATCTATGAAGGTACCGGCACGACCCTCGGCGGTGTGAGCGGTATGACTGAGAGCGATGAGTTGCGCCACATCTCCGGTAAGGTCATGTACAAGCTCAACGACGCGTGGAACGTCCATGCGGGCGCCGAGTTCGTCGATTGGGACCTTGCTTCCCGAACCAGCTTCTCTGGCGGCAAGCCGGAAGAGCGCTGGTACTGGATCGGTGCGAAGTACCGATTGGGCGAGAACGCCTGGTGGGGCTTCAACTGGGAGATGAGCGACTACGACTCGAAGGGAGTCTCCGGATTCACGCCGTTCGGTTCGTCCGCAACGCGCGCGACCGGTGGTCTCTTCACCTCGCAAGTCGGCTTCCGGTTCTAAGTTCCGGTATCCGAAACGCAATCGGGGCTCCGTGCCAACGCACGGGGTCCCGTTTTTTCTTTCCAAACTTGGTACGATTAGGTTGTTCGACCTAACGACCCGACCTCATTGAGGCTTCGGGGCGTCCAATGAAGACCGAATCGTATGAGGTGAATCAATGAAGAAACTTGGGCTGAGAAAGATTTCGTTCGTGATGGCCGCTGTTCTTGCGCTTGCCGCGATCGGCGCGCCGCAGTTGGACAAGCTCCTCAAGCTTGGAGGTGTCGTGGCGATCGTCAACGCTATGGGCAAGCAGATGAACGAAGGCATCAACAAGCTGTGGGGCCGGCAAGACACTTGGGAAGTCAAAACCAAAGTGGTGCCGATCCTCTCCGTCGGAATCAACTCCTCGACCGCCGTCGGTGCGGCGCAAGTTATGGGACCGCCCCATCAAGTCGATAAGGTTGTGGCCGTAGCGCAACCCGAAGCCCAACTCTTGGGACGCGAACTCCGCATGAAGGCCCTCATTCCAGTCTCCAGCAAGGACGTCCTGAAGGACATCCGAGCCGTCGAGCACGTGGGAGTGAGCGGCATTGTAGACATCAAGCTCTGACCTCGATCGAGAGCAAAGCTAGAACCGGGCTGGCCGTTGGGCTGGCCCGATTGCGTTAGGGAGAAAGCGATCCTGCGGCGTCCCAGCTCTCCAGAATCGACCGAACTTGCCGGATGTGGTCCATCAACTCGCGGAACAACGCCGGGGTGAGGGCTTGCGAACCATCGCTGAGGGCAGCTTTGGGGTTCGGGTGCATCTCGACCATCAGACCGTCCGCGCCGGCGCAAACGGCTGCAATCGCCATCGCTGACACGTATCGCGCGACGCCCGTGCCGTGCGAAGGATCGACGAAAACCGGCAAGTGGCTGAAATCGTGAAGGACTTGGACGGAAGCCAGGTCGAGGGTGTTCCGCGTGTAGTCCCGGTCCAAGGGGACGATCCCTCGTTCACAGAGCATCAACCGGGAGTTGCCTTGATTGAGGATGTACTCCGCTGCTAACAGAAACTCGTCGATCGTCGCCGACGGCGCTCTCTTCAAAAAGACGGGCTTGCCGCTCCTACCGGCTTCGATCAGCAGCGGGAAGTTCTGCATGGACCGCGCCCCAATTTGCAGGATATCGACGTGCTCTCCCACCACGCTGACCATTTCGGCGCTCATCACCTCGGTGATCGTCAGAAGCCCGGTCTCCTCGCCGACCGCCTTCATGATCTTCAGACCCTCTTCAGCCAGGCCCTGAAACGAATATGGAGAGGTTCTGGGCTTGAACGCGCCGCCCCGGAGAATCTCCGCGCCCGCGTCCTTGACGATCTGCGCCGCGTCGAGGAGTTGCTCGTACGACTCGATCGAACACGGTCCTCCGATCGTAGCGAAATGGCCGCGGCCAAGGGTCACATCCCGGACCTGAAAGACGGTAGGTTCCTTTCGCCACTCCAGCGATGCGAGCTTGTACGGGCGGCTGACATGGGTGACCTTGCTGACACCTGGAAGGCTGCCCAGCGCGGAGGCGAGGGACTCCCTCAACTCCTGAGGGATGGCGCTGGGGATGCCGATCGCCGTCTGCGCGCCCGGAAGGATCAGTGCATCCAGCTTGAACTCGCGAATCGCCTGAGCGACGGCTTCTGCTTGATCCGCCGTCGCGTCGAACTGCATCAAAACGATCATGTCGGTTAGAGTGTGAGGTTACCTTTGTCCTTCGGGGGTTCCGCTCAAGGACCGAAGTCTTCGAGGGTTAGGTCGGGCTCAGCGTGTTCTTCGTTGGTGTCTCCGCCATCGTCGGCAAGATTCGCGCCCACGCTATACAGTCGGTACGTTGCGCCGCTCGCTCGATAGAGGAGCTTTTGACCGGTATAGGGGTCGATCACCAAAGACTCGGCAAGCGAGTTGAGGTCCCTCGGGGCTTGGCCCGAGTTCTTGACGGAAGCAAGGACGCTCGCCTCGACGGCCAGAAGCCGGGTTCGGGCGACCGTTCGATCGCGAGCCTCCAGGAGCGAGTCGAAGGTGAAGAAAAGGTGCTTCGACAGCCTCCACCAGGGCCTGGGCTCGGGGAGAGAGAGCGGCTTCAGGCTGTCTCGTTGCCTTGCGTTGAGGTCGGCGCGACCCATCTCGTACTCGCGAATCAGGTCCGCCTCCTTGCCAAACCCGCTGAAGTACGCAACCTGTTCCTCCCCGGATTTGCCTCGAAGCTGGTCGAGGTATTGAACGGCATCTTGTACGTCGAGTCCGAGCCTCTCCGAAAGGAGGCTCGCTTCGCCCTTTCGGAAGCTATCCTGAACGAATTGAATGGCCTCGCGCATGTTGAGGTGTTCGTTGTGGATCGCCGTCGAAAGCGAGCGTCGCCGGTCGAGTTCGCCCTTGAGTCCGGCAGAAAGCCGCTCCAGTTGCTCCGCGCCGAGTTGATGCAGGTGGGGCAAGAACGCCCGGCGCGCGTCGTCGACGATGGTTAGACCCAAGGAAGCGTCGGTGGCCGAGCCCGAGCAGATGTCGAAACCGAACCTTGTGGCAAGCAGGAGGTCGCGGACGGCCTCCTCGCCCCGCCCCTCGAGCAGGGAGGTTTGAATCCGGAACGCGAGAGCGCGCCCGATCAGCCGCCAGCCCTGTTGATGCGGCGGAGCCTCGAACGGTCCGAGCGGTTGAAAGGCGAACTCACAGGGCTCGGCGGTTTGCTTGGCGAGCCGTTCGAGGGTAGGAGCGAGCCCGTCGACGATCTGCTTCTGGATGCCCGGAGTGAAATGAACGCGGTTCACGTACTCCGGAAACAGTTTTTCGGCGACGTTGGCCGCGCGGACGTACTCCTCGAACGTTCGCGAACGTGCCTGCGTCGGCGCTCCGAGCTTGTTGCTCCAGATATCGAACGTCGGAGGCGGGGCTTTTGCGCAGCCCCCGGCAACGATCACGACGAATAGAGCGAACTTGACCCGACCTTCCATGGCGCGGTCTCCCACGCACGATTTTAGCATAAAGAGGTGTGCTATCCTTGCCGGGATGAAGGGCGTCGTTCTCGCCGCTGGTAAAGGCACCCGTCTGTATCCGATTACCCACCAAATCGCCAAACCCCTCCTGCCGTTAGCGAACCGTCCCACGCTCGAATACGCCTTCGATCAGTTCCGATCGATGGGGATCGATGAGGTTTGCGTGGTGGTTGGTGAGAATGAGCCGCAGATTCGCGGGGCGTTGGGCGGCGGCAGGCAGTTCGGTCTCCGGCTCTCCTATGCGCGCCAGACCGAGCCCAAAGGACTCGCTCATGCCCTCTCGTTTGCCGAGGAGTTCGTATCGGGCGCCCCGTTTGTTTTGTATCTGGGCGACGTTGTGTATTCGGAGGATTTTCAGCGCCACGCCGAGCGGTTTCTCGATTCCGACTGCGCGAATCTTAATATCGTCAAGTGGGTCGAGGACCCGCGCAGGTTCGGGGTAGCCAACCTCGATGGGGACCGGATCGTGAAGCTCGTCGAGAAACCCGCAAACCCTGAGTCGAACTACGCAATGGCGGGGATGTACTTTTTTCGCGAGGCGATTTGGAAGGTCTTGCCGACGCTTCAGCCTAGCGCTCGGGGGGAGTTTGAAATCACAGACGCGATCCAAGCCCTGGTTTCGCAGGGGAATGACGTCCGCGCGGGCGTCTTCGAAGGCGATTGGTTTGACACCGGCACTCTCGAATCGTTTCTCAGCACCTCGGCGTACTTGGTGGGCGGAGGAGCGTTGATCGACCCGGCGGCGGCGGTCGATTGCGAGTTGGGTCCCAATGTGGTGGTCGGGCCGGGCGCGCGGGTCAAGGCCGAGAAGCTGGAGAACACGGTCGTCTTCGCTGGCGCGAGGGTCGAGGGCGGGAGCTTTTCTGGCTGCCTGATCGCGGGCGGCCATCGGCGGACCGGCCAGATCAACTCCGAAATCTTGAGCGAAGCGGTCCCGAATTGAGGCGTTCCGCCACGCAGGACCGGCCGAAAGGCGTAAAGTAATGGGTATGGCGTCAATGCTTCGGCGCTCCAAGAGTAGGGCGGGTCGGCTCGTCCGGGCTTCGACGGTTCTGGTGTTCGGGGCTCTTCTGGGGTCGATCCTGGGGTGCGGACCGGAGCCGACGGAGCCGGGTCCTTCGCCGCAGACATCCTTAGAAGTCCAAGCGAGGGACTTGCAGGCTGCGCTCGCGGTAGCCTGCGCTCAGGCCAAAGAAAAGGCAACGCAAGTTTCGCTACGTTCGGGCTCTGAGGCGCTCGCCTCGGCGAAGATGGCGTTGTCGGACGCGGTGGGGAGGCTCTCGGAGGTCGCCAAGCCGACTCCCGACCAGTTGGAGCAGCTTGCGGAGTTGCGGCACGAAATCGAACGGATCGACGCCGCTCTCTTGGTCCAGGAGATCAAGGCTCAGTGGCGGGTGGCCCTCGAAGAAGGCGCGAAGAGATATCGGATCGGCCTCAAGGACCTTGCCGAAGCGAGAAAGAAGCTCAGGGAGCGGGACGAGACCGTTCGGGCTCTGGATGACCAGCTAAGCGCGGCTGAGCGAGCCTATGAAAACGCCAAATTGCGACTTCAAGCGAGCCTCGAAGGCAAAGCGTAGACCGGGCCACCCCAAAAACACCAAAGCCTCCTACCGGCGACCGGCAGGAGGCTCGTGGCATTGCCTGGGAAGGGACTAGCTGCCTTCTTCGGTTGCAGCTGGGGTAGTCGCCCCCTCACCATCGGCCGCGTCGCCGCCGGAACATCCTGCGGTCACCACGCCGATAGCGCTAACCACAAACAAAATCGCAATAAGCTTCTTGAACATACGAGACACCTCCATTGTTTCCACCCCGAAGGGTGGTTGATTGTAACCTGACTTTTCGCCAGAACGCAACACCGCCACCCGGTTTGAACCCAAGCGGACGAGGTCGCATCCCAATTATATGCGCTCTTTTCGATTCTGACAAGGCTTTTCCGCCGGGAACGGTCCATTTCTCCAAAAGAATCGTGCTGAGGTAACCTAAAGTCTCCCCAGGACGAGGCAGCGAGGCCCCGCTTTCTGCGGGCTCCACGGCGATGAACACCAACGTCAACCTCTTTGAACTTGACTCGACCTACGCGATCGCCACGTACGCGCGGCTGCCCCTCGCAATCGAAAGGGGCTCTGGATGCGAGGTGTGGGACACCGAAGGCCGACGCTACCTCGATTTTTTGGCCGGAATCGCCG
Organism: Candidatus Nitrosymbiomonas proteolyticus; assembly: GCA_017347465.1. Classification (GTDB taxonomy): domain Bacteria; phylum Armatimonadota; class Fimbriimonadia; order Fimbriimonadales; family Fimbriimonadaceae; genus Nitrosymbiomonas; species Nitrosymbiomonas proteolyticus. The sequence goes on along the minus strand of AP021858.1, from coordinate 640,701 downwards.
TCTGCTGTTTGGGCCATGCCCACCCGCGATTCGTCTCGGCGATCAACCGACAGGCATCGACCGTAGCCCACGTCTCCAACTTTCTCTTGACGGCTCCTCCGGCTCGGCTCGCCGAACGGCTTTGCCGGCTCTCGGGCATGGAGAGGGTGTTCTTCACAAGTTGCGGCGGGACGGCTAACGAAACAGCACTCAAGATCGCCAAGAAGCGCGGTAAGTCGCTCGGCAAGGCCGAAATCTTGGCCCTTGAAGGCGGCTTCCACGGGAGAACCGCCGGTGCGCTCTCTGTAACATACAACCCCAAATACCGGGAACCGTTCGGCGACCTGGTTCCTGGCGTTCGTTTTCTGCCTCGCGGCGACGTCGAGGCTCTTCGGGGGGCCTTTTCCGAAAGCACGGCGGCGATCACCCTGGAGCCGATTCAGGGTGAGGCGGGGGTGATTCCGCTGAGTACGGATTATTTGCGCGAGGTAAGGGCCCTGTGCGACCGCCACGGCGCGCTCCTGATTCTCGACGAGATCCAAACCGGGATCGGACGGACTGGAACTTGGTTCAACTTCCAGCAGCACGGGTTCTTGCCGGACCTCCTTACTCTGGCCAAGGGCCTCGGAGGGGGGATGCCGATCGGAGCGTGTCTTGCTCGTGGGGAGGCCGCGGAGGTTCTCTCACTCGGCGAACACGGGACCACGTTCGGCGGGAGCGCTCTGATGTGTGGAGTCGCGCTCGAAGTCCTTCAGACCCTCGAAGACGAACGGCTGATAGAAAACGCGATCGCCGTCGGCGATGTTCTGCGGCAAAGGCTTCTCGGCCTCGGCGATCCCGTCGTAGAGGTTCGAGGATCGGGTCTGATGCTCGGTGTGCGGCTTTCGCGGCCTATCGCCAAGGAGACCGTCCTCCGCGCTCTCGATCATGGCTTGATCGTCAACGCACCCGACGAGTTCACCCTCAGACTCGTCCCGCCCCTGATCGTCACTCAGGAACAAGCAGGGGAGGCGGTCGAGCGGCTTCGCGCAGCGCTGGAGGAGCGTCAGCCGGTCCGAACCAGCCCCCACGCCGAACCCGCGAAGCTCCACGACGTTCTTGCTATGGAGGACCTCTCGGCAGATCAGGCGGCTGAGGTTCTCGCGCTGGCCCGCTCCCTCAAGAGCCGCAGCAAGGGGGCGCCCGAACCGGTCCGTCCGGTCGTCGGCAGAACCGTCGCGCTCGTCTTCGAAAAGGCCTCGCTCCGAACCCGCGTGACGTTTGAGGCGGCGATTCGTGACCTTGGAGGCCACCCGGTTTATCTCACTCGGAACGATATCGATATGGGCAAGCGCGAGGCGATCAAAGACGTCGCGTCGAACCTTTCCCGATGGTGCTCGGCTCTCGTGGCGAGGTTGTTCTGGCACCGGCACTTGCTCGAATTGGCGCATTACTCCGATGCGCCGGTCATCAATGCGCTTACCGAACTCGAACACCCGTGTCAAGCGCTCGCGGACATGCTGACGATTCAGGAGAATTTCGGCTCCGAGAAGGTCAAGATCGCTTATGTGGGCGATGGCAACAACGTGGCCCGCAGTCTTTCGAAGCTGGCCCTTCAGCTTGGGTACGAGTTTGCGGTCGTCGGCCCGGAGAACTTCTGGCTCGATCCCGCGCCGGGGCTCCTGCAAACGGCCTCGCTCGAAGAGGGCCTCGCCGGAGCCAAGGCCGTCTATACCGACGTTTGGATCAGCATGGGCGACGAGCACGAGCAAGAGCACAGGCTCAAGGTGTTCGAGGCGTACCAGGTCGATCAGCGCGTGATGTCGATGGCGTCGAGCGATGCGATCTTCCTGCATTGTCTCCCGGCGCGTCGGGGCTTCGAAGTGGTCGATGAGGTGATCGACGGGCCGCAGAGCCGAGTGGTCGATCAAGCCGAAAACCGACTCTATGCGCAGAAGGCGCTCCTGTCGAAGGTACTGGGGGTTGAAGCTTGATGCAGGTACTTTTGCCTGTTCTGCGTAAAGGCTAAGTTAACGAGCTTCAACTTCAAAAACCGAGGTGCTATTCTTTGGGCATCCAAGGATCGTTCAGATATCATCTGACCGTTGCTCAAGAGGAGATCATCAAGAAATGAAGAATCGCATTCTGGCCGTTGCGGGCGCTTTTGGCCTGCTCACGGCTTTCGCCAATTCGCAAGCCTTTCCCGTCATCAACGAGTTCGTCGCCGACCACACCGGATCCGATACGAATGAGTTTGTCGAGGTCTTTGGGTCTGCAAACTCCGACCTCTCCAACTATTTCGTTCTGGAAATCGAAGGCGATAGCACCGGAGCCGGTGTTCTAGACGAGATCATTCAGGTTGGAACCACTGACGCCGGCGGTTTTTGGGTAACGCCCTATTCTGCCGGAATGCTCGAGAACGGAACGATAACTTTGCTCCTGGTCACCGACCTTTCGGGCGTCGTTGTCGGACTAGACCTGGACGTCGACAATGACGGTGTGTTCGACGTGACTCCATGGACCTCTATCGTCGACTCGGTCGGAGTTACCGATGGTGGAGCGAGCGATGTCAACTACTCAAGCGTAGTCTTGGGCCCCGGATACGATGGCAATTCTTTCCGTCCCGGAGGAGCCTCCCGAATCCCGAACGGTGTGGATACGGACACGACCGCCGACTGGATGAGGAACGACTTCGACGGCGAAGGGTTTCCTGGATTTACAGGTACGCCTGATGTTGGAGAGGCGCTAAACACTGCGGGTTCGACGAACCTTGCGGCCGTCCCTGAGCCCGCGACGATGGCGGCCCTCGCTCTCGGAGCAATCGGCCTCATCCGACGCCGACGATCCTAAGACTCCTCTGGAGCCTGTTCCAAGAACGCCCTGTGCCGGAAGGCACGGGGCGTTCCACTTTCAGCAACTCCCTTTGGCCGCTCCGGGTCCCGTTGCCGCCGGGTCGCGGAGCCAAAAACCTGCCAAAATGATCGCTCGTCAACCATGAAAAAGGCGCTGGTTATCTATTCGGGCGGGCTCGATACGACGGTTTGCGTTCCGCTCCTTCGCGAAGAGGGTTACGACTCGATTTCGACCGTTACCGTCGACGTCGGCCAGCCCGCCGAGGACATCGAGCAGGCTACGGAACGCGCGGCGATTCTCGGGACCGACCACCACGTCGCGGACGTGAAGGAGGAGTTCGCTCGCGAGTACTGCATGAGAGCGCTCGCCGCAAACGCCGATTACTTCGGCTACCCACTCTCGACCGCGATCGCTCGGCCCTTGATCGCTCGAACCGCCGCGGAGTTGGCCCTTCAAATGGGCGACGTGGACGCGTTCGTACACGGCTGCACCGGCAAAGGCAACGATCAGTTCCGGATCGAGTTCGGGCTCCGCGCGTTCGCCCCCGACATCCCGATTCGCGCGCCTGTCCGGGAGCGGAACCTCACGCGCAGCTGGGAGATCGAATACGCGGAGCGTGTGGGGGCCCCCATAGGCCAAAGCAAACAGAAGATTTGGTCGATCGACGAGAACCTTTGGGGTCGGTCGATCGAGGGCGGGCGCCTCGAAGACCCCTCGTATGCCCCGCCCGAGGAGATCTTTCAGTGGACAGCTTCGCTGGAAAGCGCACTGCCTGGTCCCGAGACGATCGAAATCGAGTTCGTAGAAGGGGTTCCTATTCGGACAGGTGCGATAGCAGGCTCGCCGCTGGAGGTCATTCTCGAGTCCAACCGCGTGGCTGGAGCGCACGGGGTGGGCCGTATCGACGTCATGGAGGATCGTCTGATCGGCCTGAAGGTTCGCGAAAACTACGAATGTCCCGGCGCGGCGCTCCTGATCGCGGCGCACCGGGCCCTTGAGAGCCTCGTGATGACGCACGAGGAGCGCAGCTTCAAGGCGCTGGTCGATCAGCGGTGGGCCGAGCTTGCGTATCGGGGACTCTGGTGGGACCCCCTGATGGAGGACCTCAACGCCTTCCTGTCGAGCGTGCAGCGGCGCGTGACGGGTGCGGTTCGAGTTCGGCTCTTCAAGAGTTCCCTGCAAGTCGTCAGTCGAAGCTCCCCTTGGGCGCTCTACAGCGAAGCGGCGGCCTCGTTCGACGACACCGCGGAACTGGAGCAGAGCCTCATGACCGGGATGGTTCAGACTCACGGGATGGAGAGCTTGCTGTACCTCAGGCTCAAGAACCCAAGATGAAGAGGCTCGTCGGGACGAGCTAGGCCGCGCATCGAGCGGATTCGGAGCTGACGAACGGGGCGGGCCTTCGCTCTCGCAGCATCGAATCGGCTAACATCAGCCATGCGAAAAATGTGGGGCGGCGCGTTTGGAGAGACGACCGACGCGCTGGTGGATCGGTTCGGGCAGAGCATCGCCTCGGACCTCAGGTTTTGGCAAGAGGACCTCATCGGGAGTGTCGCGCACGCCCGGATGCTCGGCAAAGTGGGGGTCCTCTCTGCCGAAGAGTCGAAGAAGCTGATCGAGGGGCTCGAAGAGATTCACGAAGCTGGGCCCGACTCACTGCCGCTCGACGTCGAAGACATCCATACCGCGATCGAGGTTCGCCTCGGGGAGATCGTCGGCGAGGTCGCCAAGAAGCTCCACACCGCCCGAAGCCGCAACGACCAGGTCGCCACCGACACCCGCTTGTACTTGCACAACGAATTGGTTCACCTGCTAAGGGAATTGAAGTCGCTTCAGGCAGTGTTGTTGGAGGTCGCCCGAAAGCACCGCCACACGCTGATGCCGGGGTACACGCACATGCAACCCGCCCAACCGATTACGCTGGGGTTCTTGATGCTGGCTCACTTTTGGGCCATGCAGCGGCACGGCTGGCGCGCTGAGAGGCTCTTCGATGCGGCGAACTATTGCCCCTTGGGCGCGGCGGCGCTCGCGGGTACCGGCTTCCCCATCGACCGCCGCATGACGAGTTCGGAGCTTGGGTTCACCGCCCCCATCCCCAACGCGCTCGACGCTGTATCCGATCGCTCTTATGTCTTGGACGCGCTCCATAATTGCGCGCTGCTGATGATTCATCTGAGCCGAATGTGCCAGGAGCTGATCCTTTGGTCGACTCAGGAATTTGGCTTCGTTCGGCTCAGCGACCGGGTGACCACGGGCTCCAGCATCATGCCCCAGAAACGAAACCCCGATATGGCCGAGTTGATTCGCGGACGCGCAGGAAGGGCGATCGGCAACTGGACCGCGCTCGCAGCGACGCTCAAAGCTCTTCCGCTGGGATACAACCGCGACACGCAAGACGACAAACCGCCTCTCTTTGAATCGCTCGACCTCGCGCGAGATTCGCTGAGGCTCGTTTCGCTCATGATCTCGGAGGCCGAATGGGACGCGCGCAAGATGGCTGCCGCGGCAAGGCAGGGCTTCACGGTCGCAACCGACATCGCCGACCTGCTCGCCGAGCAAGGCATCCCTTTCCGCGAGGCGCATGAGATCGTGGGGAGGATGGTGAGAGATTGCCGCGAGAAGGGCCGATTCACGCGGGAGAGCCTCAACCAGCACCTGGCTGGACTGCTCACCCAAGAAGCGCTCGCCGCAGCCGAGAAGCTCCTCGACGCGAGGGGATCCGTTCGTCGAAGAGAGTCGGAAGGGGGCACCGGCCCACAAGCGATGGCGCAGCAGTTGCGCCACGCGGCGAAGCTGCACCGCGCTGTGGGCTTTGCAAGGCTGACATAGGGGCAGAGCCCCAGGAAAAATAAAGCGGCGAGGCCCCTGCCCGAAGGAGAGCCTCGCCTTGGGTACAAACCCAACCTTGTCGTTAGAAGAGCCAGTTGAGTTCGAAGGTCAGCTTCTGAGTGTTGGAACTCCCTGAGACCTTCATGTCCGATACTTCAACCACGAATCGACCCACGTTGCTCAACCTTCGGGACACACCTACGGTGAATCCCTTCTTGGTTGTGCCGAGATCGAAGTCGGTGTAGTCGTACCTCCCGAACCAGGTCGTTTCAGGGTTGGAGTTGATCCCCCCTTCGATGAAGTATCCGCTCGGCTGGCGGTTTCCGCCGCCCGAGAGATCGTTTTCTCCGAAGAAGTAGCCTCCGCTCAGGACGTGGTTTTCGCGGTTCAGCGCGCCCACGAATCCGTAGCGCGTGAACTTGTCGCTGAACGCGGTGGGAGTCGTCACAGGATATTCGCCCGAATAGGCGTAGAATCCCAGCGTACTGCCCTCGTCGTCCAGCACCGTCTCAACCGTGCCGAAGAAGTCCTTGGGCTGGTTATTCTCGGGTTGGTTCGGCCGAGCGTTACCTCCGCCGCCGTTCGTGACCCCGAACTCAGAAAACACCTTGCCCTTGCTGACAAACCCGACGGTCGCGCCATAGAAGCGGTCCCTCGGGGTGTACAGGTTCCCGCCGGCGTTATCGTTGAGGATGTTCGGCCGGCTGACGCTAAGTCGGCCGCCCGTGCTCGCGGTGTGAATCACGCGAGGAGTCCAGGAGCCCGCTCTTGCGAACCAATAGGTATCGGCATCGGGGTCGCTGTTGTAGAACAGATAGGCCTCCGCCAGCTTCTCGCGGGTGGCCGTATCGACGGTACCCGTGCCTCCGCTATTGGACTCCTTACCTCGCTCATGCAGGTAGAACTCGAAGAAGTAGCTGAAGTTCTTGTCGACGGGGCCGCCGGAATAAATCGACAGGGCCTCCACATCGAACTCCGTACTGGGGCTTGCGTCCTTTTCCGACATCAGTCGAACTTTGGAGGCAAAGGACATGTAGTCGGCCATTTTGAAATCGCTGTCCGACATCTCCTCGTCGCCGCTTCCTTGCATCCGCTGGCCACGCCAGAGGAAGTCCCGCCCGAAGGGGGTCAGCTTGTTCGTTCCGCCAAAGTGGCAGACCGTGCAGGCCATCTGGTACTTCCGAGACCAGGCGGGAACGGCGGATGCCGATGAAGGCGCAAGCAGTAAGACGATTGCAGGCGCGGCGGCCAGTGCGCTGGCGACCAGACCTGAGATTAACCTACTCATAAGTTTCCTCCTTGGAAGGTCTCTCCGTCCATGGCGGGAACTCGTCGCAAACAGGAATTGCCCTCTCGACTTCCCGGCCGGACTGAGCGTACGAAACAGTTTGAGTATGGCTGCAACTAGGGGTTAGGATTCCATGATATCGGTCATAACTCGCCCCGCCGCGATCGGAGGGAATCGGCGCCCTGCCCTCGTTCCGCGAGGTTGATTCGGCGCTGGGCGCCAACTAGGGGCTCAGCATCTCGCGGAACTTGCGCCGCTGGGCGAGCAACCGCAGCTTCTTGATCGCCTGCACTTCAATCTGGCGGATCCGCTCTTTGGAGAGCCCTCCTTCGGAGCTGGCGGCGTCTTGCGCGTGCGCCTCGCTCGACCCTTCGAGGTGAAATCGCATTCGCATCACCTTCTGTTCGCGGTCGTTCAGGCTCTCAAGGATTTGGGTGAGTTCGCTGACGAGCTCTCGGTTCAGGGCGAGGGTTTCCGGGTCGGTCGTGCGGTTGTCTCGGATCAAGCCGCCCAGGGTGGTGCCTGGAGTCTCCCCGATCGCCGCGTCGAGGCTCAGAAGCTCTTGAGATGATTGAATGAGCGTCGTCAGCTTTTTGGCCGTGAGGCCGAGGGCGGTCGCGAGCTGGTCGAGCGAGGGATCTTTGCCGAGTTCACGCGCGAGTCGGAGCCGCTCCCGCTCGATTTTTCGAAGGGATTGGGAGACGTGCGCCGGGAGCCGGATCGCCTTGCTCTTGTTGTCGATGGCCCTCCCGATCGCCTGACGAATCCAGTGGGTGGCGTAGGTGGAAAACCGGTATCCCTTGTCGGGATCGAACCTCTCCGCCGCCTGCATGAGCCCGATTGCCCCTTCTTGAATCAGATCTTCGAGCGGGATTGACCGGTTCCGATAGCTCTTGGCGATGTTGATGACGAGGCGCATGTTGGATTCGATGAGCCGCATGCGCGCCCGCTCGTCGCCTTTCTGGACGGCACGCGTGAGCTCCACCTCCTCTTCTGGAGTCAGAAGCGGAGTTCGCGTAAGCCGATTCAGATAGCTCGGTACGCTCTCTTCGTGATCCATATAGTTTTCGCCGTCGGCCATAGATTGTCCGTCCCGCTGCCGAAACCCGAATCCGCAATGCATTGCGGCGGGCTATCGCCTTCCGTTTCGAGGGGATGGGCAAACTCCATGCCAATCCAGGCGTCCGATGGGTATAAGTGCTCCGACTCTAATAGAGACGCCTGTTGAACGTACCGTGTTCTGTCTCGATCCCCCTTGGCGGGAAGAACTCGACCTTTGAGGCAATGATTCTACCTTGCGAGTCGCGCTTGTAGGTGATGACGCAGTCGGTTCCCTTCGGAACTTGGTTCGGGGACACCGACTTGCCTTGCATGACGAACTTCGTTTCTCGCGTGAACGTGATGTGGAACGTTTTCGAACCTGAGACGACATCGATCATCGAGAGGGTCAAAAGACACGCCAGGAACTTGGCTTCGAGCTTGCCCGAGTTGGGCAGTGCGGGGATGGCTGACTTGGTTCTCTCCGGAGTGTCAGGTTTTTTTGCCGGTTTTTTCTCGTCGGGGTCTTCGAGAGGCTGGTCGGAGATCAAGACGACCCAGGTGTCGAGCGTGGGAAGGAGCCGACCCTTCACCCAGACCTTGGCGCCCTTTTCCAGGTGGTGCAGCTTGGCGTCCGTTCGTCCCTTGAGCTGGATTTCGCTCTTGTCGGAGACGCGGTAGGTGAACTTGCGACTTTCGGCGAGGACGACGGCCATGTCGCCGTTTTCAATCTTCTCGACGACGCATTCCTGCGGCTTGGAGCGGATTTGAGCGAGCCATTCACCGGTCTTCGCTTCCGCCATTTCTCGAAGGTCGGCGGGATCGGAGCCGATGTCGAGGCGGACGACTACCTCGTCGCCTGACGCAAAGGCCGCCCGATCGGAACGCCCGTAGTTTCTCCAGAAGCGACACTTCACTCCGTCCTCGGCGCGAAGGGTCTCCGTTCCGACGCGTAAGTCAAACCCTCGCGCGTCAACCCCAACGATCTTCGCCTGCGTCACCAAGGTCTTCGCGCTCATCAGCGGGGCAAGACCCAACAGCATCGCAATGGCCCATCCCAGTTTCACTTTCGAACCCCCCAAGGTCCTCCCCACCTCGTCCAGTGACGATGTGGAGTAGCATTCGGAATACAGGGATGTTTGACGAAGCATGAACGAACTCCTTTTTTTGAAGCAGCGAGAACCCGATTGGAAGCGGCTGACGCAGCTTTCCGACAAGGCCGATGCCAGCGTTTCGCAACTCAAGCCCGAGGACTTGGCGGAGTTCGTCCGGCTCTACCGCCGCGCGTGCGACGACCTCGCGTTGGTTCGGACCGAGTCCACCAACGACGATCTGGCTACGTTTTTGAACGCGCTGTGCGCACGGGCTTATTCGATGATCTATCGCACGACGCACCGTCCTCTCGGAGCCGTCCTAATTCACGCTATCGCTCTCAGCGCCTCGACCGTCCGGCGTCGGATCGGCGCGATAGCCCTCAGCGCGGGGGTCTTTCTGGGTTCGGCCCTTTTCGCCTATGCGTGCTTGATTTACGTTCCCGGCTCGCGCGACGTGCTCGTTCCGCCCGAGTTCGAGGGCCTCGTCGAGGAATGGAAGCAAGGAGAAATGCAGGAGCAGAGCGGCCTGGACTCTGTGGGCGCATCCGCGTTCTACGCGAGCAACAACCCAACGGTGTCGATTCTGGCGTCGAGCATCGCCGCAGCGACGTTCGGCGTAGGCACGGCGAGCATTCTCTACAGCAACGGCCTGATGCTGGGTACGTTGTCGCACGAAATGGCATCGGTTGGGAAGCTCGGGTTCCTGCTGCTCCACGTGATGCCGCACGGGGTTACCGAGCTCAGCGGGATCATTGTGAGCGGGGGCGCAGGTTTCCTCATGGCGTGGGCGCTGATTCACCCGGGACGAAGGCGGCGCGCCGATGCTCTTCGGGAGGCCGGAAAGGACGCGCTGGTGCTCCTTGTGACGGCGGTGGTTCTTATGTTTATCGCTGCACCGATCGAAGGGTTCGTGAGTTTCAACGCGGCGGTACCGAATGAGTTTCGGGCCGTCCTTATCTTCGGGACCGCGTTCGGGTGGGGCGCCTTTTGGATGGGTTTCGCGAGGGACTTCGATAGCCGGGAAGCCACCGAAAGCCGACTGCCGACCGCCCTGCGTTAGCCGAGTCCAGAACTCATCAAGTAAATCATGCCGTTGTGAATCCCGTGCAGGACGATCGCCGGGACTAGAGAGCCGGTCTGATGCACAGTGATCGCCGCGAAAGCCCCCGTCGTAGCGAGGGCGAGCCAAGCGGGGATCCCGGTCGGGTGAATCGCAGCGAAGAGGAGGCTCGTTGCGAGGATCCCGATGGCCGGGCTCTTCATCAACCGCGCCATCGCCGGCAGCATCGCGCCGCGGAAGCAGATCTCCTCGAAGACCGGAGCGATGATGACGAGCATGAAGATGAAGAGAAGCACCTCCCACGGCGACTTCGCCTTTGCGAGTTCGGGGGAAATGGGGTGTTCGGGATTCGGAAGGCCCTGGAGGAGCCGCGAACCGAGGTAGCCCATCATCACCGAGACCGGTAGCTCGACGATCGCCGCCCCCACCCCCCAGATCAGATTGATCTTGAAGTTCTTGAGGTTCAGGCCCAGCTTCGACAAGCTCCAATCGAGGCCCAAAACCGGGCACCGGCTTAGGATCACCACCGAAACAACCCCGAGCGAGCCAAATAGGGCCCCGCCCTCCGCGGTCGAGAGCGCCTGCCCTCCCACCATCCCGCTCACGACGCCGACACCAAAGTACAGGGCGAACATTTGCGTCGTCCTGAGCGCCAAAGATTCCGCCGCGTCGTCGTCGATCGCGCCTACAGGGAACCCCGCTGAAGGCAGGCTTCCTCGGAGCTTGAGCAAGATGTAGACGACGAACACGAGGGGACAGGCAAAGCAGAAGAACCCTATCAGCATCGCCGCTCGCTGGAGCGATGTGAGGGCTTGGGTCGGAATCAATCCGTCTCGGGAATCCGCGACTCCGGCCCGCTCCAACCCTTGCGCCTTGGCCAATCGGAAGGCAAACGGCGCGTCGGGCAGTTCGTCCGCAAGATCAAAAGCGACCGATTCCGAAACCCCCCTGTAAGCATAGAGCGCGGCCACAGCCCTGAGTTGACGGTCTTCACTGAGCCGAAGGCGCTCCAAGTCTTCAGGGTCGGGATCGTAACCCTGCTCCACCCGGATGACCGTGTAGAGGAAGGCCGCCTCCGGGTCGGATGCGCGCTCGTCGGCGAGCCGGGACACCAGCGGGTCGAGCGTGGATAATGCGGCGGGCGGGGCCGTCGTCGAGCCGGCTTGCGAAAGGAGTCTCTTGGAGAGTTCGTGCGACCGGAGTTCGGTTTCGATCTCGCGCGAGACCTGTTCCAACTTCTGCTCCGGGTCCGAGTCCCGAGTGAGGTACGTATACAGACTGCCGCCGATCCAAGAACCCAGCAGCAGCCAGAAAACCACCCAGCCAAGGCGAAGCCTCGGAGCGGCCGGCTCCGAGGAGCGAGGTTCTGAGCCAGGTTCGCTCACTGGAGTCCAAGGCTCCTTTCATTGAAGCTGATCGTGTACGTGCTTTGGTGGGTAACGAGTGCGACGGTCATCCAAATCGTCTCCGCTGCGTACTCGGCGATCAGAATCCCGAAGGCGACGTTGCGCAGCTTGCCGTAGCCGGAGTGTCCATAGTACCGCTGCACGAAGTTCTTGATGAGCAGCGCCACTAGAAGCCCGAACCAATAGTAATCGACTCCAAAGTTGGAGGACAGAAGGTACCCCGCAGGGTGAAGCGGAAACCCCGGTACCCGAAACCGGATCGCATCGAGGCCCACGACGACTCCGAAGCCAAAGGCGGTCATCAGGATTCCGACGAAGTCTGGACCTCTTTGCGTGCCCACCATGGTCTGCACGTACATCAGGCTCTCCGACCACCGCGCGACCTGGCCCGTGCGGTAGGCGTAGACGTGCAGGAAGAAGTAGGCGGCGACGAACCCAACGAGCGCTACCGCCGCCATTCCCCAGAAGAGGTGGGATTGGCGCACGTTCGAGAGCGCACCCATCTTCATTCCCTCGAGTTGGTACGGCATCGGGTGAGTGCGGTGGATTCGGTTCATCACGATGAACACTTGATTCACCCAAACGATTTGTCTGGGACTGAGCCAACGCGTACCGAAAAACCGCTGCATGATGCTGTTGGGCCCAAAAAAGGCGAACTCGTGAGTCGGGGGCCCCAGTTGCGCTCGCAGGCGAGTCACCACGACGCTGAAGATCAGGAATAGGGCCACGTACGGGACGAGGAAGATCACGGGCAGGGTCCCGGCCATTCCAAAGGCCAACACGGCGAAGAACGACCCCACCAACCCCACAAAGGCCCACCGATGGGGGATGCCGCCGTCTTCCTCTCGCTTGCCGGTTCGAATGCTCTGCCAGACCTCCCGAAGGCAAGGCCGAGCCACCCACACCGCCCCCACAAAAAGGGCGAGCACCGCGCCCCATGTCTGCTCGTCGAAATAGGGCGGCCCCGGGGCGAGGAAGGTGCCGGAGAAGGTGCTTTGGGGGATACCATTTGCCGCAAGAACGAGGTGAGTGAGCTTTCGAAGCAGGAAGAACACGATCATGCTGAGCAATAGGTCGCTCGGAACGAACAACCCGATGGCGGCCATGAAGGGATAAATGGCCAGGGGAAAGAACCCGATCTGGCTCAGCGGAGGCTCGGCGAAGAGGTCCTGAAGGTTGACGAGGTCTTTGACGGGGATATTGGGGACGTTGGGGAACAGGTAGCTGAACCCGTTGAGCATATCGATGGAGAACATGATCGCCAGGGCGATCCAGGTGTAGGGGCTTCGGAACACCGCCCCGCGCCCCCCCTTCTCAGCGAGAGCGACCGGCAATTGGATGATCGGAAACGCAAGCCGCTCCCGTCGGCACCAAGCGTCTCGCATGAGGCTGTTGATGCAGAGGCACGCGAAGAAGAGCGAACCCACCAACGCCGCCCAGGCGAGGTATTTCGGTAGGAACAGGGGCAACTTGCCGACGACGTAGGAGAGGTTGTGCCCGCCTGTGGTGAGGTCTCGAACCGACTCGATGTCTTTGGCCGCGAGCCAATCGGGCATGTTCGGCAAGATCACATCGCGCACGGTCGGGTTCGATTCGGCGAGGATCGGGAACATGTGGAGCGCGGAGTGACCGACCCACGCCCATTCGGAGGCGATTGCACTTGCCACCGAAAGGAATGCGAACGTGACGATCAGGTCGGCTTGCGACAGCTCGGCCTTCGGTGCGCCCTTTCTCAGGACCGCGTTGAGGGCGATGAGGAAAAGCAGCGCTCCGACCGGCGGAACCAAGAGCGAGAACATAGACGACACTTGGGCGTTCGCGCTCGCGTAGACGACGGGGAGGAGTAAGAGGGCCGAAGCGAGAACGGCCCTTCCCCGCACGGGACTTGGCCCGCTGGGCTCTTTCGCGGAGATATCGGGCACAGGCTCCCCCATGAACGAAACTGGGGTTCGTCGGACAGAAGCGGAAATCCTCCCCTCATCGGGGAATGGGGCGGGAAACGGGGATCGAACCCGCGACCTCCTGAGCCACAGTCAGGCGCTCTAACCACTGAGCTACTCCCGCCGAGGGAGGTCCGAATTGTTCCAGAAGTCGGAAGTTTCTGTCAACGGACAAGGTCCAACGGGGTAAACCCGCCAGGTGGTCCAAGTGTTCCTGGCCCTGGGATCCAACGTCGATGACCGTTTGCGAAACTTGCGCGAGGCGACGGCGGCGATCGTGCACGCCTTTGATTGCCTGAGGAGTTCGAGGATCTACGAGACGGACGCAATGTACAAAGAGGACCAACCCGCTTTCCTCAACGCGGTGGTCGAGATCACGACGTCCGAGGGACCGCTCGAACTGCTTCGGACGGCCAAGAGGATCGAGGCCGAGATCGGGCCGCGGTCCGGTGAGCGCTACGGCCCGAGGCGAATCGACATCGACATCGTCGCTTATGGATCGCTTCGGCTGCGATCGAGGGTTCGCGGCGAGACGACCCTCGAAATCCCTCATTCGCGGCTCTCAGAGCGTAGGTTCGTCCTGGAACCGTTCGCCGATTTAGCCCCTGAGTTCGTTCTGCCGGGGCTTGGACGGGTTCGAGACCTATTGGGAGCGACGAAAGACTCCCGTTTTCGCGTCCAGCCATTGAGCGATGCCTTACTTCCGTTATGAGGCTACAGATTCAACGGGTCGCCGCGTAGACGGGACGATCCATGCTGCCTCGGCGCAGTCGGCCCGAGACACCTTGTCGCAACGCGGCTTTCAATCGGTTCTGTTTCAAGACCCGGCTTCCCGCGCGGCTTCACCCGCCCACCGGCCCGCGCCCACCCCGGCGCAAGTCGCTCCGAGCGCTCCCGGCGAGCGCACCGATTGGGGCACGGAGGACGACCTGATGTTCCTCTTCAGCCAACTTGGGGCGCACATCCGCTCAGGCATCAACCCCGCGGAAGCGTGCCACAACCTGTCGCTTCGCGCCCCGCGGAAGGACTACGCTCGCGCCTTGGAGGAGATGTCCCGCTTTGCTGCCGAAGGCCGAGGGCTTTCGACCGCGATGGCTCGCTGGCCCTACCTCTTCCCGCCTCATGTCATCGGCACGGTACGGGTCGGTGAGCTTGCGGGCGTTCTGCCGGAGGCATGCGACCGGATCGCCGAACAGTCCCAAAAGGCCTCTGGGCTACGTCGGATGTTCTGGTGGATTTCGCTCTTGGCTTGGGGCACGGTGGTGGCTTCGCCGATCGGTTACGTGATCGTCGTCGCGCTCGCGAGGTCGGTCGAGATTCAAGGAACCCAAGGAAGCTCTCCGCGCCCGGCCGACGCCATCGCAGACGCGCTTCGTGAGACGATCTTCGGGGTTCCGGGTCTCGCGGTCGCGCTGGCTCTCTTCGGGATATTGGGGCTCAGGCAGTATTGGCGTTCGATGCGGTTTCGGGCGAACCGGCACCGCGCGGTGACGTGGGCGCCCCTCGTCGGCGCCCGGACTCGAAGCGAGGCGATCGAGTCGTTTTCTTGGGCTCTCGCGCATGTGTCACGGGCCGCCCTCGCCCCTCGAACCGCCTTCGTCGAGGCGATGAACGCAATTCCGAACCTATGGCTGCTCAAGGACTTCGAAGCGGTCGCGAGTCGCATGACCGATAAGTCGCCCATCTCCGAGAATCTGAAGGAGATCAGGTGGCTGCCCCCAGAGCTTGTCCCCCTCATCGCGACGGGCGAAATGACCGGCGACATAGGCTCGCAAATGCGCTTCGCCGTCGAATCGGCGCGGTCGGAGTCCGAGTTCCACACGACCGCGCTCAAGAGCCGAATCGGATGCTGGGTTCTCTTGATCTACTTGATGGGAACGCTCATCGCGTCGTATTTCCTATATGGGGTCTTCTATCCCGTATTGATGCGAGTGCTCTTGGGAGAGTGACCGATTCCGACGACAATGAGGAGAAGTAGGGCCGTTCGATGGCGATTTTCGAATACAAGGGGCACGACTCAGAAGGCAAACCCGTCACCGGCACGGTGATCGGCCCTTCGATGGCGTCGGTAGCCGACGACCTTTCCAAGCGGGGAGTGCGCGTTGCGCATTTGGGCGAATCCTCGATGCCGAACGATCCTCTCGCTGAGCCCGTTCGGCGCGTGGAGAGCCCCCGAACTCCCGAAGCGCCCCCTCGCGACCCCACGCTCGAAGCTCGCTCGCGGTGGATGTCCGAAGTCGTCGCACCGCTGGTTTCGCCGGTCCCGCTTTCGGCCCTGCTTTTCTTTTTCCGACAGCTAGGGTCGATGGTCTCTGCAGGCGTTGGCGTCGTGCAATCGCTCCACACGCTTTCCACCCAGACCCCGAACGCCACACTCAGGCCCATCGTGGCCGAACTCAAGGTTCACGCCGAGCAGGGAAGGCCGATCTCGGTGGGGCTCGAGCGGTATCCCGAAGTCTTCCCTCCTGTCATGCTCAACCTCGTTCGTGTCGGGGAAGAGACGGGCACGCTCGACAAGGCCCTGGGGCTCGTCGCCCACTACATCGAGCAGGAAATCGAGCTGCGAAACCTCTATCGGAGGGTCACGCTGTACCCCAAGCTTGTCATCGGTTCCTCGATCGTGATCATCCTCGCCACGAACTGGATCATCGGCTACTTCGGAAAGACCGGAGGAATCGCTTCTCCGCTCACGAGCCCGGTGACTTGGTTGTTCCTCGGTCCGCTTCTCGTTCTCATGTTCTTGTTCTTTCGTGTGGGGACTAAGAACCGGGAGGTTCGAAGGACGTACGACCTGCTCACGAGCACGATGCCCTATCTCGGCACGACCCTTCGCCAACTCTCGATGGCGAAGTTCGGGCGGGCGTTCGGGGCGCTTTATGGTGCCGGAGTTGCCTTGCCTCGGGCGTTTCAACTCGCCGCCGACGCATGCGGCAACGAATACCT